>NZ_JAPJDM010000016.1:59065-203602 GCF_026242095.1 Streptomyces sp. NEAU-W12
CGGGGCCGGCCGCGCGGCCTGCGCGCGGGCGGGGGGGGGCGGGGGGGGTGGGGGGGGGGGGGGGGGGGGCGGGCCCCCCGGCCCCCCCCACCCCGGGACATGCCCAGCTCGCGCGGCACCCCGAGACCATGTCATGGCCGCCCGCCCTTCGACCGAGCGCGAGGCGGCCCGAGAGGGAGTACGAGAAGGTGGCAGCACTCAAAAAGGGACGCAACGCGAGCGCCACGAGCAAACCGTGGCGCTCGCTGGCCCTGATCCTGATCGCCATCGTGGCGCTCACCGGGGGAATGTTCGCCTCGGGGCACACCACTCCGCGTCTGGGCATCGACCTCGCCGGCGGCACCAGCATCACGCTGGCGGCCGTCCCCGAGGCCGGCCAGGAATCCGCGATCAACCCGACCAACATGGCGACCGCGGTCTCCATCATGGAGCGTCGCGTCAACGGCCTCGGTGTCTCCGAGGCCGAGGTCCAGACGCAGGGCGACCGCAACATCATCGTCAACATTCCCAAGGGCACCAACTCCGAACAGGCCCGGGAACAGGTCGGCACCACCGCCAAACTCTACTTCCGTCCGGTCGTCGCCACCGAGCTCGCCGCGGGCGGTGCCGCTCCCACGCCGAGCGCCACCGGTGACACATCCGCCGAGGACGAGGGCGACAAGGCCACCGACGGCGCGAGCGAGGAGGCCGCGGACAAGACCACCGACGAGGGGTCCTTGCCCGCCTCCACCAGCCCGTCGGCGAGCGCCACCACCCAGGGCCGTGCGGTCACCGAGGCCCTGAGGGCCGACCCCACCCCGTCCGCGACCGCCAGTGGTTCGGCCGAGGCCGGGGCCAGCCCCTCCGCACCCGCGGCGGACGGCGCCGCCGAGACCGACAACGAGCTCCAGGCCCAGTACGCCGCGCTCGACTGCACCAAGGCGAGCGTCCGCGCCACCGCCGGTGACGGCACCAAGGCCACCGACTCGACCGTGGCCTGCGGCCAGAACTCCCAGGGCCAGTGGCAGAAGTACATCCTCGGCCCCGCCGCCGTCGACGGCACGGACGTCGACGACGCCCAGGCGATCCTCAACACGCAGACCGGTGCCGGCTGGACCGTCACCATGGACTTCACGGACGAGGGCAGCAAGAAGTTCGCCGACGTCACCGGCCGGCTCGCCCAGAACCCGTCCCCGCAGAACCAGTTCGCCATCGTCCTGGACAACGAGGTCGTCTCCGACCCGTACGTCAGCCAGGCCCTCACCGGCGGCAACGCGGAGATCTCCGGCAACTTCACCCAGAAGTCGTCCGAGGAACTCGCCAACATGCTGTCCTACGGCGCCCTGCCGCTGACGTTCCGCGAGGACAGCGTCACCACCGTCACCGCCGCGCTCGGCGGCGAGCAGCTCGAGGCCGGCCTGATCGCCGGCGCGATCGGCATCGCCCTGGTCGTCCTGTACCTGCTGCTCTACTACCGCGGTCTGTCGTTCATCGCCATCATCTCGCTGCTGGTGTCCGCCTCCCTCACCTACGTGATCATGGCGCTGCTCGGCCCGGCCATCGGCTTCGCGCTGAACCTCCCGGCCGTCTGCGGCGCCATCGTCGCGATCGGCATCACGGCGGACTCGTTCATCGTGTACTTCGAACGGGTGCGGGACGAGATCCGGGAGGGACGCGTCCTGCGCACCGCCGTGGAGCGTGCCTGGCCGCGCGCCCGGCGCACCATCCTGGTCTCCGACTTCGTGTCCTTCCTCGCCGCCGCGGTGCTCTTCGTCGTCTCCGTCGGCAAGGTCCAGGGCTTCGCGTTCACGCTCGGCCTGACCACGCTGCTCGACGTCGTGGTGGTGTTCCTGTTCACCAAGCCGCTCCTGACCCTGATGGCCCGCCGGAAGTTCTTCGCCGGCGGCCACAAGTGGTCGGGCCTGGACCCGAAGGCGCTCGGGGCGAAGCCCCCGATCCGCCGCACCCGCCGACCCTCCGCCCCCGCCCCCGCCCAGACGAAGGAGGCGTGAGAGATGTCGAAGCTCGGTCAGCTCGGCGCCCGGCTGCACCACGGTGAGGTCGGCTACGACTTCATCAAGAACCGCAAGCTCTGGTACGGCGTCTCCATCCTGATCACCGTCCTGGCCATCGCCGGCCTGGCGGTACGCGGCCTGCACATGGGCATCGAGTTCCAGGGCGGGGCGGTCTTCACCACCCCGAAGAACATGAGCGCCTCGGTCTCCCAGGCCGAGGAGTACGCGGAAGAGGCCTCCGGCCACGACGCCATCGTCCAGAAGCTCGGTGACGGCAGCCTGCGCATCCAGATCGCGGCCATCGACACCAGCACCTCGGACAGGATCAAGACGGCGCTCTCCGAGGACCTGGGCGTCGAGGCGGAGCAGATCAACGCCGACCTGGTCGGACCCAGCTGGGGCGAACAGATCGCCAACAAGGCCTGGCAGGGTCTCGGCATCTTCCTGGTCCTGGTCGTGATCTATCTGGCGATCGCCTTCGAGTGGCGCATGGCCCTCGCCGCGTTCATCGCGCTGATCCACGACATCACCATCACCGTCGGCGTCTACGCCCTCGTGGGCTTCGAGGTCACACCGGGCACGGTGATCGGTCTGCTGACCATCCTCGGCTATTCGCTCTACGACACGGTCGTGGTGTTCGACAGCCTCAAGGAACAGACCAGGGACATCACCAAGCAGTCCCGCTGGACCTACAGCGAGATCGCCAACCGCTCCATCAACGGCACCCTGGTCCGTTCCGTCAACACCACGGTGGTCGCGCTGCTGCCGGTGGCGGGCCTGCTGTTCATCGGTGGCGGTGTCCTCGGCGCCGGCATGCTGAACGACATCTCGCTGTCCCTGTTCGTCGGCCTCGCCGCCGGCGCCTACTCGTCGATCTTCATCGCCACCCCGCTCGTCGCCGACCTCAAGGAACTCGAGCCGTCGCTGAAGTCCCTGAAGAAGCGCGTCCTGGCCAAGCGCGCCCAGGGCACCGGAACGGACGACGAGCCGAGTCGGGCCCGGGTACCCGGCGACGGCCACGACGACGGGCCGGACGACGCCGCTGCCGTCGTCGTCGGCCCCCGCGACCAGTCCGCCTCCCGCGGCCACGGCCGCGGCCGACCTTCGGGAAAGCGCCGATGACCGAACTCACCGATGTCTCCGCACTGCTGCTGAGCCGCATCCGGGACGTGGCGGACTACCCGGAGCCGGGCGTGATGTTCAAGGACATCACCCCGCTCCTGGCCGACCCGGCGGCGTTCGGCGCCCTCAGCGACGCCCTCGCGGAGATCGCCGGACGCACCGGCGCGACCAAGGTCGTCGGCCTGGAGGCCCGCGGTTTCATCCTCGGCGCCCCGGTCGCCGTCCGCGCCGGCCTCGGCTTCATCCCCGTACGCAAGGCGGGCAAGCTCCCCGGAGCCACGCTCAGCCAGGCGTACGACCTGGAGTACGGCTCCGCCGAGATCGAGGTGCACGCCGAGGACCTCGCCGCCGGCGACCGCGTCCTGGTGATCGACGACGTGCTCGCCACCGGCGGCACCGCCGAGGCGTCGGTCCAGCTCATCCGCAGGGCGGGCGCCGAGGTCGTGGGCCTGGCCGTGCTCATGGAGCTCGGCTTCCTGGGTGGCCGGGCGCGCGTGGAACCGGCCCTGGCCGGCGCTCCGCTGGAGGCACTGCTCACGATCTGACGAGCGGCCCGGAACGCCGTTCCCCGGCTCCGCACGAGGCGGGACGGGCGTGACGGACACCGCGCGGGCGGGCACCGGGGGAATCCGGTGCCCGCCCCGTGCGTTTCACCGGGAAACGGTCCGGACACCGGTCCGAAGGAGATCCGCCGACCCGGGATGGCTACCATGGGGGCTCCGGAACCTGACCTGGGGACCCGGACCGCGTACGAGGAGTCCTCTTGGCAGACGAGGCCCAGCACCTGACCGCAGACAAGCCCGAGTCCGGCTCGGCTGCCGCGGCCAAGCCCGTGCCGAGCACGCCCCACGCGAAGAACGACCCGCGCGGGCCGGTCCAGCACGCCCAGGCCGCCGCCGCCGAGAAGCCCGAGCAGCCACGCCCCAAGCCGTCCCCCACTTCCGGCCCCGCCCGCGCGGGGGGACCTCCGTCGCCCGACCGCTCCGCCCCCGCGGTCCGCCCCAACAGCGGGCAGCCGTCCCGTTCCGGCTCCTCCAACCGCGTCCGCGCCCGGCTCGCCCGGCTCGGTGTCCAGCGCGCCAACCCGTACAACCCGGTGCTGGAGCCGCTGCTGCGGATAGTGCGCGGCAACGACCCCAAGATCGAGAACTCCACGCTCCGCCAGATCGAGAGCGCCTACCAGGTCGCCGAGCGCTGGCACCGCGGCCAGAAGCGCAAGAGCGGCGACCCGTACATCACACACCCGCTCGCCGTCACCACCATCCTCGCCGAGCTGGGCATGGACCCGGCCACCCTGATGGCCGGCCTGCTGCACGACACGGTGGAGGACACCGAGTACGGGCTGGAACAGCTCCGCCGGGACTTCGGCGACACCGTCGCCCTGCTGGTCGACGGCGTCACCAAACTGGACAAGGTCAAGTTCGGCGAGGCCGCGCAGGCCGAGACCGTGCGCAAGATGGTCGTCGCCATGGCCAAGGACCCCCGTGTCCTGGTCATCAAGCTCGCCGACCGCCTGCACAACATGCGCACCATGCGCTACCTCAAGCGCGACAAGCAGGAGAAGAAGGCGCGCGAGACCCTGGAGATCTACGCGCCGCTCGCCCACCGGCTGGGCATGAACACCATCAAGTGGGAGCTGGAGGACCTCGCCTTCGCGATCCTCTACCCCAAGATGTACGACGAGATCGTCCGCCTGGTCGCCGAGCGCGCCCCCAAGCGCGACGAGTACCTGGCGATCGTGACCGACGAGGTCCAGCAGGACCTGCGCGCGGCCCGCATCAAGGCGACCGTCACCGGCCGTCCCAAGCACTACTACAGCGTCTACCAGAAGATGATCGTCCGCGGCAGGGACTTCGCGGAGATCTACGACCTGGTGGGCATCCGCGTCCTGGTGGACACCGTCCGCGACTGCTACGCGGCCCTCGGCACGGTGCACGCGCGGTGGAATCCGGTCCCCGGCCGGTTCAAGGACTACATCGCGATGCCCAAGTTCAACATGTACCAGTCGCTGCACACGACGGTCATCGGCCCCGGCGGCAAGCCGGTCGAGCTGCAGATCCGCACGTTCGACATGCACCGCCGCGCCGAGTACGGCATCGCCGCGCACTGGAAGTACAAGCAGGAGGCCGTCGCCGGCGCCTCGAAGGTGCGCACCGACGTCGCCCCGGGCAGGTACGGCAAGGCCGACAAGGAATCCGCCGCCGTCAACGACATGGCGTGGCTGCGGCAGCTGCTCGACTGGCAGAAGGAGACCGAGGACCCCGGCGAGTTCCTGGAGTCCCTGCGCTTCGACCTGTCCCGCAACGAGGTCTTCGTCTTCACCCCCAAGGGCGACGTCATCGCGCTCCCCGCCGGAGCCACCCCGGTCGACTTCGCCTACGCGGTCCACACCGAGGTCGGCCACCGCACCATAGGGGCCCGGGTCAACGGCCGGCTCGTACCGCTCGAGTCGACCCTGGACAACGGCGACCTGGTGGAGGTCTTCACCTCCAAGGCGGCCGGCGCGGGCCCCTCCCGGGACTGGCTCGGCTTCGTCAAGTCACCGCGTGCCCGCAACAAGATCCGCGCCTGGTTCTCCAAGGAGCGCCGGGACGAGGCGATCGAGCAGGGCAAGGACGCCATCGTCCGCGCGATGCGCAAGCAGAACCTGCCGATCCAGCGCATCCTCACCGGCGACTCGCTGGTCACCCTCGCGCACGAGATGCGCTACTCGGACATCTCCGCGCTGTACGCGGCGATCGGCGAGGGCCATGTCGCCGCGCAGAACATCGTCCAGAAGCTGGTGCAGGCCCTCGGCGGCGAGGAGGCGGCCACCGAGGAGATCGACGAGTCGGTGCCGCCGGCCCGCGGCCGGGGACGCAAGCGCCGTTCCAACGCCGATCCCGGGGTCGTCGTCAAGGGCGTCGACGACGTCTGGGTCAAGCTGGCCCGCTGCTGCACACCGGTCCCCGGCGACCCGGTCATCGGCTTCGTCACCCGTGGCAACGGCGTCTCCGTCCACCGCAACGACTGCGTGAACATCGACTCGCTGTCCCGTGAGCCCGAGCGCATCCTCGAGGTCGAGTGGGCGCCCTCCCAGTCCTCGGTGTTCCTCGTCGCCATCCAGGTCGAGGCACTGGACCGCTCCCGGCTGCTCTCGGACGTCACCCGTGTGCTGTCCGACCAGCACGTCAACATCCTCTCCGCGGCCGTCCAGACCTCCCGCGACCGCGTCGCCACCTCCCGCTTCACCTTCGAGATGGGCGACCCGAAGCACCTCGGGCACGTCCTGAAGGCGGTACGGGGCGTGGAGGGCGTCTACGACGTGTACAGGGTGACCTCGGCCCGCAACCGGACGTAGGGGCCGTCCGGCCCCGGCGCACGACACGGCACGACAGAGGGGCTCCCGCACACGCGGTACGGGAGCCCCTCTGACCTCGCGGTGGCCGTGACGGTGACGGCGGTCCTCAGCCGCCGAACTCCTGCAGCCCCTTCAGAGCCTGGTCCAGGAGTGCCTGGCGGCCCTCCAGCTCACGCTCGAGCTTCCGGGCCCTGGCGTCGTTGCCCTGCGCCCGTGCCTGCTCGATCTGGCCCTTCAGCTTGTCCACGGCTGCCTGGAGCTGACCGGTCAGGCCCTCGGCCCGCGCGCGTGCCTCCGGGTTGGTCCGGCGCCATTCGGCCTCCTCGGCCTCCTGCATGGCCCGCTCGACGGTGTGCATCCGGCCCTCGACCTTCGGCCGGGCGTCCCGCGGCACATGGCCGATGGCCTCCCACCGCTCGTTGAGCGCGCGGAACGCGGCGCGGGCGGCCTTCAGATCCGTGATCGGCAGGAGCTTCTCCGCCTCCCCGGCCAGCTCCTCCTTGAGCTTGAGATTCTCCGTCTGCTCCGCGTCACGCTCGGCGAAGACCGAGCCGCGAGCGGCGAAGAAGACGTCCTGGGCGCCGCGGAAGCGGTTCCACAGGTCCTCCTCGTGCTCACGCTGGGCACGGCCCGCGGCCTTCCACTCCGACATCAGGTCCCGGTAGCGCGCCGCCGTCGCACCCCAGTCCGTCGACTTCGACAGCGCCTCGGCCTCGGCGACCAGACGTTCCTTGGTCTTGCGGGCCTCCTCGCGCTGCGCGTCCAGGTGCGCGAAGTGCTGCTTGCGCCGCTTGGAGAACGCCGACCGCGCGTGCGAGAAGCGGTGCCACAGCTCGTCGTCGGACTTGCGGTCCAGCCGCGGCAGGCCCTTCCAGGTGTCCACCAGCGCCCGCAGCCGCTCACCGGCCGCCCGCCACTGGTCCGACCCCGCCAGCTCCTCCGCCTCGGCGACCAGCGCCTCCTTGGCCTGGCGCGCCTCGTCGGACTGCTTCGCCCGCTGCGCCCTGCGCTCCTCGCGCCGGGTCTCCACCAGCTCCACGAGCTTGTCCAGCCGCACCCGCAGGGCGGCCAGGTCACCGACCGCGTGATGGGCGTCGACCTGCTCGCGCAGGTGCCCGATCGCCGCCATGGCGTCCTTCGAGGACAGGTCGGTGGTCTTCACCCGCTTCTCGAGGAGGCCGATCTCCACAACCAGGCCCTCGTACTTGCGCTCGAAGTAGGCCAGAGCCTCCTCGGGGGAGCCCGCCTGCCAGGAACCGACGACCTGCTCTCCGTCGGCCGTACGCACGTACACGGTCCCCGTCTCGTCGACGCGGCCCCACGGGTCGCTGCTCACAGCGCCTCCTCCACATGATGCCTGCGGGGGATCTGCTGCCCCCGGGCATCGTCCACAGTTTTCGTCACGGTCAATCTAGGCGACCGACGGGATGCCTGTCCGCATCCCGCGCGACCGAAATTCCGCAGTGAGACGGTCAGGATTTGCTGACGGTCGCCTTGTCGATGACGACCGTCGCGTTGGGGGCTCCGTCACCCGCTCCGGTGCTGTCGCCGGCCTCGGCGATCTTCTTCAGGACCTTCAGGCCGTCCGCCGAGACGGTGCCGAACGGCGTGTAGCTCGGCGGGAGCGGGCTGTCCTCGTACACCAGGAAGAACTGGCTGCCGCCGCTGTCCTTCTGCCCGGTGTTCGCCATGGCGACGGTGCCCGCCGGGTAGGTGTCGTCCTTGAGGCTCTTGTCCTTCAGGTTCTCGTCCGGAATCGTGTAGCCGGGGCCGCCGGTGCCGGTGCCCGTCGGGTCACCGCACTGCAGCACGTAGATGCCGTTGGTGGTGAGCCGGTGGCACGTGCTGTGGTCGAAGTAGCCCTCACCGGCGAGGAACGCGAACGAGTTGACGGTGTGCGGGGCCGCCGACGCCTTCAGCTCCATGTCGATCGTGCCGCAGGTCGTGTCGAGCGTCATCGTGTACTTCGCCGACTCGTCGATGGACATCGCCGGCTCCTTCTTCCAGGTCTTCGAGGCGACCTTGCCCTCCGCCGGCTTCTCGCACGGATCGGGCGCCCTGCTCGGCGCCTCGGCGCTGGGCGTGACCTCCGCACTCGCGTCGGACCTGCCCTCGTCCTGGTCGAACGCCCCGGCCGTGTACAGCCCGAGGCTGCCGACCAGGACCACACCGAGGGCGGACGCGATCACCGAGTTGCGGATCCGCGACTTGCGGCGTGCCTCGGTACGCCGCTGCTGCTGCCGCAAGAACTTCTCCCGGGCGAGCTGACGCCGCCGCTGCTCCTGGCTGACCACCGGGTTACTCCTCATGCCTCTCGTGTGCCGACCGATATACGCGTGCGGGCGGCGGGCCGACTGACTGCGTGTGCCCCGTACCGTATATGGGTTGGCTGAGGAAACGGCAGCGCCGGTAGGCTCTGACCACGGGCGCGAGTCCCGTGGCAAGTCTCCCGTACCGACACAACGAAGGACGAACGTGCTCATTGCCGGGTTCCCCGCCGGGGCCTGGGGGACGAACTGTTATCTCGTCGCCCCCGCCGCCGGTGAGGAGTGCGTGATCATCGACCCCGGCCACCAGGCCGCCCCCGGAGTCGAGGAGGCGGTCCGCAAGCACCGGCTGAAGCCCGTCGCCGTCGTCCTCACCCACGGCCACATCGACCACGTGGCCTCGGTCGTCCCCGTGTGCGGCGCGCACGACGTACCGGCCTGGATCCACCCCGACGACCGGTACATGATGAGCGACCCCGAGAAGGGCATCGGCCGCACCATCGGCATGCCGCTCATGGGCGAGCTGAGCGTCGGGGAACCGGCCGACGTCAAGGAGCTGGCCGACGGAGCCGAGCTCGACCTGGCCGGGCTGCAGCTGACGGTCGCGCACGCACCGGGCCATACCAAGGGGTCGGTGACCTTCGGCCTGCCCGAGGCGGCGGACATCCCGCCGGTGCTCTTCTCGGGCGACCTGCTGTTCGCCGGCTCCGTCGGACGCACCGACCTGCCCGGCGGTGACATGGCCGACCTGCTCGACTCGCTGGCCCGCGTGTGCCTGCCGCTCGACGACCCGACCGTGGTGCTGTCCGGACACGGCCCCCGGACGACCATCGGCCAGGAGCGCGCCACCAACCCGTATCTGCGGCAGGTGGCGGCGGACCGCCAAGGACGCGGCGCCGCCGGCGCCCCCCGACGAGGAATGTGACAAGACCTTCCGTGAGCACCTTCAAGGCCCCCAAGGGCACCTACGACCTGATCCCGCCGGACAGCGCCAAGTACCTCGCCGTCCGCGAGGCCATCGCCGCTCCGCTGCGCGGCTCCGGCTACGGCTACATCGAGACGCCCGGCTTCGAGAACGTCGAGCTGTTCGCGCGCGGTGTCGGTGAGTCCACCGACATCGTCACCAAGGAGATGTACGCCTTCGAGACCAAGGGCGGCGACCGCCTCGCCCTGCGGCCCGAGGGCACGGCCTCCGTGCTGCGCGCGGCCCTCGAGGCCAACCTGCACAAGGCGGGCAACCTCCCGGTCAAGCTCTGGTACTCCGGCTCGTACTACCGCTACGAGCGACCCCAGAAAGGCCGCTACCGTCACTTCTCCCAGGTCGGAGCGGAGGCGATCGGGGCCGAGGACCCGGCGCTCGACGCCGAGCTGATCATCCTGGCCGACCAGGCGTACCGCTCCCTGGGACTCAGCGCGTTCCGCATCCTGCTGAACTCCCTGGGCGACAAGGAGTGCCGTCCCGTCTACCGGGCCGCGCTCCAGGACTTCCTGCGCGGTCTCGACCTGGACGAGGACACCCTGCGCCGCGCGGAGATCAACCCGCTGCGCGTCCTGGACGACAAGCGCGAGACGGTGCAGAAGCAGCTGACCGGCGCCCCGCTGCTGCGTGACTACCTGTGCGACGCCTGCAAGGCGTACCACGAGGAGGTCCGCGAGCTGGTCACGGCCGCCGGCGTCGCCTACGAGGACGACCCCAGGCTGGTGCGGGGACTGGACTACTACACGCGCACCACCTTCGAGTTCGTCCACGACGGTCTGGGCTCCCAGTCCGCGGTGGGCGGCGGCGGCCGCTACGACGGTCTCTCGGAGATGATCGGCGGACCCGCGCTGCCGTCCGTCGGCTGGGCGCTCGGCGTCGACCGCACCGTGCTGGCCCTGGAGGCGGAGGGCGTCGAGCTCGAACTCCCGGCCACCACCAGCGTGTTCGCCGTCCCGCTCGGCGAGGAGGCCCGCCGGGTGCTGTTCGCCAAGGTCACCGAACTGCGCAAGAACGGCGTCGCCGCCGACTTCGCCTACGGCGGCAGGGGCCTGAAGGCGGCGATGAAGGCGGCCAACCGCTCGGGCGCGCGCTACGCCCTGGTGCTCGGCGAGCGCGATCTCGCCGAGGGAGTCGTCCAGCTCAAGGACATGGAGTCCGGCGAGCAGACCGCGGTGGGCGTCAACGAGATCGTGGCCGAGCTGGAGGCCCGGCTCGGCTGACTCCCGTCCTCGCCCTGACGCGCACGAAGGCGCCGGTGTGCCCCAGAGGCCCCGGCGCCTTCGTCGTCGGTGGCGTCGCCGTGTCAATTCCCCGGACGTCGATTCCCCCGCCCGGGGACTTAGGCTGGAGTGTATGTACGGCCGGAGCACATACTGCGGCCGAAACCGTACACCTGCGGTGACTGTCCGTACGGTCTTATGGCCAGTGGGCGGTGAACCCACGGTCACGTGCGGCACAATGACCCTGCCCGAAGCAGGTCCACACTCTCCAGTGACGGAATCGGCGTGATGAGCAAGACGACAGTGAAGGACGTTTCCACCGAGCCCGATCCCGCTCCGGGGCCCGCCGCCGGGCCGCCGCGCGAGGGCGCCGGCCGTGCGTTCGCCCTGCTGCTGGTCGTCACCGGCGCCGCCGGTGTCCTGGCCGCGTGGATCATCACACTGGACAAGTTCAAACTGCTCGAGGCCAAGGTCAGGGGCGAGACCTTCGTTCCCGGCTGCAGCCTCAACCCGGTGGTCTCCTGCGGCAGCGTCATGGAGAGCGACCAGGCGAGCGTCTTCGGCTTTCCCAACCCGATGCTGGGCCTCGTGACCTACGGCATCGTCGTCTGCGTGGGCATGAGCCTGCTCGCCGGGGCACGCTTCCCGCGCTGGTACTGGCTCACCCTCAACGCGGGCACCCTCTTCGGTGTCGTCTTCTGCGCCTGGCTGACGGTCCAGTCCCTGTACCGGATCAACGCCCTGTGCCTGTGGTGCTGCCTGGCCTGGGTCGCCACCATCATCATGTTCTGGTACGTCACGTCGTTCAACGTCCGCAAGGGCTTCCTGCCCGCCCCTGGCTGGCTGAAGAGCTTCTTCGGCGAGTTCACCTGGGTCATGCCCGTGCTGCACATCGGCATCATCGGCATGCTGATCCTGACCCGCTGGTGGGAGTTCTGGACCAGCTGACCGCCCCGGCCGCACCGGCCCCGGGGCCGCAGGAACCGCACCGGCCCCGGGGCCGCAAGGACCGCACCGACCGCGCGAGCCGCGCTGTCGGTGCGGTCCTTTAGGGTTTCGGTGTGGAGCCCGACCTGTTCACCGCCGCAGCCGAAGAACGCCAGGAGAAGGACCCGACCGGCAGCCCCCTCGCCGTCCGGATGCGCCCGCGCACCCTCGACGAGGTGGTGGGCCAGCAGCATCTGCTGAAGCCCGGCTCGCCCCTGCGCCGGCTGGTCGGCGAGGGCGCCTTTGGCCCCGCGGGCCCGTCCTCGGTGTTCCTGTGGGGGCCGCCCGGCACCGGCAAGACGACCCTGGCCCACGTCGTCTCCCAGGCCACCGACCGGCGTTTCGTCGAACTGTCGGCGATCACCGCGGGCGTCAAGGAGGTCCGCGCGGTCATCGACGGCGCCCGCCGCGCCTCGGGCGGGTACGGCAAGGAGACCGTCCTCTTCCTCGACGAGATCCACCGCTTCAGCAAGGCGCAGCAGGACTCCCTGCTCCCCGCGGTCGAGAACCGCTGGGTCACGCTGATCGCCGCGACCACCGAGAACCCCTACTTCTCGGTCATCTCCCCGCTGCTGTCCCGCTCGCTCCTGCTCACCCTCGAACCCCTCACCGACGACGACATCCGGGACCTGCTCCACCGCGCGCTCGGCGACGAGCGGGGCCTGAAAGGCGCCCTCACCCTCCCCGAGGACACCGGCAGCCACCTGGTGCGCATCGCCGGCGGGGACGCCCGCCGCGCCCTGACCGCCCTGGAGGCCGCGGCGGGGGCCGCGCTGGACAAGGGCGAGACGGAGATCTCCCTGGCCACCCTGGAGGAGACGGTCGACCGGGCCGCAGTGAAGTACGACCGTTCCGGAGACCAGCACTACGACGTCGCCAGCGCTCTGATCAAGTCCATTCGCGGCTCCGACGTGGATGCCGCCCTGCACTACCTCGCCCGGATGATCGAGGCCGGTGAGGACCCCCGCTTCATCGCCCGCCGCCTGATGATCTCCGCCAGCGAGGACATCGGCCTCGCCGACCCGCACGCCCTGCAGACCGCGGTCGCCGCCGCCCAGGCCGTCGCCATGATCGGCTTCCCGGAGGCGGCCCTCACCCTCAGCCACGCCACCATCGCCCTCGCCCTCGCCCCCAAGTCCAACGCGGCCACCACCGCGATCGGCGCCGCCCTCGACGACGTCCGCAAGGGACTGGCCGGGCCCGTGCCGGCCCACCTGCGCGACGGGCACTACCAGGGCGCGGCCAAGCTGGGCCACGCCCAGGGGTACGTGTACCCGCACGACCTCTCCGAGGGCATAGCCCAGCAGCAGTACGCCCCGGACGCCCTCAAGGACCGCGCGTACTACGAACCCACCCGGCACGGCGCCGAGGCGCGGTACGCCGACGCGGTGGAGTGGACCAGGAAGCACCTCGGTCGGAAGCAGCCGTGAGCACCCTGTAGAATCTGCCGAAGCTGCGTCCCGCGTCCGGATACCCGCAAGGGAAACCGGCACCACCAGAGCGGGACATCCAGCCGGAGACCCGCCCCCCCGGGGGCAGGGAATCCAGGAGCGTCGCGCACCGTCGAACGGTGTCGCGGGCAGCCCACCACCACCCGGACGTCCGGGACCGGCCGGTGGGCCACTCGCGTGCTGCACGTATGTGCCCAGACCAGGGGAACGGCTGCCCGGCAGGTCCGTCACGGACCCGCGGGGTTTCCCCGGCTGCGGATGCGACCTCCCCTAACCCTGGTGAGCCGACAAAACGAAGGTGAAAGAGACAGTGGCGAATCAGTCCCGCCCCAAGGTCAAGAAGTCGCGTGCCCTCGGTATCGCGCTGACCCCGAAGGCCGTCAAGTACTTCGAGGCCCGCCCCTACCCGCCGGGCGAGCACGGCCGCGGCCGCAAGCAGAACTCGGACTACAAGGTCCGTCTGCTGGAGAAGCAGCGTCTGCGCGCCCAGTACGACGTCAGCGAGCGCCAGCTCGTCCGCGCGTACGAGCGTGCCGCCAAGACGTCGCTCAAGACCGGTGAAGCGCTCGTCATCGAGCTCGAGCGCCGCCTCGACGCCCTGGTCCTGCGTTCGGGCATCGCCCGCACGATCTACCAGGCCCGCCAGATGGTCACCCACGGCCACATCCAGGTCAACGGCAAGAAGGTCGACAAGCCCTCCTTCCGCGTCCGCCCGGACGACGTCGTGCAGGTCCGTGAGCGCAGCAAGGACAAGACGCTGTTCACGATCGCCCGCGAGGGTGGCTTCGCCCCCGACGGCGAGACCCCGCGCTACCTCCAGGTGAACCTCAAGTCCCTGGCGTTCCGCCTGGACCGTGAGCCGAACCGCAAGGAGATCCCGGTGATCTGCGACGAGCAGCTCGTCGTCGAGTACTACGCCCGCTGACCCCGGCAGGCACGCGGTACCCCAGCCCGCCCGGGGGGGCCCCCCCCCCCCCCGGGGGCCCCCCGCGGGGGGGGGGGCGGGGGCCCCCCCCCCGCCGCCCCCCCCCGCGCGGGGGCCCCCGCCGGGCGGGCTGCTGCGTGGCCGCCCCGGCAGCCGCCTGCGCACGGTCGTGCCCGGTGCCGAAGCGGCCGCCGCGGCTCCGGTCCCGGCCCCGTGCGGCGCCCGGCGCACCGCCTCGTCCCGGCCGGGCCGCGTCCCCGCGCCGGGCGTTAATCCGGTACGGAGTCCTGCCGGCGGCGCGATAGGCTCGGTGCACGATTCTCTCGATGTTCAGGCATGTCTCTCAGGGAGCAGGTGCGCACAGTGTCCGGTGGAGAGGTGGCCGGAATCCTGGTGGCCGTGTTCTGGGCGATCCTGGTCTCCTTCCTCGCCGTCGCGCTGGCGAGGCTGGCCCAGACGCTCCGGGCGACCACCAGGCTCGTGGCGGACGTGACCGACCAGGCCGTCCCGCTGTTGGCCGACGCCTCCACCGCGGTGCGCTCCGCGCAGACCCAGATCGAGCGGGTCGACGCGATCGCCTCCGACGTCCAGGAGGTCACTTCCAACGCCTCCGCCCTGTCGACCACCGTCGCCTCCACCTTCGGCGGCCCGCTGGTCAAGGTCGCCGCCTTCGGCTACGGCGTGCGCCGGGCCGTCGGCGGCCGTAAGGAGGACGCGTCCGCCAGGCAGGCGTCCGACAGGACCGAGCCCGCGAAGGCGCCGGGCCGCACCGTGATCGTGGGCCGCACCGTCCCGGGCACGCGGCGGGCGAGGCGCACCCGGGGAAAGAAGGACTGACCCAGCGATGTTCCGCCGTACGTTCTGGTTCAGCACCGGCGTCGCCGCAGGTGTGTGGGCCACCACCAAGGTCAACCGGAAACTGAGGCAGCTGACGCCCGAGAGCCTCGCCGCGACCGCGGCGAACAAGGCGATCGAGACCGGCGGCCGCATCAAGGACCGGGCGGCGGACTTCGCCCTCGACGTCCGCGACCACATGGCCCGGCGCGAGGCCGAACTCGGCGACGCCCTCGGCCTCGGCGCCCCCGTCGACCGGGAACTCCCGCGGTCCGGCCGGTACGCCGCCCTCGAGAACCGCAACAGCCCGAAGACCAACCCGCGGTACGCCGAGGGCTCGGCGTACCTGACGAACCCGTACAACCGGAATGAGGACCACTGATGGAGTCGGCCGAGATCCGCCGCCGCTGGCTGAGCTTCTTCGAGGAGCGCGGGCACACCGTCGTCCCTTCGGCGTCGCTCATCGCGGACGACCCGACTCTGCTCCTCGTCCCGGCCGGCATGGTGCCCTTCAAGCCCTACTTCCTGGGCGAGGTCAAGCCGCCCTTCGCGCGCGCCACCAGCGTCCAGAAGTGCGTCCGCACGCCGGACATCGAAGAGGTCGGCAAGACCACCCGGCACGGCACGTTCTTCCAGATGTGCGGCAACTTCTCCTTCGGCGACTACTTCAAGGAAGGCGCCGTCAAGCTCGCCTGGGAGCTGCTCACCAGCCCCCAGGACAAGGGCGGCTACGGCCTCGACCCCGAGCGCCTGTGGATCACCGTCTACAAGGACGACGACGAGGCCGAGCGCATCTGGCGCGACGTCGTCGGCGTGCCCGAGGAGCGCATCCAGCGCCTGGGCATGAAGGACAACTACTGGTCCATGGGCGTCCCCGGCCCCTGCGGTCCCTGCTCCGAGATCAACTACGACCGCGGCCCCGAGTTCGGCGCCGAGGGCGGCCCCGCCGTCAACGACGAGCGGTACGTGGAGATCTGGAACCTCGTCTTCATGCAGTACGAGCGGGGCGAGGGCATCGGCAAGGACAACTTCGAGATCCTCGGGGACCTGCCGAGCCAGAACATCGACACCGGTCTCGGCCTCGAGCGGCTCGCCATGGTTCTGCAGGACGTGCAGAACCTGTACGAGATCGACACCTCCATGGCCGTCATCGACAGGGCCACCGCCCTGACCGGGGTCCGCTACGGCGACGCCGAGGACTCGGACGTCTCGCTGCGCGTGGTCACCGACCACATGCGCACCTCGGTCATGCTCATCGGCGACGGCGTCACCCCGGGCAACGAGGGCCGCGGCTACGTGCTGCGCCGCATCATGCGCCGCGCCATCCGCAACATGCGCCTCCTCGGTGCCACCGGCCCGGTCGTCAAGGACCTGGTCGACGTCGTCATCGGCATGATGGGGCAGCAGTACCCCGAACTGATCACCGACCGCGAGCGGATCGAGAAGGTCGCCGTCGCCGAGGAGAACGCCTTCCTCAAGACGCTGAAGGCCGGCACCAACATCCTCGACACCGCCGTCACCGAGACCAAGCAGTCCGGTGGCACCGTCCTGTCCGGCGACCGGGCCTTCCTGCTGCACGACACCTGGGGCTTCCCGATCGACCTCACCCTGGAGATGGCCGCCGAGCAGGGCCTGTCCGTGGACGAGGACGGCTTCCGCCGGCTCATGAAGGAACAGCGGGAACGGGCCAAGGCCGACGCGCGGACCAAGAAGACCGGCCACGCCGACCTCGGCGCCTACCGTGAGATCGCCGACCGGGCCGGTGCCACCGACTTCACCGGCTACACCGCCACCGAGGGCGAGTCCACCGTCGTGGGCATCCTGGTCGACGGCGTCTCCTCACCGGCCGCCGCCGAGGGCGACGAGGTGGAGATCGTCCTCGACCGCACCCCGTTCTACGCCGAGGGCGGCGGCCAGATCGGTGACACCGGGCGGATCAGGGCCGACTCCGGTGCCGTCATCGAGGTCCGTGACTGCCAGAAGCCTGTGCCGGGCGTGTACGTCCACAAGGGCGTCGTCCAGGTCGGCGAGGTCACCCTCGGCGCCAAGGCCCACGCCTCCATCGACGAGCGCCGCCGCACGGCCATCGCCCGCGCCCACTCGGCCACCCACCTCACCCACCAGGCCCTGCGCGACGCCCTCGGCCCGACGGCCGCCCAGGCCGGTTCCGAGAACCAGCCCGGCCGCTTCCGCTTCGACTTCGGTTCGCCGTCCGCCGTTCCGACGGCCGTGATGACCGACGTCGAGCAGAAGATCAACGAGGTGCTCGCCCGCGACCTGGACGTCCGTGCCGACGTCATGGGCATCGACGAGGCCAAGAAGCAGGGTGCCATCGCCGAGTTCGGCGAGAAGTACGGCGAGCGCGTGCGTGTGGTGACCATCGGCGACTTCTCCAAGGAGCTGTGCGGCGGCACCCACGTGCACAACACCGCCCAGCTCGGCCTGGTCAAGCTGCTCGGCGAGTCCTCCATCGGCTCCGGTGTGCGCCGCATCGAGGCACTGGTCGGTGTGGACGCCTACAACTTCCTCGCCCGCGAGCACACCGTCGTCGCCCAGCTCCAGGAGCTGATCAAGGGGCGCCCGGAGGAGCTCCCGGAGAAGGTCTCCGCCATGCTCGGCAAGCTCAAGGACGCGGAGAAGGAGATCGAGAAGTTCCGCGCCGAGAAGGTGCTGCAGGCCGCCGCCGGTCTCGCCGCCTCCGCCAAGGACATCCGCGGCATCGCCGTGGTCACCGGCCGGGTCCCGGACGGCACCACCGCCGACGACCTGCGCAAGCTGGTCCTCGACGTACGCGGCCGCATCCAGGGCGGCCGGGCCGCCGTCGTCGCCCTGTTCACCACCGTGGGCGGCAAGCCCCTCACCGTCATCGCCACCAACGAGGCCGCCCGCGAGCGCGGTCTCAAGGCCGGTGACCTGGTCCGCGCGGCCGCCAAGACCCTCGGCGGCGGCGGTGGCGGCAAGCCGGACGTCGCCCAGGGCGGTGGCCAGAACGCGGCCGCCGTCGGCGACGCCGTCGACGCCGTCGAGCGGCTCGTGGCGGACACGGCCGAGTGAGCGACTCGATGCCTGACCCGTCGGGCGGCCCGGCGATGCGCCGCGGCCGCCGGCTCGCGATCGACGTCGGGGACGCCCGGATCGGGGTCGCCTCGTGCGACCCCGACGGGATCCTCGCCACCCCGGTCGAGACGGTTCCCGGCCGGGACGTCCCGGCGGCTCACCGGCGCCTTCGGCAGCTCGTCGAGGAGTACGAGCCGATCGAGGTCGTCGTAGGCCTCCCTCGTTCCCTCAAGGGGGGCGAGGGCCCCGCCGCGGTCAAGGTCCGCGGCTTCGCGCGGGAACTGGCCCGCGGGATCGCGCCGGTGTCCGTGCGCCTCGTCGACGAGCGCATGACGACGGTGACGGCGAGCCAGGGGCTGCGCGCCTCCGGTGTGAAGTCCAGGAAGGGACGCTCCGTCATCGACCAGGCCGCCGCCGTGGTCATCCTCCAGCAGGCCCTCGAATCCGAACGGGTGTCAGGCAACGCACCCGGTGAGGGCGTCGAAGTGGTGAGCTGATCGCGGTACGGTAACGTTCCGCGCGATGCGGTGGCGTTCGAACAGCCGCCGCTAAAGAGAGGCGGAACGGACGTCGGCCACCCCCACAGCCGCGTGACCGCCGCCTCGCGGCTCTAGGGGATCGATGACTGAGTATGGCCGGGGCCAAGGCTCCGCACCGTGGCATCCGGACGACCCGTTGTACGGGGACGGCGGGTGGACAGGGCAGCAGGGCCAGCAGGCCCAGCAGGGTCAGCAGCCCTCTTACGACGGCCAGGCGCAGCACTACCCGCAGCAGCCGCAGCAGCAGTACGGCGACTGGGGCACCGCCGAGCAGCAGGGCGGGTACGGACAGCAGCAGTACGCGCAGTACGACCAGCAGCAAGGTCACCAGCAGTACGACCAGCAGCAGTACGGCGAGCAGCAGTACGGCCAGCAGTACGCCCCCCAGCAGGCACAGCACCCGGACCGGCAGCACCCGGACGAGCAGCATCCGAACCAGCAGCATCCGGACCAGCAGCAGTACGACACGGGCGGCTGGCAGACCGGAGCCCCCGCCCACCCGCAGGACCCGTACGCGGCGGCCGGTCCCACGGACCCGTACGGTCAGCAGGGCGGGACGTACGGCGACCAGCAGTCCGACTACTACGCGACCCCCGACGCCTATCCGCCGCCGGAGCCGCCCGCCCGGCGCGGCGCCGAGCCCGGCCGGCAGCGGGAGCAGGACGCGGAACCGGAGTCGCGGACCGACTGGGACCCGGGGCCGGACCAGGGCGAACACGCCTTCTTCTCGGGCGACGACCAGGACGAGGACGACGAGCCGGGCGGTCGCGGCGACCGCCGGGGCAAAGGCGCCAGGGGCGGTAAGGGCGCCAAGGAAAAGAAGCGGCGCAGTGGGCTCGCCTGCCTCGTGGTGGTGCTGGTCCTCGGCGGCGGTGCGGCCGGTGTGAGCTATATCGGCTGGCAGTTCGTCAAGGATCGTCTCGGCAGCGCCCCGGACTTCGCGGGTGACGGCAACGGCGAGCAGGTGACCGTCACGATCCCCAAGGGGTCCGGCGGATACGCCATCGGCCAGGTGCTCAAGAAGGAAGGCGTCGTCAAGAGCGTCGACGCCTTCGTCGCGGCCCAGGCCGGCAATCCGCAGGGCAAGACGATCCAGGACGGCGTGTACACGCTCGAGCTGGAGATGTCGGCCGAGAGCGCGGTCGAGCTGATGCTCAGCCCGAAGAGCCGCAACAACCTGATCATCGCAGAGGGCAAGCGCAACGCCGAGATCTACAAGCTCATCGACGAACGCCTCGAGGTCGAGGACGGCACCACCGCGAAGGTTGCCGAGAAGGAGTGGGAGAAGCTCGGCCTGCCCGACTGGGCCGTGAACGACGAGGACGTCAAGGACCCGCTGGAGGGCTTCCTCTACCCGTCCAGCTATGCGGTGGGCAAGGGCGCGAAACCCGAGGCGGTGCTCAAGGAGATGGTGGGCCGGGCCGCCGACACGTACGAGGAACTGCAGTTCGAGGAGAAGGCCGGGAGTCTCGGTCTCGAAGGGCCGTGGGAACTGGTCACGGTCGCGAGCCTGGTGCAGGCCGAAGGCAAGACCCACGACGACTTCCGCAAGATGTCCGAGGTCATCTACAACCGCCTCAAGCCCACCAACACCGAGACGAACCAGCTGCTCCAGTTCGACTCGACCTTCAACTACCTGAAGGGCGAGAGCAACATCGACATCAGCGAGTCCGAGATCAACAGCAACAAGGACCCGTACAACACCTACACCAACAAGGGTCTGCCACCCGGACCCATCGGCAACCCCGGCAAAGACGCTCTTCAAGCGGCGTTGGATCCCACCGAGGAGGGCTGGATCTATTTCGTGGCCACCGACGGCGTGAACAAGACAGAATTCGCCAGGACGCACGACGACTTCCTGAAGCTGAAGGACAAGTTCAATGCCAGCTAGGGCCGGGGCGCTACGTGCGGCGGTCCTGGGCTCCCCGATCACCCACTCCCTCTCCCCGGTGCTGCACCGCACCGCCTATGCGGAGCTGGGCCTGGAGGGCCGGACGTACGACCGCTTCGACGTCGACGAGCAAGCCCTGCCGGGCTTCTTCGAGAAGCTCGGGGACGACTGGGCCGGACTGTCGCTGACCATGCCGCTGAAGCGGGCGGTGATCCCGCTGCTGGACGGGATCAGCGAGACCGCGGCCTCGGTCGACGCGGTCAACACCGTCGTTTTCACCGAGGACGGCCGCCGGACCGGCGACAACACCGACATCCCCGGCATGGTCGCCGCCCTGCGCGAGCACGGCATCGACAAGGTGGACACCGCCGCGATCCTCGGTGCCGGGGCCACCGCGTCGTCCGCGCTCGCCGCGCTCTCCCGGATCTGCGCCGGCGAGGTCGTCGTCTACGTGCGCAGCGCCGCGCGAGGCGCCGAGATGCGGCAGTGGGCCGAGCGCCTGGACGTGGCGGTGCGCATCGCCGACTGGGACGACGCCGAACGGGCCCTGCACGCTCCGCTGGTGGTCACCACCACCCCGGCGGGCGTCACCGACACCCTCGCCCGAGCCGTTCCCGAACGCCCGGCGGCCCTCTTCGACGTCCTCTACGACCCCTGGCCGACCGCCCTCGCGGCCCGCTGGTCGGCATACGGCGGTGCGGTGGTCGGCGGGCTCGACCTGCTGGTGCACCAGGCGGTGCTCCAGGTCGAGCAGATGACGGGGCGTGCACCGGCCCCGCTGGACGCCATGCGAAAAGCGGGGGAGCGGGCGCTCGCGGCCCGATAGGATCCCGTCCGGTTCCGCAGGGGGACGGAACCGGGGGAGGGACACGCGTTCATGTCCGCAGGCACGCCACTGGCGTCCTGGAAGGCTCGGATCTTCGAGTCCGTACGGGGCTTCCTGCCCGACCGGGTGCAGATCACGGTGCCGGCCCTGGTCGTTCTCGTCGTCGCCTCCTGGGCCGGCAGGACCGAGCGCAGGAGCGCACACCGGTGCGCCACCCGGGCGGGCCGGCCGGTCCACGCGGCCCCGTACGGACAGGGCGGCGGAGCCGACCACCTGGGCCGGTACGCGCCGCAGCCCGGCCGGCCGGGCCGTGGCGCCCGCCCCCCGCGCAGGTCACCGCGGGGCACAGCGGTGACCGGCTGCCCGGGGCCCGCGCACCCGGGCAGCCGGTACCGCTGTGCCCCGGCGCCGGTGGGCCTGCCGCCCCTCACCGCTCGTCCGACTGATGGACCGGCGACCGGACACGCCATCCGGACGTGGGAGGATCGGACGTGGCGGGCCGGGGCCGCGCACCCCGTCGCGCCGTAGCCGTACGCGACGGCGCGTGCGCAGGGCAGTACCGGGCGCGAGCATGGAGGAGCACCGTTGAGCAGGTTGCGCTGGCTGACCGCGGGGGAGTCCCACGGTCCCGCACTCGTCGCGACGCTGGAGGGCCTTCCCGCCGGCGTCCCGATCACCACGGACATGGTGGCGGACCATCTCGCGAGGCGGCGGCTGGGCTACGGTCGCGGTGCCCGGATGAAGTTCGAGCGGGACGAGGTCACCTTCCTCGGCGGCGTCCGGCACGGCCTCACCCTCGGCTCCCCGGTCGCGGTCATGGTGGGCAACACCGAGTGGCCTAAGTGGGACCAGGTCATGGCGGCCGACCCGGTCGACCCCGAGGTGCTGGCCGGCCTCGCCCGCAACGCCCCGCTGACCCGCCCGCGCCCCGGCCACGCCGACCTCGCCGGCATGCAGAAGTACGGCTTCGACGAGGCCCGCCCGGTGCTGGAACGGGCCTCCGCGCGGGAGACCGCGGCCCGGGTGGCGCTGGGCGCCGTGGCCCGCTCGTACCTGAAGGAGACGGCCGGCGTCGAGATCGTCTCCCACGTCGTGGAGCTCGCGGCCGCGAAGGCCCCCTACGGCGTGTACCCGGCCCCGGCCGACGTGGAGCGGCTGGACGAGGACCCGGTGCGCTGCCTGGACCCGGACGCCTCGAAGGCGATGGTCGCGGAGATCGACCAGGCCCACAAGGACGGCGACACCCTCGGCGGAGTCGTCGAGGTGCTGGCGTACGGCGTACCGGTCGGGCTCGGTTCGCACGTGCACTGGGACCGGCGGCTCGACGCCCGGCTGGCCGCCGCCCTCATGGGCATCCAGGCGATCAAGGGCGTGGAGGTCGGCGACGGCTTCGACCTGGCGCGGGTGCCCGGCTCGAAGGCGCACGACGAGATCGTCGCCACCGACGAGGGCCTCAGGCGCGCCTCGGGCCGCTCCGGTGGCACCGAGGGCGGCCTGAGCACCGGTGAGCTGCTGCGGGTGCGGGCCGCGATGAAGCCGATCGCGACCGTGCCGCGGGCGCTGAGGACCGTGGACGTCGTCACCGGCGAGGAGACCGCCGCCCACCACCAGCGCTCCGACGTGTGCGCCGTACCGGCGGCCGGGATCGTCGCCGAGGCCATGGTCGCCCTGGTCCTCGCGGACGCGGTCGCGGAGAAGTTCGGCGGTGACAGTGTCCCCGAGACCCGCCGCAACGTGACGTCCTACCTCGAGAACCTGGCCATCCGGTGACCCCGCTGATCGTGCTGGTCGGCCCGATGGGCGTCGGCAAGTCCACCGTCGGACACCTGCTTGCCGAGCGGCTGGGTGTCGGCTACCGGGACACCGACGACGACATCGTCGCCGCCGAGGGCCGCAGCATCGCCGAGATCTTCGTGGACGAGGGCGAGAGCGCCTTCCGCGTGCTCGAGAAGCAGGCGGTGCGCGCCGCGCTCGCCGAGCACGAGGGTGTCCTGGCCCTGGGCGGCGGCGCCGTCCTCGACGTCGACACGCGCGCGCTGCTCGCCGGGCAGCGGGTCGTCTACCTGTCGATGGACGTCGAGGAGGCGGTCAGGCGCACCGGCCTGGGCGCCGCCCGGCCGCTGCTCGCCGTCAACCCGCGCAAGCAGTGGCGCGAGCTGATGGAGGCCCGGCGCCACCTGTACGAGGAGGTGGCCACGGCCGTCGTGGCCACGGATGGCCGCACGCCCGAGGAGGTCACCGCCTCCACCCTGGACGCACTGGAGTTGAAGCAGGCATGAGCAGCGAGGCAGTGACGCGGATCCACATCGGCGGTACCGCGGGCACCGACCCGTACGAGGTCCTGGTGGGCCGGCGGCTCCTGGGCGAGCTCGGCGGGCTGATCGGGACCGGCACCAAGCGGGTCGCGGTCGTCCACCCCGAGGCCCTGGCCGAGACCGGCGAGGCGCTCCGCGCCGATCTCGCCGAGCAGGGCTACGAGGCCGTCGCCATCCAGGTGCCCAACGCGGAGGAGGCCAAGACCGCGGAGGTCGCCGCCTACTGCTGGAAGGCACTCGGCCAGTCCGGGTTCACCCGGACCGACGTCATCGTCGGCGTGGGCGGCGGCGCCAGCACCGACCTGGCCGGGTTCGTGGCCGCCACCTGGCTGCGCGGGGTGCGCTGGATCGCGGTGCCGACCACCGTGCTGGCCATGGTCGACGCGGCCGTCGGGGGCAAGACCGGCATCAACACCGCCGAGGGCAAGAACCTGGTGGGCGCCTTCCACCCGCCCGCCGGGGTCCTGTGCGACCTCGCCGCCCTGGACTCCCTCCAGACCAACGACTACGTCTCCGGGCTGGCGGAGGTCATCAAGGCCGGCTTCATCGCCGATCCGGTCATCCTCGATCTCATCGAGGCCGACCCGCAGGCCGCACGCACCCCGGCGGGCCCGCACACCGCCGAGCTCATCGAGCGCTCGATCCGGGTCAAGGCCGACGTCGTCTCCTCCGATCTCAAGGAGGCGGGCCGCCGGGAGATCCTCAACTACGGTCACACGCTCGGCCACGCCATCGAGAAGAACGAGCGTTACAAGTGGCGCCACGGCGCGGCGGTGTCGGTGGGCATGCACTTCGCCGCCGAGCTCGGCCGGCTCGCCGGCCGGCTGGACGACGCCACCGCCGACCGGCACCGCGCCGTCCTCGAATCGGTCGGGCTGCCCCTGCGCTACCGCCACGACCAGTGGCCCAGGCTGCTGGAGAACATGAGGGTCGACAAGAAGTCCCGCGGCGACCTGCTGCGCTTCGTCGTCCTCGACGGCCTCGCCAGGCCCACCGTGCTGGAAGGCCCGGATCCGGCGGTGCTGCTCGCCGCGTACGGGGAAGTGGCGGAGTAACACCCGGGGGGCCTGCTCCTTCGGGCAGGCCCCCCGGCCCCGCCGGGCAGTCGGCGAACCGGCCCGGCGGTCGGGGCACTCAGGGCCGCCTTCGGCCGTTCACCGGACAACGGCAGGGGCGGTACTCGTTCGAACAGTCGCTCCGACGCTCTAGGCTGTCGGAGAGCGCGGGGGGATCCCCCTGCCGTCAGTGCTTGTCGCCTGCGGCGAGCGAACCGAGCCCAGCAGACCGAGACGGAGTGGCACCGGATGCAGCACGCAGGGGGTTCTCCGCTGCCGCCGCCCCACCGACCGGGGCACGGACCGGCCGACGGCTGGTCACCGGCCGCACACCATCCGGGACCGCGCCAGGGGTCCGTCCCGGTGCCCGCGCCGCCGCCGGCCCCCGGCTACCCCGCGCCCCCGCCCGGACCGACGCCGCAGCCCGCGGGCGTCCCGCATCCGCCGCCGGACACCACCGGGCATCTGCCGCTGCCGCCGGGCGGCCCCGTCGCCATGCCCAGCGTCCCGCAGGCCCCCGCGGCCCCCGACCCGGCCGGTACGACCCTCGCGGTCCTGCTCATAGGCCCCGCGGGCGCCGGGAAGACCAGCGTCGCCAAGTACTGGGCGGACCGCCGCCGGGTGCCGACCGCGCACATCAGCCTGGACGACGTACGCGAGTGGGTGCGGTCCGGTTTCGCCGACCCGCAGACCGGGTGGAACGACCACTCGGAGGCGCAGTACCGCCTGGCGCGCCGCACCTGCGGCTTCGCCGCGCGCAACTTCCTCGCCAACGGGATCTCCTGCATCCTCGACGACGCGGTCTTCCCCGACCGCCCGGTCGTCGGCCTCGGTGGCTGGAAACGACACGTGGGGCCGGGCCTGCTGCCGGTCGTGCTGCTGCCCGGTCTGGACATCGTCCTGGAGCGCAACGCCGAACGGTCCGGCAACCGCCGCCTCGGCGACGAGGAGGTGGCCCGCATCCACGGCCGCATGGCCGGCTGGTACGGCTCGGGTCTCCCGATCATCGACAACTCCCAGCTCGGCATACCGGAAACGGCCGCCGTCCTGGACGACGTCCTCGCCAGGTCCATCGCCAGCCCGCCGTCCTGGTGAGCCACCGGCGGCGACCGCCTCGGCGCGACAGCCCTGCCGCCCAGCCGCCCCGCACCGGGCAGCCCAGCCGTGCGACCGGCCGGCGTGCCGCCCCCGCTTTCGCCGGACACGGCAGCAGCGGCCCCGGCGGGCCACGAGCGCCGATACCGCACACGGGGCCGACGGCCCGCCCCGGATCTGCCCGGGACACCGCCGCGCGGAGCCGTACACTGCCGCCCACTCGGACCTCTCGAACGGCGGTTTTCGGCCACCGCTCATAGGCTCGTGACATGTCTGAGGTGTACGCGCTCCGCCGGAGGCGGCTGAGGGAATGCTGCAACGCGGGAGGCAGCGCGGCGGCGCTGGTCACCCGGCCCGCCAATGTGCGCTATCTCGCGGGCGCCGCCCCCGAAGGCGCCGTGCTGCTGCTGGGCCCCGCCGAGGACCTCCTGCTGTGCGCCGGGCCGCCCGACGACCGTTTCCCGCCGACCCGGCCCGACGAGGCGCTGCGGGTGCACGTCGTGCCCGACTCCGGGGGCGATCCCGCCGTCGCGGCCGCCGGGTTCGCCGCCACCGGAGGCGCCGACTCCCTCGCCGTCGAGGAGCACCACCTCACCGTGATCCGGCACCGAGCCCTCCGTTCGGCCGCCCCCGGACTGCGCCTGGCAGGCGTCGGCAGCGCCGTCGAACAGCTCCGGGTGGTCAAGGACGAGGAGGAGATCTCCTGTCTGCGCATCAGCGCGGAGATCGCCGACCAGGCCCTCGGAGAGCTGCTGGAGTCCATCCTCGTCGGCCGCACCGAACGCCATCTCGCACTGGAACTGGAGCGCCGCCTGGTCGACCACGGCGCCGACGGTCCCGCCTTCGCCACCTCCGTCGCCACCGGCCCGAACGCCGGGCGGCCCGGTCACCGGCCCACCGACCGGCGGGTGGAGGAGGGCGACTTCCTCTCCGTCTGTCTCGGCGCCACCTACCGCGGGTACCGTTGCGAGATCGGCCGCACGTTCGTCATCGGCACCGCTCCCGCGGACTGGCAGATCGAGCTGTACGACCTCGTCTTCACCGCTCAGCGGGCCGGCCGGGAGTCCCTCGTGCCCGGCACCGCCTGCCGTGACGTGGACCACGCGGCCCGCCAGGTACTGGACAGCGCGGGGTACGCTGCGGCCCTTCCGGCGCTCACCGGACACGGGGTCGGACTCGAAATCGACGAGGACCCTCAATTGTCCCCCGGAGCCATGGGTAAACTGGACGCTTGTGTGCCGGTCACCGTCGAACCGGGGGTCCACCTCCCGGGCCGGGGCGGCGTCCGGATCGATGACACGCTCGTCGTACGCCCCGAGGCGGACGGCGGACCCGAGCTACTCACCATCACGACCAAGGAACTGCTGGCGCTCTAGCTTCGCGCCGAGTGCCGGCCCCGAGTCGTCTCACGTCAGTCCAGGAGATTGCGCAACGTGGCTTCCACGAACGACCTCAAGAACGGCATGGTGCTCAAGCTCGACGGTGGCCAGCTCTGGTCCGTCGTCGAGTTCCAGCACGTCAAGCCCGGCAAGGGCCCGGCTTTCGTGCGCACCAAGCTCAAGAACGTGCTCTCCGGCAAGACCGTCGACAAGACCTTCAACGCCGGTGTGAAGGTCGAAACGGCCACCGTCGACAAGCGGGACATGCAGTTCTCCTACATGGACGGCGACTACTTCGTCTTCATGGACATGGAGACCTACGACCAGCTGCACGTCGACCGCAAGGCCGTCGGCGACGCCGCCAACTTCCTCATCGAGGGTTTCGAGGCCACCGTCGCGCAGCACGAGGGCGAGGTGCTCTTCGTCGAGCTTCCGGCCGCCGTCGAGCTGACCATCGCCGAGACCGAGCCGGGCGTCCAGGGCGACCGCTCCACCGGCGGCACCAAGCCGGCCACCCTGGAGACCGGGCACCAGATCCAGGTCCCGCTCTTCATCACCACCGGTGAGAAGATCAAGGTCGACACCCGCACGAGCGACTACCTCGGCCGGGTGAACAGCTAACCGTGGCTGCCCGCAACACGGCCCGCAAGCGCGCCTTCCAGATCCTCTTCGAAGGCGACCAGCGCGGCGCCGACGTCCTGACGGTCCTCGCGGACTGGGTCCGGCACTCCCGGTCCGACACCCGGCAGCCGCCGGTGAGCGAGTACACGATGCAGCTGGTCGAGGGGTACGCGCAGCACGCGACGCGCATCGACGAGCTGATCGCCCAGTACTCGGTCGGCTGGACCCTGGACCGTATGCCGGTCGTCGACCGCAACATCCTGCGTCTCGGCGCCTACGAGCTGGTCTGGGTCGACGAGACCCCGGACGCCGTCGTGCTCGACGAGATGGTGCAGCTGGCGAAGGAGTTCTCCACGGACGAGTCGCCCTCGTTCGTCAACGGCCTCCTCGGCCGGTTCAAGGAGCTCAAGCCCTCGCTGCGCCGCGACGGGGCCTGAGCCGACGCCGGCGCGCAGGCCACGGGCCGGCACAGACACGCCGGAGGGCCCGCAGCACGACCGCTGCGGGCCCTCCGGCGTGTCCGGGTGTGCCCGGGCCCGTCCGGGCCCCCGGGCGTGGGCGGGGCCCCCCCGGGCGGCCGCCGGGGCCCGGCGGCCCGCCGCCGGACCACCGCCCCCGGGGGGCCCCGGCCTCTGCAGGTCGGGGCACCCCGGCGGTACGTTTCTGCTCGGGCGGTGGTGCGATCAGCCCTCGTCGTGCGAGGCGACCGCGCGGCGCGCGTCCGCGTCCAGCACACCCCAGCTGATCAGCTGCTCGGTGAGAACCGAGGGCGACTGGTCGTAGATCACGGCGAGCGTGCGCAGGTCGTCCTGGCGGATCGAGAGCACCTTGCCGTTGTAGTCGCCGCGCTGGGACTGGATCGTCGCCGCGTACCGCTGCAGCGGGCCGGCCTTCTCCGGCGGCACCGTGGCCAGCCGCTCCAGGTCGAGGACCAGCTTCGGCGGCGGCTCGGCGGCGCCGCCCGGCGTGGTGCCCGGAAGCAGTTCCTGCACCGGAACGCCGTAGAAGTCCGCCAGCTCGGCAAGACGCTGCACGGTCACTGCGCGGTCGCCGCGCTCGTACGAACCGACCACGACCGCCTTCCAGCGGCCCTGGGACTTCTCCTCGACACCGTGGAGGGAAAGGCCCTGCTGGGTGCGGATCGCGCGGAGCTTGGCCCCGAGCTGTTTGGCGTATTCGCTGGACATATAGCTCCCCGGCACTGTGTCGACGCGGCCGGCATGGTTTCCGGCCCGCGCGGCTGGTAACTCACTGTGAGGTTACGCAGAGTTACTCTCGCCCGTCAAGCCGAACGGTCCACACCGACTCTTCCGGGACCGGCCGGAACCGTTGAGCCGAAGGGCTGACCGTCGTCGGCGGGAGGGGGTACCGGGGGTGTCGCTCCCCGGCCTGGTAGCGTGGCCGCTGTACATCCGACGTCCTTTAAGGTCCGTCCCGTGAGGCGGAGAAGGAGGTCCGTTCACATGGACACGCACTCCGATGCGCGGCCCGTTCTCGAGGGCCCCGACATCGCGCGGGTACTGACCCGCATCGCCCACGAGATCGTCGAGCGCGCCAAGGGCGCCGACGACGTGGTGCTCCTCGGCATTCCGACCCGGGGGGTCTTCCTCGCCCAGCGGCTCGCCGCCAAGCTCGAGCAGGTCACCGAGCGCAAGGTCCCGGTCGGCTCGCTCGACATCACCATGTACCGCGACGACCTGCGCATGCACCCCCCGCGCGCGCTGGCCCGCACCGAGATCCCCGGCGACGGCCTCGACGGCCGCCTGGTCGTCCTGGTCGACGACGTGCTCTTCTCCGGGCGCACCATCCGCGCGGCCCTCGACGCGCTGAACGACATCGGGCGCCCGCGCGCGGTGCAGCTCGCCGTCCTCGTCGACCGCGGCCACCGCGAACTGCCCATCCGCGCCGACTACGTCGGCAAGAACCTCCCCACGTCGTTGCGGGAGACGGTCAAGGTCCTGCTCGCCGAGGAGGACGGTCGCGACACCGTGCTGCTCGGTGCCAAGCAGCCCTCCCCGTAGCGATCCGGGCGCGCTCCACCCGCGCGCGCCGGCCCGGGGCGCCGCCCTGCGCCCGGCTGCCCGGATTGTCCCGTTCTTCCGATTGAACTGCCCTACGGAGCCTGACAGATGCAGCGTCATCTCATCTCGGCCGCCGACCTCACCCGCGACGACGCCGTCCTGATCCTCGACACCGCCGAGGAGATGGCCCGGGTCGCCGACCGGCCGATCAAGAAACTTCCGACCCTGCGCGGCCGGACCGTCGTCAACCTCTTCTTCGAGGACTCCACCCGGACCAGGATCTCCTTCGAGGCCGCCGAGAAGCGGCTGTCCGCGGACGTCATCAACTTCACCGCCAAGGGCTCCAGCGTCTCCAAGGGCGAGTCCCTCAAGGACACCGCCCAGACCCTGGAGGCCATGGGCGTCGACGCCGTCGTCATCCGGCACGGCGCCTCCGGGGCCCCGTACCGGCTGGCCACCTCCGGCTGGATCGACGCGCACGTCATCAACGCCGGCGACGGCACCCACCAGCACCCCACCCAGGCCCTGCTCGACGCCTTCACCATGCGGCGCCGGCTCGTCGGCCGGGACGCCGGGATCGGCCAGGACCTCTCCGGACGGCGCGTCACGCTCGTCGGCGACGTCCTGCACAGCCGGGTCGCCCGCTCCAACGTCGACCTGCTGCACACCCTCGGCGCGGAGGTCACCCTCGTCGCCCCGCCGACCCTGCTGCCGGTCGGCGTCGAGGCCTGGCCCTGCGAGGTCTCCTACGACCTCGACCGCACCCTGCCCAAGTCCGACGCCGTGATGATGCTGCGGGTGCAGCGCGAGCGGATGAAGGCCGCGTTCTTCCCGACCGAACGCGAGTACTCACGGCGCTACGGCCTCGACGGCGAACGCATGCGGAGGACGCCCGAGCACGCGATCGTGATGCACCCCGGCCCCATGGTCCGCGGCATGGAGATCACCGCCGAGGTGGCCGACTCCGAGCGCTGCACCGTCGTCGAGCAGGTCACCAACGGGGTCTCCATCCGGATGGCCGTCCTGTACCTGCTGCTCGGGGGCAACGAACCCGCCGTCACACCCGCCCGCACCACGGAGGAGAAGTAACACGATGAGCAAGACCCTGATCCGCGGTGCGAAGGTGCTCGGCGGCGACCCGCAGGACGTGCTGATCGACGGCGGGACCGTCGCGGCCGTCGGCACCGGGCTGAGCGCCGAGGGCACCGGCCCGGCCGGAGACGCACAGGAGGTGACCGTCGTCGAGGCCCACGGCAAGGTGCTGCTGCCCGGCCTGGTCGACCTGCACACCCATCTGCGCGAGCCCGGCCGCGAGGACTCCGAGACCGTGCTGACCGGCACCCGCGCGGCGGCGAGCGGGGGCTACACCGCCGTGTTCGCCATGGCCAACACCTTCCCCGTCGCCGACACCGCCGGCGTCGTCGAGCAGGTCTGGCGGCTCGGCAAGGAGCACGGCTACTGCGACGTACGCCCCGTCGGCGCCGTCACCGTCGGCCTGGAGGGCAGCACGCTCGCCGAACTGGGCGCCATGCACGAGTCCGCAGCCGGCGTCACCGTCTTCTCCGACGACGGCAAGTGCGTCCACGACGCCGTGATCATGCGGCGCGCCCTGGAGTACGTGAAGGCCTTCGACGGGGTCGTCGCCCAGCACGCCCAGGAGCCCCGGCTGACCGAGGGCGCCCAGATGAACGAGGGCGTCGTCTCGGCCGAGCTGGGGCTGGGCGGCTGGCCGGCCGTCGCCGAGGAGTCGATCATCGCCCGGGACGTGCTGCTCGCCGAGCACGTCGGCTCCCGCGTCCACATCTGCCACCTGTCGACCGCGGGCAGCGTCGAGATCGTCCGCTGGGCCAAGTCCCGCGGTATCGACGTCACCGCCGAGGTCACCCCGCACCACCTGCTCCTCACCGACGAGCTGGTGCGTTCCTACAACCCGGTCTACAAGGTCAACCCGCCGCTGCGCACCGAGCGGGACGTCCACGCGCTGCGCGGGGCGCTCGCCGACGGCACGATCGACATCGTCGCCACCGACCACGCCCCGCACCCGCACGAGGACAAGGACTGCGAGTGGGCCGCCGCGGCCATGGGCATGGTCGGCCTGGAGACGGCGCTGTCGGTGGTCCAGGAGACCATGGTGGACACGGGGCTGCTGGACTGGGCCGGGGTCGCGGACCGGATGTCCTTCGCTCCCGCGCGCATCGGACGGGCCGAGGGCCACGGCCGGCCCGTCTCGGCAGGTGAGCCCGCCAACCTCACGCTCGTCGACACGGCATACCGTGGTTCCGTGGACCCCGCGGGCTTCGCCTCGCGCAGCCGCAACACCCCCTACGAGGGCCGTGAGCTGCCGGGCCGTGTCACGCACACCTGGCTCCGGGGCACGGCCACGCTCATCGACGGGAAGCTCACGTGACACCTGTAATCCTGCTGGCCGCCGAGAAGGAATCGGCGGAAGTGACCGACTGGGCCGCCCGGATCGGCTGGGTGGTCGGACTCGCCCTCTTCGTCGCGCTCGTCTACTGGCTGATGCGCGAGGGCTGGAAGTGGCGCGGCACCCTCCAGGGCGACCTGCCCGAACTGCCCACGGCCCCGGACGCTCCCGGCCGGGCGAGACTCAGCGCGAGCGGCCGCTACCACGGCTCCACCACCGCCGGTCAGTGGCTCGACCGCATCGTGGCGCACGGCCTGGGCACCCGTAGCCGCGCGGAGGTCACCCTCACCGACGCGGGCCTGGACGCCGTACGCCCCGGAGCCGGCGACTTCTTCGTGCCGGCCGACGCGCTGCGCGGGGCCCGGCTCGACAAGGGCATCGCCGGCAAGGTGCTCACCGAGGGCGGACTGCTGGTCGTCACCTGGGCGCACGGCGAGCGGCTGATCGACTCCGGCTTCCGCTTCGACCGGGCGGCCGAGCACACCGAGTGGGTCGAGGCCATCAACTCCATGAGCAAGACGGACGTCACAGACGTCATGACGGAAGGCGCCGAACGATGACAACCTCCACCCGGGGAACCGCCTCTCGCGAGAAGGTGCTTCCCGCCGTACTCGTCCTGGAGGACGGCCGGATCTTCCGCGGCCGCGCCTACGGGGCAGTGGGGGAGACCTTCGGCGAAGCGGTGTTCTCCACCGGCATGACCGGCTACCAGGAGACCCTCACCGACCCGTCCTACCACCGCCAGGTCGTGGTCATGACCGCCCCGCACGTCGGCAACACCGGCGTCAACGACGAGGACCCCGAGTCCCGGCGGATCTGGGTCGCCGGCTACGTCGTGCGCGACCCCGCGCGCGTGCCGTCCAACTGGCGCTCCCGCCGCTCCCTGGACGAGGAACTCGCCGCCCAGGGGGTCGTCGGCATCAGCGGCATCGACACCCGCGCCCTCACCCGGCACCTGCGCGAGCGGGGCGCCATGCGCGTCGGCATCTTCAGCGGCGACGCCGTACGCGACGACGCCGCACTGCTGGCCGAGGTCCGGGAAACGCCCGGGATGAAGGGCGCCGACCTCGCCGCCGAGGTCGCCACCACCGAGCCGTACGTCGTCCCCGCCGTCGGCGAGAAACGGTTCACCGTCGCCGCCGTCGACCTCGGTATCAAGGGCATGACCCCGCACCGGATGGCCGAGCGCGGCATCGAGGTGCACGTCCTGCCCGCCACCGCGACCGCCGACGACGTCCACGCCCTCAACCCCGACGGCGTGTTCTTCTCCAACGGACCCGGTGATCCCGCCACCGCCGACCACCCCGTCTCCGTGATGCGGTCCGTCCTGGAGCGCGGCACCCCGCTGTTCGGGATCTGCTTCGGCAACCAGATCCTCGGCCGCGCCCTCGGCTTCGGCACCTACAAGCTGAAGTACGGCCACCGCGGCATCAACCAGCCCGTCCAGGACCGCACCACGGGCAAGGTCGAGGTCACCGCGCACAACCACGGCTTCGCCGTCGACGCCCCCCTCGACAAGGTCTCCGACACCCCGTTCGGTCGTGCCGAGGTGTCCCACGTCTGCCTCAACGACAACGTGGTGGAAGGGCTCCGGCTGCTCGACCGGCCGGCCTTCAGCGTCCAGTACCACCCGGAAGCGGCAGCGGGCCCGCACGACGCCGCCTACCTGTTCGACCGCTTCGTTTCCCTGATGGAGGGCCAGCGTGCCTAAGCGCACCGATATCCAGTCCGTCCTGGTCATCGGCTCCGGCCCGATCGTCATCGGCCAGGCCGCCGAGTTCGACTACTCCGGCACCCAGGCGTGCCGGGTGCTGAAGGCCGAGGGCCTGCGGGTCGTCCTGGTCAACTCCAACCCGGCGACGATCATGACCGATCCGGAGATCGCCGACGCCACCTACGTCGAACCGATCACCCCCGAGTTCGTCGAGAAGATCATCGCCAAGGAGCGGCCGGACGCCCTGCTGCCCACCCTGGGCGGTCAGACGGCCCTGAACACCGCGATCTCGCTGACCGAGAACGGGGTCCTGGACAAGTACGGCGTCGAGCTGATCGGCGCCAACGTGGAGGCCATCAACAAGGGCGAGGACCGCGAGCTGTTCAAGGAGGTCGTGGAGGCCGTCCACGGGAAGATCGGACACGGCGAGTCCGCCCGTTCGGTCATCTGCCACACCATGGACGAGGTCCTGGCCGGCGTCGACGAGCTCGGCGGCTACCCGGTCGTGGTCCGCCCCTCCTTCACCATGGGCGGCGCCGGCTCCGGCTTCGCCCACGACGAGGACGAGCTGCGCCGCATCGCCGGACAGGGGCTCACCCTCTCGCCGACCACCGAGGTGCTCCTCGAGGAGTCCATCCTCGGCTGGAAGGAGTACGAGCTGGAGCTGATGCGCGACAAGCACGACAACGTCGTGGTCGTCTGCTCCATCGAGAACTTCGACCCCATGGGCGTGCACACCGGCGACTCCATCACCGTCGCCCCCGCGATGACCCTGACCGACCGCGAGTACCAGATCCTGCGGGACATCGGCATCGCCGTCATCCGCGAGGTCGGCGTGGACACCGGCGGCTGCAACATCCAGTTCGCGGTGAACCCGGAGGACGGCCGGGTGATCGTCATCGAGATGAACCCGCGCGTGTCACGGTCCTCGGCGCTGGCCTCCAAGGCGACCGGTTTCCCCATTGCCAAGATCGCCGCCAAGCTCGCCGTCGGCTACACCCTCGACGAGATCCCCAACGACATCACGAAGGAGACCCCGGCCTCCTTCGAGCCGACCCTCGACTACGTGGTCGTCAAGGCGCCGCGGTTCGCCTTCGAGAAGTTCCCGAGCGCCGACTCCACCCTCACCACCACGATGAAGTCGGTCGGCGAGGCCATGGCCATCGGCCGCAACTTCACCGAGGCGTTCCAGAAGGCGCTGCGCTCGCTGGAGAAGAAGGGCAGCCAGTTCACCTTCGTCGGCGAGCCCGGCGACAAGGCCGAGCTGCTGGGCGAGTCCGTCCGCCCGACCGACGGCCGCATCAACACCGTCATGCAGGCCATCCGCGCGGGCGCCACCCCCGAGGAGGTCTTCGACGCCACGAAGATCGACCCCTGGTTCGTCGACCAGCTCTTCCTCATCAAGGAGATCGCCGACGAGCTGTCCGAGGCGTCCGAGCTGACCACCGAACTGCTCGCCGAGGCCAAGCGGCACGGCTTCTCCGACCAGCAGGTCGCGGAGATCCGCGGCCTGCGCGAGGACGTCGTCCGCGAGGTCCGGCACGCCCTCGGCGTCCGCCCGGTCTACAAGACCGTCGACACCTGCGCCGCCGAGTTCGCCGCGAACACGCCGTACTTCTACTCCTCCTACGACGAGGAGACCGAGGTCGCCCCGCGCGAGAAGCCCGCGGTGATCATCCTGGGATCCGGCCCGAACCGCATCGGCCAGGGCATCGAGTTCGACTACTCCTGCGTCCACGCCTCCTTCGCGCTGAGCACCGCGCCCAGTCCTCCTGGCGGCTACGAGACCGTGATGGTCAACTGCAACCCGGAGACCGTCTCCACCGACTACGACACCTCCGACCGGCTGTACTTCGAGCCGCTCACCCTGGAGGACGTCCTGGAGATCGTCCACGCGGAGCAGCAGGCAGGACCGGTCGCGGGCGTGATCGTCCAGCTCGGCGGCCAGACCCCGCTGGGCCTGGCCCAGGCCCTCAAGGACAACGGCGTACCGGTCGTCGGCACGCCCCCGGAGGCCATCCACGCGGCCGAGGACCGGGGCGCCTTCGGCCAGGTCCTCAAGGAGGCCGGCCTGCCGGCCCCCAAGCACGGCACCGCCACCACCTTCACCGAGGCCAGGGCCATCGCCGACGAGATCGGCTACCCGGTCCTCGTCCGTCCGTCCTACGTGCTCGGCGGCCGCGGCATGGAGATCGTCTACGACGAGACCCGCCTCGCGTCCTACATCGCCGAGTCGACCGAGATCAGCCCCTCCCGGCCGGTGCTGGTCGACCGTTTCCTCGACGACGCCATCGAGATCGACGTCGACGCACTCTACGACGGCGAGGAGCTCTACCTGGGCGGCGTCATGGAGCACATCGAGGAGGCCGGCATCCACTCCGGTGACTCGGCGTGCGCCCTGCCCCCGATCACCCTGGGCGGCTTCGACATCAAGCGGCTGCGCGCCTCCACGGAGGCCATCGCGCGCGGCGTCGGGGTGCGCGGCCTGATCAACATCCAGTTCGCGCTGTCCGGCGACATCCTCTACGTCCTGGAGGCCAACCCGCGCGCCTCGCGCACCGTCCCCTTCACCTCGAAGGCGACCGCGGTGCCGCTGGCCAAGGCGGCCGCACGGATCTCGCTCGGCGCGACCGTCGCCGGGCTCCGCGCGGAGGGCCTGCTCCCGGCCCGGGGCGACGGCGGCGACATCCCGCTCGACGCGCCGATCTCCGTCAAGGAGGCCGTGCTGCCCTGGTCGCGCTTCCGCGACATCCACGGCCGCGGCGTCGACACGGTCCTCGGCCCGGAGATGCGCTCCACCGGCGAGGTCATGGGCATCGACTCCGTCTTCGGCACCGCGTACGCCAAGTCGCAGGCGGGCGCCTACGGGCCGCTGCCCACCAAGGGCCGCGCCTTCATCTCCGTCGCCAACCGCGACAAGCGCTCGATGATCTTCCCCGCGCGCGAGCTCGTCGCCCACGGCTTCGAACTGTTCGCCACCTCCGGCACCGCCGAGGTCCTCAGGCGCAACGGCATCAACGCCACCGTGGTGCGCAAGCAGTCCGAGGGCACCGGACCGAACGGCGAGAAGACCATCGTCCAGCTGATCCACGACGGTGAGGTCGACCTCATCGTCAACACGCCGTACGGCACCGGCGGCCGGCTCGACGGCTACGACATCCGTACGGCCGCCGTGGCGCGCTCCGTGCCGTGCCTGACGACGGTCCAGGCGCTCGCCGCCGCGGTCCAGGGCATCGACGCCCTCAACCGCGGCGAGGTCGGCGTCCGCTCGCTCCAGGAACACGCGGAGCACCTGACAGCGGCCCGCGACTGACGGCCCCGAGGGGGACACCGGAAACGGTGTCCCCCTCTTCATGAGGCCCTTCAGGTTCGTCAGGTTCTTCACGAGACCTTTCACGAGGACACAGCCATGTACAAGTACTTCTTCCACCTGGTGTTCCAGCGGATGGATCCGGAGCGGGCCCACCACCTCGCCTTCCGCTGGATCCGTCTCGTCGCGCGCGTCCCCGGCCTGCGCACCCTCGCCGCCGCCGCGCTCGCGCCCCGCCACCGGGAACTGCGCACCGAGGCCCTCGGGCTGCGCCTGCACAGTCCCTTCGGTCTCGCCGCCGGCTTCGACAAGAACGCCGTCGGCGTCGACGGCATGGCGATGCTCGGCTTCGACCACGTCGAGATCGGCACGGTGACCGGCGAGCCGCAGCCCGGCAACCCGAAGAAGCGGCTGTTCCGCCTGGTGGCGGACCGCGCGCTGATCAACCGCATGGGCTTCAACAACGAGGGATCGCTGGCCGTGGCGGCCCGCCTGGCCTCCCGCACGCCCGTCTTCAGGACGGTCGTCGGCGTCAACATCGGCAAGACCAAGGCCGTGCCCGAGGCCGAGGCCGTCGCCGACTACGTGAAGTCCGCCGAGCGGCTGGCGCCGTACGCCGACTACCTGGTCGTCAACGTCTCCTCGCCGAACACCCCCGGCCTGCGGGACCTCCAGGCCGTCGACCATCTGCGCCCGCTGCTCACCGCCGTCCGCGAGGCCGCCGACCGCGCCGTGCCCGCCCGCCGGGTGCCGCTGCTGGTGAAGATCGCCCCGGACCTCGCCGACGAGGACGTCGACGCGGTCGCCGACCTGGCCGTGGAGCTCGGTCTGGACGGGATCATCGCCACGAACACCACCGTCGCGCGCGCGGGGCTCGGCCTGCGGTCCGGCCCCGCCGCCGTACAGGAGACCGGCGGCCTGTCCGGCGCCCCCCTGAAGGCACGCTCCCTCGAGGTGCTGCGCCGCCTGTACGCGCGTGTGGGGGACCGGATCACCCTGGTCGGCGTCGGCGGTGTCGAGAACGCCGAGGACGCCTGGCAGCGCATCCTGGCCGGCGCCACGCTGGTCCAGGGGTACAGCGCCCTCGTCTACGAGGGGCCCTTCTGGGCCCGCACTCTCCACAAGGGGCTCGCCGCGCGCCTGCGCGCCAGCCCGTACGCCACGCTCGCCGACGCGGTGGGCGCCGACGTGAGGACAACGGCATGAGCGGACGACCGGTCCCCTTCGGCACGCGGCTGCGGCGGGCCATGGACACGCGCGGCCCGCTGTGCGTCGGCATCGACCCGCACGCCTCCCTGCTCGCCGAGTGGGGCCTGAACGACGACGTGGCCGGCCTGGAGCGGTTCAGCCGCACGGTCGTCGAGGCGGTCGCGGACCGGGTCGCCGTCCTCAAGCCGCAGAGCGCGTTCTTCGAGCGTTTCGGCTCGCGCGGCGTCGCGGTGCTGGAGACGACGGTCGCTCAGGCGCGGGCGGCCGGCGCGCTGGTCGTCATGGACGCCAAGCGCGGCGACATCGGCTCCACCATGGCCGCCTACGCCGAGTCCTTCCTGCATCCGGACTCCCCGCTGTTCTCGGACGCGCTGACCGTCTCCCCGTACCTCGGCTACGGCTCGCTGAGTCCGGCGGTGGCGCTGGCCCGTGAGAGCGGCACGGGACTGTTCGTCCTGGCGCTGACCTCCAACCCGGAGGGCGGCGAGGTGCAGCACGCGGTACGGGCCGACGGGCGCAGCGTGGGCGCGACCGTGCTCGGGCACCTGGCCGCCGAGAACGCGGGGGAGAGCCCTCTAGGGTCCTTCGGCGCGGTCGTCGGCGCGACGCTCGGCGACCTGTCCTCGTACGACCTGGACATCAACGGTCCGCTGCTCGCGCCCGGCATCGGCGCGCAAGGGGCCACGGCGGCGGACCTCCCGGCGGTCTTCGGCGCGGTGGTGCGCAACGTCGTGCCGAACGTCAGCCGGGGAGTGTTGCGCCACGGTGCCGACGTGGTCGCGCTGCGTGACGCGACGGAGCGGTTCGCGGAGGAGATCGGGACGGCCTTGGCGACGGTCTGAGCCTCCGACGAGGGACGCAGAAGACCGCCGGGATCCGCGTACGAAAAGAAAACAGGGTCGTTATGCCCGTAAATGTCTGCCATCCTGGAGGCTGACCAGGACTTTTCCGCTGTTCTCGCTGACTCCGGCGGAGTTGGCCGCTAGTCTCCGACGGAGAGTGAACGGGCAAGCGTGTTGCTCGTGGCTCCCCTGGTGTGGGGCGACTAGGTTCCTCACCGGTCCGTATCCGACAGTTCGACATCCGAGGTGACGTAGGCGTGGCTCTTCCGCCCCTTACCCCTGAACAGCGCGCAGCCGCGCTCGAAAAGGCCGCCGCGGCTCGCCGGGAGCGGGCCGAGGTCAAGAATCGACTCAAGCACTCCGGCGCCTCCCTGCACGAGGTCATCAAGCAGGGCCAGGAGAACGACGTCATCGGCAAGATGAAGGTCTCCGCCCTGCTCGAGTCCCTGCCGGGCGTGGGCAAGGTCCGCGCCAAGCAGATCATGGAGCGACTGGGCATCTCCGAGAGCCGCCGTGTACGCGGTCTCGGTTCGAACCAGATCGCCTCCCTGGAGCGCGAGTTCGGCAGCACCGGCTCCTGAGTCCCGGACACACCGGGATTGCTGGAATAATCGCCGCATGGCTGCAACACCCCGGGGGACGACCCCCGTACCCCCGGACGTACGTCCGCGGCTGACCGTGCTCTCCGGCCCCTCGGGGGTCGGCAAGAGCACGGTCGTCGCGCACATGCGCAAGGCGCACCCCGAGGTCTGGCTCTCGGTGTCGGCGACGACCCGCAAGCCGCGCCCCGGTGAACGGGACGGGGTCCACTACTTCTTCGTCACCGACGACGAGATGGACAAGCTGATCGCCAACGGTGAACTGCTGGAGTGGGCCGAGTTCGCCGGCAACCGCTACGGCACACCGCGCGCGGCGGTGCTCGAACACCTGGAGTCGGGCCTGCCCGTCCTCCTGGAGATCGACCTCCAGGGCGCCCGCCAGGTCCGCGAGTCCATGACCGAGGCCCAGCTGGTCTTCCTGGCCCCTCCCTCCTGGGAGGAGCTGGTGCGCCGGCTCACCGGCCGGGGCACCGAGTCGCCCGAGGTGGTCGAGCGGCGGCTGGAGGCCGCGAAGACCGAGCTGGCGGCCGAGCCGGAGTTCGACACGACCCTGGTCAACACCTCCGTCGAGGACGTGGCCCGCGAGCTGCTAGCCTTGATGAACGTCGTGTGATCGTCAGCGTTTCCCCAACGGTCATTCAGCGATCATGCAGACCGATTCTTTCCCATCCATCGGAAGGTAGAGCGTGTCCTCTTCCATCTCCACGCCCGAGGGCATCATCAACCCGCCGATCGACGAGCTTCTCGAGGCCACGGACTCGAAGTACAGCCTCGTGATCTACGCGGCCAAGCGGGCTCGCCAGATCAACGCGTACTACTCGCAGCTCGGCGAGGGTCTCCTCGAGTACGTCGGCCCCCTCGTCGACACCCACGTCCACGAGAAGCCGCTCTCGATCGCCCTGCGTGAGATCAACGCGGGACTGCTGACCTCCGAGGCCATCGAGGGCCCCGCCCAGTAAGTCGCAGTTCGGCACGTCGTAGTGCAGTGAGTCGCATGTCCGAAAGTCGTACCAGCGGTTTTCGGCCGACTTTTCCACAGGCCCGGCAGCATGTCTGCCGGGCCTGTGGTGTGGTGGGGGCGCGGGGCTGTCCTGTTCCAGGAAGAGACGGAGAAAGACGTGGGCAAGCCGAAGGTCGTTCTGGGCGTCAGCGGCGGCATCGCCGCGTACAAGGCCTGTGACCTGCTCAGGAGGCTGACGGAGTCGGGGCACGACGTCCGCGTCGTCCCCACCGCCTCCGCGCTGCACTTCGTCGGCGCCGCCACCTGGTCCGCGCTCTCCGGCCACCCTGTCCCGACCGAGGTGTGGGACGACGTCCACGAGGTGCCGCACGTCCGCATCGGGCAGCACGCCGACCTGGTCGTGGTCGCCCCGGCCACCGCGGACATGCTGGCGAAGGCGGCGCACGGCCTGGCCGACGACCTCCTCACCAACACCCTGCTCACCGCCCGCTGCCCCGTGGTCCTCGCCCCCGCCATGCACACCGAGATGTGGGAGCACCCGGCCACACAGGAGAACGTGGCCACCTTGCGCCGGCGCGGCACCGTCGTCGTCGAACCGGCGGTGGGCCGGCTCACCGGCGCCGACAGCGGCAAGGGCCGGCTGCCCGAGCCGGGCGAGATCTTCGAGGTCTGCCGCCGGGTGCTGGCCCGGGGCGTCGGCGAGCCCGATCTCGCAGGCCGGCATGTCGTGGTCAGCGCCGGCGGCACCCGGGAACCCCTCGACCCCGTCCGCTTCCTCGGCAACCGCTCCTCCGGCAAGCAGGGCTACGCGCTCGCCCGGACCGCCGCAGCGCGGGGCGCACGGGTCACCCTGATCGCCGCCAACACCGGGCTGCCCGACCCGGCGGGGGTGGACGTCGTCCCCGTCGGGACCGCCGTGCAACTGCGCGAGGAAGTGCTCAGGGCCGCCGTCGACGCCGACGCGGTGGTCATGGCCGCCGCGGTCGCCGACTTCCGCCCCGCGGCGTACGCGGCCGGGAAGATCAAGAAGCAGGACGGCCGGGAACCCGAGCCCGTCGCCCTGGTGCGCAACCCGGACATCCTCGCCGAGATCTCCGCCGACCGGGCCCGCCCCGGACAGGTGGTCGTCGGCTTCGCCGCGGAGACGGACGACGTGCTCGCCAACGGACGCGCCAAGCTGAAGCGCAAGGGCTGCGACCTGCTCGTGGTCAACGAGGTGGGCGAGCGCAAGACCTTCGGCTCCGAGGAGAACGAGGCCGTGGTGCTGGACGCCGAGGGCGGTGAGACGCCGGTGGCGCACGGCCCCAAGGAAGCCCTGGCCGACACGGTCTGGGACCTGGTGGCCGGACGCCTCGGCTGAGGGGCCCGGGGTGCGTTTGGGCGCCGTGGGAGTCCTGAAACCTCGCCTCCGGGGTGTGGCGCCTCTGGCCAACACGCCTCGGCATGGGCAGAATGCCCGTGCCGCAGGTCACCGTGGTTCCCGAGAGGCGAGACGGGAAGACCCGCGGCGAGGCGCGACCGATAAACTGTTCCACGGACGGTGTGCGGTGCAGCCCCTGCCGTCCGCCAATGATCAGCCAGCAGCCGCTGCAACCCCAGGGAGCGTTGTGTCCCGTCGTCTCTTCACCTCGGAGTCCGTGACCGAAGGTCACCCCGACAAGATCGCTGACCAGATCAGCGACACCATCCTCGACGCGTTGCTCCGCGAGGACCCGAACTCCCGCGTCGCCGTCGAGACCCTGATCACCACCGGCCTGGTGCACGTGGCCGGCGAGGTCACGACCAAGGCCTACGCACCGATCCCGCAGCTGGTGCGGGACAAGATCCTGGAAATCGGCTACGACTCCTCGAAGAAGGGCTTCGACGGCGCCTCCTGCGGCGTGTCGGTGTCCATCGGCGCCCAGTCCCCGGACATCGCCCAGGGCGTCGACGCCGCGTACGAGAACCGGGTCGAGGGCGACGAGGACGAACTGGACCGCCAGGGCGCCGGTGACCAGGGACTGATGTTCGGTTACGCGTCGGACGAGACACCGACGTTGATGCCGCTCCCGGTCTTCCTCGCGCACCGCCTGTCCAAGCGTCTGTCCGACGTGCGCAAGAACGGCACCATCCCCTACCTGCGCCCGGACGGAAAGACCCAGGTCACCATCGAGTACGACGGCGACAAGGCCGTCCGCCTCGACACCGTCGTGGTCTCCTCGCAGCACGCCTCCGACATCGACCTCGAGTCACTGCTCGCCCCCGACATCCGCGAGTTCGTCGTGGAGCCGGAGCTGAAGGCGCTGCTGGACGAGGGCATCAAGCTGGACACCGAGAACTACCGTCTGCTGGTCAACCCCACCGGCCGTTTCGAGATCGGCGGCCCGATGGGCGACGCCGGCCTCACCGGTCGCAAGATCATCATCGACACGTACGGCGGCATGGCCCGGCACGGCGGCGGCGCCTTCTCGGGCAAGGACCCCTCCAAGGTGGACCGCTCGGCGGCGTACGCGATGCGCTGGGTCGCCAAGAACGTGGTCGCGGCCGGCCTGGCCGCCCGCTGCGAGGTCCAGGTGGCGTATGCCATCGGCAAGGCCGAGCCGGTCGGTCTGTTCGTGGAGACCTTCGGCACGGCCAAGGTCGACACCGAGCTGATCGAGCGGGCGATCGACGAGGTGTTCGACCTCCGTCCGGCCGCCATCATCCGTGACCTGGACCTGCTCCGGCCGATCTACTCCCAGACCGCCGCCTACGGCCACTTCGGCCGTGAGCTGCCCGACTTCACCTGGGAGCGCACCAACCGCGTGGACGCGCTGCGCAAGGCGGCGGGACTGTAGTCCGCGCCCCGGCCCTTCCACCGGGGCCCGGCGTCCCTTCGGGGGCTCCGGGCCCCGGCGTGTGCGGGGCACCGCCGGCCGGGGCGGGCGTACCGCCCAGGGCGGCAGCGGCCGTCGTGTGTCAGTGCCGTTTGGTAGGAATGCAGGCGTGAGCAGCGAGAACGGCGGGAGCGAAGAGGCGGACGGCGGTGCGCGGGGCGCGCCGCCCGAGCAGCTCGCGCTCATCCGGGAGACCGTGCGCAAGGCCGGCACACCCCGGGCCAAGCCGCGGACCTGGCGGGGAGCCGCGCTCGCCGGACACCTGCCGGTGGCGCGCGTCCTCGTCGACAAGGGCGTCCTGCACCTCGACCGGTACTTCGACTACGCCGTGCCCGAGGAACTCGACGCCGAGGCGCAGCCGGGCGTCCGGGTGCGGGTGCGCTTCGGGGCCGGCCGGCGCCGGGTGCGCGAGGGACGCCGCGAGGGCGGCGGGCTCATCGACGGGTTCCTGGTCGAGCGGCTCGCCGAGTCCGACTACACGGGGCCGCTGGCCGCCCTCGCCCAGGTGGTGTCGCCCGAGCCGGTCCTGAGCGAGGAACTGCTGGCGCTGGCCCGCGCGGTCGCCGACCGGTACGCGGGCAGCCTCGCCGACGTGCTCCAGCTCGCCGTGCCGCCGCGCAGCGCCCGCGCCGAGCGGCGCCCCTCGCCCGAACCGGCGCCACCGCCGTCGGCACCCGAGCCGGGCTCCTGGGCCCGCTACGAGCAGGGGCCCGGCTTCCTCCGGGAGTTGTCCGCCGGCCGTGCCCCGCGCGCCGTGTGGAACGCGCTGCCCGGACCGCTCTGGAGCGAGGAACTGGCCCGCGCGGTCGCCGCGACCCTGGCCTCCGGCCGCGGCGCCCTCGTCGTCCTGCCGGACGGACGGACCGCCGCCCGTGTCGACGCCGCGCTCACCGAACTCCTGGGCCAGGGGCGGCACGCGGTGCTGACCGCCGACGCCGGGCCCGAGAAGCGGTACGCGCAGTGGCTGGCCGTGCGCCGCGGATCCGTGCGCGCCGTGATCGGCACCCGGGCGGCGATGTTCGCGCCCGTCCAGGACCTCGGGCTGGTCGCGCTCTGGGACGACGGCGACGACAGCCACAGCGAACAGCACGCCCCGCAGCCCCACGCGCGCGAGGTGCTGCTGCTGCGGGCGGCACAGGACAAGTGCGCTTTCCTGCTGGGGAGCTGGAGCTGCACGGTGGAGGCCGCCCAGCTGGTGGAGACGGGCTGGGCCGGGCCCCTGGTCGCCGGCAGGGACCGGGTACGGGCCGCCGCCCCGCTGGTGCGGACCGTCGGGGACGGGGATCTCGCGCGGGACGAGGCCGCCCGCGCCGCCCGGCTGCCGTCGCTCGCCTGGCAGGCCGTCAGGGAGGGGCTGCGGCACGGCCCGGTGCTCGTGCAGGTGCCCCGGCGCGGCTACGTCCCGCGGATGGCGTGCGCCAACTGCCGCACCCCGGCGCGGTGCCGGCACTGTTCGGGGCCGATGGAGGCACCCGGAGCCGACGATCTGCGGTGCGGCTGGTGCGGGCGCGAGGAGAGCGGCTGGCACTGCCCGGAGTGCGGCGGGTTCCGGCTGCGGGCCCAGGTGGTGGGAGCGCGCCGGACCGCCGAGGAACTGGGCCGGGCCTTTCCCGCCGTACCGGTGCGCACCTCCGGGCGCGAGCACGTGCTGGACACGGTTCCCGAGGCACCCGCGCTGGTGGTGAGCACGCCGGGGGCCGAGCCGGTCGCCGAGGGCGGGTACGCGGCGGCGCTGCTGCTGGACGGCTGGGCCATGCTGAGCCGGCCCGACCTGCGGGCCGGGGAGGACGCGTTGCGCCGCTGGATCGCCGCGGCGGCGCTGGTACGCCCGCAGGCGGAGGGCGGCACGGTCGTGGTGGTCGCCGAGCCGACCCTGCGGCCCGTGCAGGCGCTGGTGCGGTGGGACCCCGTCGGTCACGCGGTACGGGAGCTGGGGGAGCGGACCGAACTGGGATTTCCGCCGGTGTCCCGGATGGCGGCCGTGTCGGGGCCCGCGGAGGCCGTCGCCGGGTTCCTCCACGCGGTCGAACTCCCCGGGGAGGCGGAGGTACTGGGGCCCGTCCCGCTGCCCGTCACGCCGGTCGGCCGCCCTCGGCGCCCCGGCGGCCCGCCGCCCGGGGCCCACTGGGAGCGGGCCCTGATCCGCGTACCCCCGGGCAGGGGGGCCGCCCTGACCGCCGTCCTGAAGTCCGCCCAGGCGGCCCGTACGGCCCGCGGCGACGACGAACCGGTGTGGGTACGGATCGACCCGCCCGACATCGGCTGAGAACCACGGGCCGGGCGACGCGGGGCGGTGGTCGGGGACGGAGGAGTGGGCGAGCAGGGAGCTCCTCGCCGGTGCCGCATACGGAGCGAGCCTCGGGGAGGCACACGTGCCGACGTGGGGCCCGCCGTTGCCCGCCGCGTGTGCGGCGACGGTCGTTCAGGCGGTTTGCCCGGCCGGCGGGCCGACCCGCGGGCCGGGCGGCGCGCGCCCGTTTCGGCCTGCCTGACACGGCTGCGGCAGGACGGGCCGGTTGTGGAGTCCGGCCCTCCCGGGCGGTGGTCGTGCCCGGGAGGGCCGGGGCGGGTGGCGCGGTCAGCCGTTGCGCGGGCCCGGGAAGGCGGTGGGGCCGGGGAAGGCCGTGGGACACGGGTCGTCGCGAAGGGACGAAACGCCCGCCGTCGGCTGCGTCGGCATGGCACGGGCGGCCGGGACCGTGGGTGCGCTGGAGACCCCGGCGCCCACGTTGACCGTGCGCGTTCCCGACGGCTCGGCGGTGTGCTCCGGCTCCGTGGCCTGGTTCTGGGCGGCGGCGGTACGGCGGGCGCCGTAACGACGGTGGACCGCCTGCTTGGTGACGCCGAGTGCGGAGCCCACCGCGTCCCACGAGAAGCCCAGCGAGCGGTCGAAGTCCACGGCCGCGGTGACCAGCGTCTCGACGCTGTCCCGCAGTTCCTGGGCGAGACGGACCGTCGGGGCGGGGGCGCGTCCGTAGACGACGAAGCCCGTGGAGGGGCCGGAGCGGCGCGGGCGGTAGACGTTGCCGAGCTGGGCGGTGAGCGTGCGCAGTGCGTCCACCTGCCGGCGGACCCGCTCGATGTCCCGCACCAGCAAGTGCAGGCTGGCGCGAGCCTGGGCGTCGTGGGTTGCGTGGTCGGCCATGAACAAGCCTCTCGAACCGGCGTTGAAAGGAACGGGCCGCGTCGGAGCGGCCCGGTGTGGTCAACTCTTTCTTGACCAACGCGGATTCGCTCAGTGGGTCACGGGGTGGGGGCGCGGTGGATCCCGCACACGCCCCCCGGGGAAACGACTGTGCGCCTGGCCCCCGCCCGGTCCCCGCCCGGTCCCCGCCCGGCCCTCGCCCGGCCCCCGCCCGGGTTCCGCCCGGCCCCGCCCGGGCCCCGTCCGGAGCGCATCCCCGGCTCGCTCCCCGTACCGCACCGGACCGTCGCCCGGGTGCCACCTGCACGCCGCCCGTACGCCCCCAGCCGTCCGGCCCCCATAGACTGGTGCGCCGCCCGCAACGTCCCCGCCCGAGAGGCCCGAACCACCCCATGAAGCTCGTCTTCGCCGGTACCCCCGAGGTCGCCGTTCCCGCTCTGGACGCTCTTCTCACCTCGGAGCGGCACGAGGTGGCCGCCGTCGTCACCCGGCCCGACGCGCCCGCCGGGCGGGGCCGCAGGCTGGTCGCCTCTCCGGTCGCCGAGCGGGCGCAGGAGGCCGGGATCGAGGTGCTCAGACCCGTGAAGCCGCGGGACCCGGAGTTCCTCGAGCGGCTGCGCGAGATCGCCCCCGACTGCTGTCCCGTCGTCGCCTACGGCGCCCTGCTGCCCCGGGCCGCCCTCGACATCCCGGACCGGGGCTGGGTCAACCTCCACTTCTCGCTGCTGCCCGCCTGGCGCGGGGCGGCGCCCGTGCAGCACGCCGTCATGGCGGGCGACGAGATCACCGGCGCGTCCACCTTCCTCATCGAGGAAGGGCTCGACTCGGGTCCGGTCTACGGCACCGTCACCGAGGAGGTCCGCCCCACGGACACCAGCGGCGACCTGCTCACGCGGCTCGCCTTCGCCGGCGCCGGGCTGCTCGCCGCGACCATGGACGGGATCGAGGACGGCACCCTGAAGGCCGTACCGCAGCCCGCCGACGGCATCACCCTCGCCCCGAAGGTCTCCGTGGAGAACGCCCGCGTCGACTGGAGTGCCCCGGCCCTGCGCGTCGACCGCCTCGTGCGCGGCTGCACGCCCGCGCCCGGCGCCTGGACCACTTTCCGGGGCGAGCGGCTCAAGCTCGTCCAGGTCACGCCCACCCCCGACCGTACGGATCTCGCTCCCGGACGGCTTTCCGCGGGCAAGAACAACGTGTACGTCGGCACCGGCTCGCACGCCGTGGAACTGCTGTGGGTGCAACCCCAGGGCAAGAAACCGATGCGCGCGGCCGACTGGGCCCGCGGGGTACGGATCGGGGCCGAGGACACCCTGGGCGGCTGACGCCGACGCTGCCGCACCCAGGCCCGGCACCCGGCGTCACGCGACCTTGCACCGCCTTGACGACGTACGCTGGACCGCGCACTTCATCCCACACCCGGAGCACCTTTTTCGTGAGCGACCAGCCCCGTCGTCCCCGCAAGCCCTACCGCCGGCCCAAGAAGGACCCCGTCCGCCTCCTCGCCTTCGAGGCCCTGCGGGCCGTGGACGAGCGGGACGCCTACGCCAACCTCGTCCTGCCGCCCCTGCTGCGCACGGCGCGTGAGGGCGGTGACTTCGACGCACGGGACGCGGCGCTCGCCACCGAGCTGGTGTACGGCACGCTGCGCCGGCAGGGGACGTACGACGCGGTCGTCGCCGCCTGTGTCGACCGGCCGCTGCGCGAGGTGGACCCGCCCGTCCTCGATGTGCTCAGCCTCGGCGCGCACCAGCTGCTCGGGACCCGGATCCCGACCCATGCCGCCGTGTCCGCCTCCGTCGAGCTCGCGCGCGTGGTGCTCGGCGACGGGCGGGCCAAGTTCGTCAACGCCGTCCTGCGCAAGGTCGCGCAGCACGACCTCGACGGCTGGCTCGAGCGGGTCGCGCCGCCGTACGACGAGGACCCCGAGGACCATCTCGCGGTGGTGCACTCGCACCCGCGCTGGGTCGTCTCCGCGCTGTGGGACTCCCTCGGTGGCGGCCGCGCCGGCATCGAGGAACTGCTGCGGGCCGACAACGAGCGGCCCGAGGTCACACTCGTCGCCCGTCCCGGCCGGGCCACCACCGGGGAACTGCTCGACGAGGAGGCCGCCCTGCCGGGCCGCTGGTCGCCGTACGCGGTGCGGCTGAGCGAGGGCGGAGAGCCGGGCGTGATCCCGGCCGTGGCGGACGGCAGGGCCGGCGTGCAGGACGAGGGCAGCCAGCTCGTCGCGCTCGCCCTGGCCAACGCCCCGCTGGACGGGCCCGACAGGCTGTGGCTGGACGGCTGCGCCGGCCCCGGCGGCAAGGCCGCGCTGCTCGCCGCGCTCGCGGCCGAGCGCGGTGCCGCCCTGCTGGCCTCCGAGAAGCAGCCGCACCGGGCCAAACTGGTCGCGAAGGCGCTGGCCGGGAACCCCGGGCCGTACCAGGTCGTCGCCGCCGACGGGACCCGGCCGCCGTGGCGGCCGGGCACCTTCGACCGGGTCCTGGTCGACGTGCCGTGCACCGGCCTCGGCGCCCTGCGCCGGCGCCCCGAGGCGCGCTGGCGGCGCCGGCCGGGCGACCTGGAGGGCTTCGCCCCGCTGCAGCGCGGGCTGCTGCGCACCGCCCTGGAGTCCGTACGGGTCGGCGGCGTCGTCGGCTACGCCACCTGCTCGCCCCACCTGGCCGAGACCCGGGCCGTGGTCGCCGACCTCCTCAAGCAGTTCCCGGACGTCGAACTCCTCGACGCCCGGCCGCTGCTGCCCGGCGTCCCGGAGCTGGGGGAGGGCCCCGACGTCCAGCTGTGGCCGCATGTGCACGGCACCGACGCCATGTACCTGGCACTCATCCGGCGGACCGGCTGACGCTCCCCTCCGCCGGCTCGCGCGCCGCGCCGGCACCGTCCTCGCGGGCCAGCCGGTGCGGCCACCACACGGCGGGGCCCACGTCCAGGAACAGGGACGTGACCAGCACCGACCGCACGACGAAGGTGTCGAGCAGCACGCCGAGGGCGACCGCGAAGCCGATCTCGGCGAACGCGACCATGGGCAGTGTGCCGAGCGCGGCGAAGGTGCCCGCCAGCACCAGGCCCGCCGAGGTGATGACGGTGCCCGTGGTGGCGAGCCCGGTGACCACGCCCCGCCGGGTGCCGCGCAGGCGCGCCTCCTCACGGATCCGGGTGGTCAGGAAGATGTTGTAGTCGATGCCCAGGGCCACCAGGAAGACGAAGACGAACAGCGGGAAGTCCGTCGACTCGCCCGCGTAGCCGAACACGTACCGGAAGGCCAGGGCGCTGAGGCCGAGCGCCGCGGCGAACGACAGGATCACCGTCCCGACGAGCAGCAGCGGGGCGGTCAGGGAGCGGAGCAGGACGCACAGGACCAGCAGGACGACCAGCAGTACCAACGGGATGATCAGCAGATTGTCGCGCGTGGTCGCCCGGTCCATGTCCAGCAGCGCCGCCGTTCCGCCGCCCACCCGGCCGTCCGCGTCCGGCACCGCGTGCACGGCGTCCCGGACCCGCTCCACGGTCTGCTTCGCCGCCTCGCTGTCCGCCGGGGCGGTCATGGTCGCCTCGAACCGCACGGTGTCCCCGACGTGGGCCCTGCTGCCCGGCGGCACGCCCAAGGATCCGGGCACGACACCCTCCGACGAGGCGACCGCGCGGCGCAGCTCGTCAGCCCGCACCCGGTCGCCGACGACGACCAGCGGATCACCGCTGCCCGCGGGGAAGTGGCGTGCGGAGACCTCCTGCCCCACGATCGAGTCGGGCTTCCCGGTGAACGCGTCCGCGTTGCCGATGCCCCCGGCGCGCAGCTGGACCAGGCCCAGCGAGCAGACCACCAGCACCGCCGCCGTCACACCCCAGACCATGCGAGGACGGCGCGCGATCCGGTGACCCGTGCGCGCCCACACACCGCGCTCCGTCGGGTCGGGCGCGCCGTGGTGCGGGACCACCGGCCAGAAGATCCACCTGCCGAAGACGACCAGCAGCGCCGGAAACAGGCTCAGCATGGCCAGCAGGGCCACCGCGACACCGATCGCGGCGACCGGGCCGAGGCCACTGGTGGAGTTCATCTCCGCGGTCAGCAGCACCAGCATGCTCAGGACGACGGTCGCGCCCGAGGCCAGCACCGCGGGGCCCGCGCGGTGCAGGGCCCGGGCCATCGCCCCGTGCCGGTCCTCGTGCCGGCGCAGCTCCTCGCGGTAGCGGGCGACCAGCAGCAGCGCGTAGTCGGTGCCCGCACCGAAGACCAGCACGGTGAGAATGCCGGCGCTCTGTCCGTTCACCGTCAGACCGGTGTGCTCGGCCAGCAGATAGATCAGGGCCTGCGCGGTGAACAGGGCACAGATCACCGACAGCAGCGGGACCAGCAGGAGGGTGGGGCTGCGATAGGTGAGCAGCAGCATCACGACGACCACGCCCATCGCGGTGAACAGCAGCGTCGAGTCGATGCCCTCGAACGCCTCGGCGAAGTCGGCCGAGGTGCCGCCCGGCCCCGTGATGTGCACGGCGAGCCCGTCGTCGTTCCCGCCGACCTCGTCCCGTACCGAGTCGACGGCGGGCACGATCCGCTGCCAGCCCTGCTCGTCCATCGTGACCGGTACCAGGATCTGCGCCGCCCGCGGACCGCTCTCGCGGTCGTAGGCCGGGCCCCGGGTCTCGGCGCCCCGGATGCCGTGGTCGGACAGCTGCCTCAGCTGCGCCGCGTCCTCGGTGATCCGCTCCCGGTCCGCGGCCGTCAGACCGCTCCCGCGCGCGTAGACCACGATCGCGGGGATCTGCTCGGGTCTGAAGTCCTCGGAGATCTCCAGGACCTGGGTGGACTCCGCGGACCCCGGCAGCCAGGACGCCGCGTCGTTGTCCTGGGCGTCGGTCAGCTTCTGCGCGAGGGGCGCCGCCACGAACAGCACCCCCAGCCACAGTGCCAGGACCAGCCACTTGGCGCGGCGCCCGCAGACCAGATGCCCGATGCCGCGCTTGCCGCGCGCGGGAAGCGGCCGGGGCGCTCCACGTGCCTCGGGTGCGCCGCGGGTCGCGCTCACGGCCGCCTCCGGAGCCGGTCGGCCAGGGACACGGGGGACCGGCACGCCCGCGCCCGTCCCCGGCCGGTGGCACCGACCGCCGCAGGGCATGGCAGGCTTGGTGCATGGCCGCGCAGATCAACCCCAGCATTCTCTCCGCCGACTTCGCCCGCCTCGCGGACGAGGCGCAGGCGGTCGCGGGAGCCGACTGGCTCCACGTCGACGTCATGGACAACCATTTCGTCCCGAACCTCACGCTCGGTGTGCCGGTCGTGGAGTCGCTCGCCCGCGCGACGGACACCCCGCTGGACTGCCACCTGATGATCGAGGCCCCCGACCGCTGGGCGCCCCAGTACGTCGAGGCGGGGGCCGGCTCCGTCACCTTCCACGTCGAGGCGGCCGCGGCGCCCGTGCGGCTGGCCCGGGAGATCCGGGCCAAGGGGGCCAAAGCCTCCATGGCCCTGCGGCCCGCGACGCCGATCGAACCGTACGAGGACCTGCTCCCCGAGCTCGACATGCTGCTGGTCATGACGGTCGAGCCGGGTTTCGGGGGCCAGGCCTTCCTCGACATCATGCTTCCGAAGATCCGCCGCACCCGCGAGTTGATCAGCAAACACGGTCTGGACCTCTGGCTCCAGGTCGACGGCGGCGTTTCGGCGTCCACCATCGAGCAGTGCGCCGACGCCGGGGCCGATGTCTTCGTCGCGGGCTCCGCCGTGTACGGGGCACAGGACCCGGCCGAGGCGGTACGTGCCTTGCGCACGCAGGCCGAGACCGCCACGGGCAAGGCATCCTGGGCGTGCGACCACTGAGCCACGAGAACGTGAACGGCTCCCCAGCAGGGCTGATCGACCGCGCCGGATCTGCAAGGATGAACGGCGAATCCAGAATGTGAACAGCAGTGAGGAGATCGCCGTGTCGGGTATGTCGGCGGCGGGCCGTTCAGCCATGCGGATGGGACCCGCTGAGCTGGTGCAGGCGGCGGCCATGGCCCGCCGCTTCTACCTAGAGGGCAAGTCCAAGATCCAGATCGCCGAGGAGTTCGGCGTCAGCCGCTTCAAGGTGGCCCGGGTCCTGGAGACCGCCCTCGAACGGGATCTCGTACGCATCGAGATCCGCGTGCCGGCCGAGCTGGACGCGGAGCGCTCCGACGCGCTGCGCGCCCGCTACGGCCTCAGGCACGCCGTCGTGGTGGAGTCCCCGGCCGAGGCCGCGGAGACACCCGACCCCGAGAACCTGGGAGAGGTGGCCGCCGACCTGCTCGGCGAACTGGTCAACGAAGGAGACGTACTGGGCCTGGCCTGGGGCCGGTCCACCATCCACATGGCGGCGGCCCTGGACCGGCTGGCGCCCTGCACGGTCGTGCAGCTGACGGGCGTGTACGACGCCGGGACCGCCGAGCGCGGCTCGGTGGAGGCCGTACGGCGGGCCGCGCAGGTGTCGGGCGGGGACGCCCACCCCATCTACGCGCCGATGCTGCTCCCGGACGTGGCGACCGCCGAGGCGCTGCGCCACCAGACCGGTATCGCACGGGCCTTCGAGTACTTCGACAAGGTGACGGTCGCCTGCGTCTCCATCGGCTCCTGGGAGCCGGGCATCTCGACGGTGCACGACATGCTCTCGGACGAGGAACGGGAGCACTACGCCTCCCTGGGCGTCGCCGCCGAGATGTCCGCGCACCTCTTCGACGCCGACGGGCGCCGGGTCGGCCGGGACCTGGGGGAGCGGTGCATCACGGTCAAGACCCACCAGCTCCGCAAGGTCCCCGAGGTCGTCGCGATCGCCGGCGGGCAGCGCAAGGGCCCCGCGATCGACGCGGTGCTGCGCTCCGGCCTGGTCACCAGCCTGGTGACGGACACCTCCGCCGCCGACTACCTGATGGCGGCGGGACCCGCGCCCAGGTCCGCCCTCAACCGGTCGGACCCGGACGGTTCCTGACCGGGCGGGGGACGGGGGCGGGGGGGGGGGCCCCCCCGGTCGGGGGGGGGCACCCCCCCCCCGGGCCGGCCGGCCGGGGGCGTGGCAGCACCGCCGTACGGTGCTGTCACGCCCGCCCCCGGCCTGCCTGCCCGTGCTGCCGGCGGTCCGCTCCTCGCGGGCTGCTCGCCCGCCGGTGCGGACGACGCGCCCCCGCCCGGGCCGACGGCACGGCCGCCGTTCGGGAGCCAGGCCTCCCCAGGGAGGCGCGGCACACGCCGGATCGCGGTACACGCCGGATCCCCCCGGCACGGGCGGTCCCTTCCCGTACGACCAGGACGGCTCCGTTTTCGGCAGCTTCGAAGGGCTGCTGCTGTCCCAGCGGGCCCACGCCCCGGGGAGAGACCGGGCGGGAGGTGCGCGCCGAGCTGCCTGGACGATCGCACCGGCACGGGCGATCCGGTCCTCATGGGACAATGAGGTACGTGCTCTTCCCCCTGGCTGACCTGTCCGGGGGCCACCTCTGATCGACTGGGATGTGCAGCACGTGCGTTTCCTCAACGACATCCAGCCCGCGTACGACCTGACGTACGACGACGTCTTCATGGTGCCGAACCGTTCCGCCGTCGGCTCGCGTCAGGACGTGGACCTCGGCTCCCCGGACGGCACGGGCACCACCATCCCGCTCGTCGTCGCCAACATGACGGCCATCGCCGGCCGCCGCATGGCCGAGACGGTGGCCCGCCGCGGCGGACTCGTGATCATCCCGCAGGACATCCCGATCGAGGTCGTCACCGAGGTCGTCGCCTGGGTCAAGAGCCGCCACCTGGTCCTCGACACCCCGATCGTGCTGGCCCCGCACCGGACCGTCGCCGACGCGCTCGCCCTGCTGCCCAAGCGCGCGCACAACGCGGGCGTCGTCGTCGACGACGGGCACCGGCCGGTCGGTGTGGTCACCGACGCCGACCTGACCGGTGTGGACCGCTTCACGCAGCTCAGCGAGGTCATGTCCCGCGACCTGCTGCTCGTCGACGCCGACATGGACCCGCGCGAGGCCTTCAACACCCTCGACGGCGCCAACCGGCGCTACGCCCCCGCCGTGGACAAGGACGGCCGCCTCGCCGGCATCCTCACCCGCAAGGGGGCCCTGCGCGCCACCCTCTACACGCCGGCCACCGACGACCGGGGGCGGCTGCGCATCGCCGCGGCCGTCGGCATCAACGGCGACGTCGCGGGCAAGGCCCAGCAGCTGCTGGACGCGGACGTCGACACGCTCGTCATCGACACGGCGCACGGGCACCAGGAGTCGATGATCAGCGCTCTCAAGCTGGTCCGCGACCTCGACCCGCAGGTCCCGGTCGCCGCGGGCAACGTGGTCTCCGCCGCCGGCGTCCGCGACCTGATCGAGGCCGGCGCCGACATCGTCAAGGTCGGCGTCGGCCCCGGCGCCATGTGCACCACCCGCATGATGACCGGCGTCGGCCGGCCGCAGTTCTCCGCGGTCCTGGAGTGCGCCGCGGAGGCCAGGAAGTACGGCAAGCACGTGTGGGCCGACGGCGGCATCCGCCACCCGCGCGACGTGGCCATGGCGCTCGCGGCCGGCGCGTCCAACGTGATGATCGGCTCCTGGTTCGCCGGGACCTTCGAGTCCCCTGGCGACCTCCAGCACGACGCGGACGGCCGCCCCTACAAGGAGTCCTTCGGCATGGCCTCCGCGCGCGCCGTACGCAACCGCACCTCGGAGGAGTCGGCGTACGACCGGGCCCGCAAGGCGCTGTTCGAGGAAGGCATCTCCACCTCCCGCATGTTCCTCGACCCGGCCCAGCCCGGTGTCGAGGACCTGATCGACTCGGTCATCGCGGGCGTCCGCTCCTCCTGCACCTACGCGGGTGCGGGTTCCCTGGAGGAGTTCGCCGAGAGGGCCGTCGTCGGCGTCCAGAGCGCCGCCGGATACGCCGAGGGCAAGCCGCTGCACGCCAGCTGGACCTGACCGGGGCCCCGGCCGTCGCGGCCGCCCGGTCCCCCGGGCGGCCCTCCCCTCCCAGAAGCGCCCAGAAGTCCTCGAGAAGCGAAGTGAACCGCACACAGTGCTGAACGATCTCGACGAACGCATCGTGCACGCCCTCGCCGAGGACGCCCGACGCTCCTACGCGGACATCGGCAAGCTCGTCGGCCTGTCCGCGCCCGCCGTCAAGCGGCGCGTGGACCGGCTGCGCGCCACCGGCGCCATCACCGGCTTCACCGTACGGGTGGACCCCGCCGCCCTCGGCTGGGAGACCGAGGGGTTCGTCGAGATCCACTGCCGCGGCAACACCTCCCCGGAGACCATCCAGCGTGGCCTGGAGCGTTACCAGGAGGTCGTGTCCGCCTCCACCGTCACCGGGGAGGCGGACGCGGTCGCCCAGGTCTTCGCCGCCGACATGCGGCACTTCGAACGGGTCCTGGAACGGATCGCGGGGGAGCCCTTCGTCGAGCGCACCAAGTCCGTGCTGGTGCTGTCCCCGCTGCTGCGACGGTTCTCCTCAGGACCGCCCGCCTGACCGCCGGTCCGGCTACCATCGGGTCATGACCTGGCGACATTGATCCACCGGTAACGCCTCCCGGGGGCCACCCCGGATGCCGTACGTCCTCCACGTCCGGTGTCCGAACCGCCCTTACGGGAAGGCCTCATGACTTCCACGCCCCCGCGTGCGCACGACCCCCGCGTCCGACGGCTGACGACCACGCTGTACGGCTACGCGTTCCTCGAGGACTTCGTGCTGCTCTACCCGGTGTACGCGTTGCTGTTCAGCGACACCGGCCTCACCGTCTGGCAGATCTCCTCCCTGTTCGCCCTCTGGTCGGTCACCGGCGTGCTGCTGGAGGTCCCCTCCGGCGTCTGGGCGGACGCCGTCTCCCGCCGGCTGCTCCTGTGGCTCGGCCCGCTGCTCTCCGCCGCCGGTTTCGCCCTCTGGGTGCTGCTGCCCTCGTACGGCGCCTTCGCGGCCGGCTTCGTCCTGTGGGGCGTCGGCGGAGCACTCGTCTCGGGGGCACTGGAGGCCCTGGTCTACGACGAACTCGACCGGCTCGACGCGGCCGGCCGCTACGCCCGGATCATGGGCCGCGCCCGCGCGGCAGGCCTGGTGGCCGTGATGGCGGCCATGGGACTCGCCGGCCCGGTGCTCGGACGGGGAGGCCACACCGCCGTCGGCGCCGCCAGCATTCTGGCGTGCCTGCTGACCGCGGCCACCGCCCTCCGGTTCCCGGAGCACCGGCACCCGGCGGCCGCCCGGCAGGGCTGGACCGCCACCCTGCGCGCCGGGCTCGCCGAGGCCCGGGCCGACCGCTCGGTGCGCGGCGCCCTGCTGCTCGTACCGGCCGTCGGCGCGGTGTGGGGCGCCCTCGACGAGTACACGCCGCTGCTGGTGCGGGACACCGGCGTCGCGGACCGGACCGTCCCGTACCTCCTGCTGCTGATCTGGGCCGGTGCCACCGCCGGAAGCCTGCTGGCCGGGGAGGGCGAACGCCTCGGCACGACCGGACTCGCGGCCCTGCTCGCCGGCGCCGGACTCGCCCTCGCCGTCGGCTCGCTCGCCGGTACGCCCGCCGGGCTGATCCTGGTCGCCCTCGCCTTCGGCGGTCTCCAGGCGGCGACCGTGCTGGCCGACGCACGGCTCCAGCGGCGCATCGGGGACACCGGACGGGCGACCCTGACCTCGCTCGCAGGCCTGGGCACCGAGCTGGCCACCGTCGCCGTCTTCGCCGGCTACGCCCTGATCGCCTCTCAGAGCCCGCACAGCACGGCCTTCGCCGTGTTCGCGGTGTCGTATCCGGTGACGGCGGCGGTGCTGGTGGCGGGAGCACGGGCAGTGACGCGGACCGGAGCGGGGAAGCAGGCCGAGGGGGCCCGTGCAGTGAAGGACCCTGCCTGAGACGGCCCGCACCGGCCGTCTCAGGCAGGCAGACGCGCAGAGGGGAGCGCACCGGGGCGCCCCGGGCGTCCTCCGGGACGGCGGTACCGATCCCCGTGGCTCCTCCTCGCCCGGCCGGTCGTCCTCCGGTGAGGCGGGGCCGGCGCCGCGGCCCCGCCTCACCGGGGCGGTCCCGGACGGCTCGTGCCCCGACTCGCCGCCGGGGCCGCCGGGGACGCAACGATCCGCTCACCGGAGCGCAACGGCTTCCGCTTGTCCGGCCGAGCCGGCCGAACGTACCGTCTATGCGATCCCTCCCAGCGGCCCTCCCGCCCCCTCCCCTGCCCTCCCGCGCACCGACGAGGAACACACGCATGCGTACCGCCCTGCTCCAGAGCTCCGGACGGCCCGGTTCCGTCGTCGGGAACCTCGAGGTTCTCGACGAGGCCGCGGGCCGTGCCGCCGCGGCCGGTGCCGGGCTGCTCGTCACCCCGGAGCTGTTCCTGACCGGCTACGCGATCGGTGAGGACATCGCGGTGCTCGCCGAGCCCGCCGACGGCGACGCGGCCGCCGCGATCGCCCGGACCGCCACCCGGCACGGGCTCGCCATCGCCTACAGCTACCCGGAACGCGCGGGCGACGCGGTCCACAACTCCGCCCAGCTCGTCTCCGCGGACGGCACCCGCCTCGCGAACTACCGCAAGACCCACCTCTTCGGCCCCTTCGAGCAGGCCCACTTCGCCCCCGGCGACCGACAGGTCGTCCAGGCCGAGCTGCACGGCCTCACCGTCGGCCTGCTGACCTGCTACGACATCGAGTTCCCGGAGAACGCGCGGGCCCACGCCCTGGCGGGCACCGACCTCCTGCTGGTGCCGACCGCGCTGATGCACCCGTTCCAGTTCGTCGCCGAGTCCCTCGTGCCGGTGCGGGCGTTCGAGAACCAGATGTACATCGCGTACGTCAACCGGGTGGGCCAGGAGGGCGAGTGGGAGTTCGCGGGGCTCTCCACCCTCGCCGGGCCCGACGGGGTCGCCCGTACCCGGGCCGGGCGCGGAGAGGAACTGGTCCTCGCCGACGCGGACCCCGTGCTCCTCGCCGCCTCCCGCGAGCACAACCCGTACCTGCGGAACCGCCGCCCCGCCCTGTACGGGGCCCGCGGCTGACCCCGCCTCCTCCGCAGCACCTTTCTCCCCGCACCACCTTCGACATCATCAGCGCAAGGAGTCCGTACCCCATGACGTCCACGGTGCCCAACGCCGTCGAACACGCCGACGAGCAGCAGCCGCCGATCACCATGTTCGGTCCGGACTTCCCCTACGCGTACGACGACTTCCTCGCCCACCCCGCGGGCCTCGGCCAGATCCCCGCGACGGAGCACGGCACCGAGGTCGCGGTGATCGGCGGCGGCCTGTCCGGCGTCGTCACCGCCTACGAGCTGATGAAGATGGGCCTCAAGCCCGTCGTGTACGAGGCCGACCGGATCGGCGGCCGGCTGCGCACCGTCGGCTTCGACGGCTGCGACCCCTCGCTCACCGCGGAGATGGGCGCGATGCGCTTCCCGCCGTCCTCCACCGCGCTCCAGCACTACATCGACCTGGTGGGCCTCGAGACCCGCCCGTTCCCCAACCCGCTCGCCGCGTCGACTCCTTCGACCGTCGTCGACCTCAAGGGCGAGTCCCACTACGCCCGGACCCTCGACGACCTCCCGCAGGTCTACCGGGACGTGGCCGATGCCTGGGCCCGGTGCCTGGAGGAGGGCGCCGACTTCTCCGACATGAACCGCGCCCTGCGCGAGCGGGACGTCCCGCGCATCCGCGAGATCTGGTCCCGGCTCGTCGAGAAGCTCGACAACCAGACCTTCTACGGCTTCCTCTGCGACTCCGAGTCCTTCAGGTCCTTCCGGCACCGCGAGATCTTCGGCCAGGTCGGCTTCGGCACCGGCGGCTGGGACACCGACTTCCCCAACTCCATCCTGGAGATCCTGCGCGTCGTCTACACCGAGGCCGACGACCACCACCGCGGCATCGTCGGCGGCTCGCAGCAACTGCCGCTGCGCCTGTGGGAGCGCGAGCCGGAGAAGCTCGTCCACTGGCCGTACGGCACCTCGCTGAGGTCCCTGCACGCGGACGGCGAGCCGCGCCCCGCGGTGACGCGGCTGCACCGCACCGCGGGCCACCGCGTCACGGTGACGGACGCGAACAAAGACGTCCGCACCTACAGGGCGGCCGTCTTCACCGCCCAGTCCTGGATGCTGTTGTCCAAGATCGCCTGCGACGACGCTCTCTTCCCGATCGACCACTGGACCGCCATCGAGCGCACCCACTACATGGAGTCCAGCAAGCTCTTCGTACCCGTCGACCGGCCCTTCTGGCTCGACAAGGACGAGGAGACGGGGCGGGACGTCATGTCGATGACGCTGACCGACCGGATGACCCGGGGCACCTATCTGCTGGACGACGGCCCGGACCGGCCCGCCGTCATCTGTCTCTCCTACACCTGGTGCGACGACAGCCTGAAGTGGCTGCCGCTGTCACCGAACGAGCGGATGGAGGTCATGCTGAAATCACTGGGCGAGATCTACCCGAAGGTCGACATCAGGAAGCACGTCATCGGCAACCCGGTCACCGTCTCCTGGGAGAACGAGCCCTACTTCATGGGTGCGTTCAAGGCCAACCTGCCCGGTCACTACCGCTACCAGCGGCGCCTGTTCACGCACTTCATGCAGGACCGGCTGCCCGAGGACAAGCGGGGAGTCTTCCTTGCCGGCGACGACATCTCCTGGACGGCCGGCTGGGCCGAGGGCGCCGTCCAGACCGCGCTCAACGCCGTCTGGGGCGTCATGCACCACTTCGGCGGAGAAACCGACGCGGCCAACCCCGGGCCCGGTGACGTGTACGACGAGATCGCTCCGGTGGAACTCTCCGACGACTGAGCCGGACCACACCGGGAGCGCGGCGACGGGCCGGGGCGCACGGCGGTCGCGGCGACCGCCCGGCCGCGGTTCTCGCTCAGCCCGGCAGCGGTGTGAGCAGCATGCGCCCTGCGAAGCCCACGGCCGTGTCCAGGCGTTCGGTGAACTCCTCGGTGACGTCCGGCAGCCCGCGCAGCGCCCACAGCGCGCGGGCCGCCGTCCACGCCGCGTCCCGGGCGCGGTCCAGGCTCCACGCGCCGGCCAGATGGGTGAGCGGGTCGGCGAGCTGGAGAACATCGGGACCGGGCATCAGGTCCTCGCGGATGCGCTCCTCCAGCGAGACCAGCAGGTCGCCCACCTGCTCGAACTCGTCCTCCAGCCGGGCGGGTCCGCAGCCGAGCGTACGGCAGGTGTCCACGACGGCGAGCGCCAGATCATGACCGATGTGCGCATTGATGCCCGCCAGCGCGAACTGCAGCGGACGTACGCCGGGGTGGTGGCGGAACTGGAACAGCGGACGCCAGCAGGCCGGAGGGCGGCGCCCCTCGGACACCGCCCGGACGGCGGCCAGGTAGCGTTCGGCGAACACCACGTTCAGGGTGACCGCCGCCCCGTCGTCCGCCGGCGGACCCGCGTCGATACGCCGGTCGGCCTCCGTCGTCACCGTGAGGTAGACCCGGTTGAAGACCGCGATCCCGTCCCGGCGGGGCAGGGCGGAGTCGAGGGCGCGCATGCGGGAGACGACCGTGTCTACGGGGGTGTGGACCTGCTCGCATCGCGACATGAGCGCAGAGTCGCACCTTTGCCGTGGTGCCCGTGACGGCGGGCCCGACGCTTCCCCGGAACGGGGTAACGCGCCCGTCGTGGGGGGAGGGGGAGCAGTACGGTGTCAGGTTCGCGTGCCCAGGAGGCCGGGATCGACGCCTACCTGTGGGTCGAGCTGCCGGGGGGTCGGACGCCTGCAAGAGGGTGCCGGGCACCTTCACCTCGTCGTGCGCCTACGACTTGGCGCGCTGACCGCTTCCGCCCTCCGCCTCGCCGTCACCCGTGTCGTAGGACGAGGTGCCCTCGTCGAGCAGCGGCTCCTGCGTCTTGAGATGGGCGGGCGCGAAGGCGCGCAGCGCGTGGTAGCCCGTGATGACGACGAGCGTGCCGAGCGCGATGCCGCTGAGCGAGAAGGTGTCGGTGAACTCCATCGTGACGTTGCCGACGCCGATGATGATGCCCGCGGCGGCCGGCACCAGGTTCAGCGGATTGCGCAGGTCCACCTCGGCGTTGATCCAGATCTGGGCGCCGAGCAGGCCGATCATGCCGTACAGGATGACGGTGATGCCGCCGAGCACGCCCCCGGGAACGGCCGCCACGACCGCGCCGAACTTCGGGCAGAGGCCGAACAGCAGCGCGAAGCCCGCGGCCGCCCAGTACGCGGCGGTCGAGTAGACACGGGTCGCCGCCATGACGCCGATGTTCTCGGAGTACGTGGTGTTGGGCGGGCCGCCGACGGCGGTGGAGAGCATGGAGCCGACGCCGTCGGCGGAGATGGCCGTGCCCAGCTTGTCGTCGAGGTTGTCGCCGGTCATCTCGCCGACGGCCTTGACGTGCCCGGCGTTCTCGGCGATCAGCGCGATGACGACCGGCAGGGCGACCAGGATCGCCGACCACTCGAACGACGGGCCGTGCAGGGTGGGCAGGCCGATCCAGTCGGCCTGGCCGACGCCCGACAGGTCCAGTCGCCAGTGGTCGGTGATCTCACCGCTCGCGTCCGCGGAGTGGATCTGCCCGAAGACCCGGTCCAGGCCCCAGGAGAGGACGTACCCGAAGACCAGCCCGAGGAAGATCGCGATGCGGGACCAGAAACCGCGCAGGCACACCACCGCCAGGCCGGTGAACAGCATCACGAACAGGGCGGTCCACTGGTCCTGCGGCCAGTAGGTGGCGGCCGTCACCGGCGCCAGGTTGAATCCGATCAGCATCACCACCGCGCCGGTGACGATCGGCGGCATCGCGGCATGGATGATCCGCGCCCCGAAGTGCCGCACCGCGAGCCCCACCAGGAACAGCGCGGCCCCGACCACGAACACCGCGCCGGTGACGGTGGCGCTCGACCCGCCCTGGGCCCGGATGACCGCGGCGACGCCCACGAAGGACAGCGAACAGCCCAGATAGCTGGGTACCCGGCCGCGCGTGGCCAGCAGGAAGACGATGGTCGCGACGCCCGACATCATGATCGCGAGATTGGGGTCCAGACCCATCAGGACCGGTGCGACGAAGGACGCCCCGAACATCGCGACGACGTGCTGGGCGCCCAGTCCCGCGGTGCGGGGCCACGAGAGCCGCTCGTCGGGACGGACCACCGCACCGGGGGCCGGTGTGCGTCCGTCGCCGTGCAGTGTCCAGCGGACGCCGAGATCCATGAGCTGTCGCTTTCGTCGTTCGTGCAGCGTGTCCGGACCATTGTGAAGGCTGGTCAGGGGTGCCTCGTCCACGGGGGCGGCCGGGGACCGGGCCGTGCGGGCGGCTCCGATGCGGCCGGGCCCGCGCCGGCCCGGCCCGGTCCCGCGGTCCCGGAGCGGGAGTCCGGCGGGACGGTCCGTGGCGAGGTCTTCGGGCCCGGGAGAACTTCATGCCCGGGGGCCGGGGACCGCCGCGTCCGGCCGGGCCATCCTCACCCGGTCCCCGGCACGCAGCACACCGGCCAAGCCGGCCAGACCGCACGACAACACCGTGACCAGGACGAACGACACCATCAGACTGGTCGCCTGGGCGAGCAGCCCGATCGCGCTCGGAGCGATCAGCCCCGAGGTGTACGTGATGGTCGCGACGCCCGCGATGGCGAGGCTCGGGTTGCTGCCGCTGCGGCCGGCCGCGGCGAAGCACAGCGGCACCACCACCGCGATACCCAGACCCATCAGCGCGAACCCGGCCATCGCCGCCGCGGGGTGCTGCGCGAGGACGATCAGCAGTCCGCCGCAGACGGCGACCACACCGCTCGCCCGGACCGTGCGGACCGCGCCGTAGCGGTCCACCACCCGGTCACCGGCGATCCGGGCGACCGCCATGGTGAGCGTGAAACCGGTGGTGCAGGCCGCCGCGAGACCGGCCGAGGCCTCCAGCCGGTCGCGCAGGTAGACCGCAGACCAGTCGAGGCTCGCGCCCTCCGCGAAGACCGCGCAGAAGCCGATCGCGCCGATCAGCAGCGCGGAGCGGGGCGGCAGCGCGAACCTCGGGGGCGGTTCCTCGTCCACGGCGGACCGCAGATCGAGGACGTGGCCGGCGGCGGCGACGCCCACCACCGTCAGGACGCCTGCCGCGAGCGTGTGATGCAGCCGGGCGTCCGTGCCGAGGTGTGCGGCGAGCGTGCCGGCCGCCGAACCGATCAGGGCGCCGGCGCTCCACATGCCGTGCAGCCCGGACATGATCGACCGGTCGAGCCGGTTCTCCACCTCCACGCCCAGGGCGTTCATCGCCACGTCGGACATGCCGGCCGTGGCGCCGTAGACGAACAGGGCCAGGCAGAGGGTGAGCAGGTTCGGGGCGACGGACGGCAGGACGAGCGCGAGCGTCCACAGGGCGATCAGCCCGCGCAGCGCGGCGCGGGCGCCGAAACGGTGGCTGACGCGCCCCGCCAGCGGCATCGCGACCGACGCGCCGATCGCGGGGAAGGCGAGCGCGATCCCCAGCTGCCCGGCGCTCACACCGGCATGGTCCTGGATCCACGGCACGCGGGTGGCGAACGAGCCCGTGACCGCGCCGTGCACGGCGAAGACCGCCCCCACGGCGTACCGCGCCCGCCGCACCTCCCGCTGCCCGTACACCTCTGTACTCATGGTCCCGCCCCTCCCGGTCGCCCAAGGCATCCCTGACGCGCCGCGTAAACTATCAGGGTCCCTGCCTGAAAGATAAGGGGATCTCCGTCGGCCCTCCTCCTGCCCGGTCCTGCCGCCGTCCGCCGTCGACCTCCGCCGATCTGGAAGGATCACGCCATGGCCGCATCCCCGAGCACCGCCCGAGCCATCAACGACCGGCTCGCCCTGCGTCTGCTCCAGCAGGAAGGCCCCCTGACGGCCGGTCAGCTGAAGCAGCTGACCGGGCTCTCCCGGCCGACCGTCGCCGACCTCGCCGAACGGCTGACCGCGGCCGGGCTGATCACCGTGGTCGGGGAGGCCGGGGAACAACGGCGAGGGCCGAACGCGAAGCTGTACGGGATCGTCGCCGACCGGGCGCACCTGGCCGCACTCGACGTACGGACCGAGGGCGTCGCCGTGGTCGTGTCCGACCTCGTCGGCACGGTCCTGGCCGAGGCCTCGGCGCCGATCACGGTGGACGCCGGGACCGGGCCCGCCGTGGAGCGGGCGGTGACCCTGGTCGAGCGGACGGCGAAGGAGGCGGGCGCCGACCGGCTGCACACCGTCGGGGTCGGCGCCCCCGGGCTGATCGACCCCGCGAGCGGGGAACTGCGCGACTCCGAAGGGCTGCCGGAATGGCACCGCCGGCTGGTCGCCGCGCTTCAGGAACGGCTGCCCGGGGCGCGGGTCAGCCTCGAGAACGAGACGAACCTCGCCGCCCTGGCCGAGCAGCGCGACGGGGTCGCCCGCGACCGCGACACCTTCGTCCTGCTGTGGCTCGGGCACGGCACCGGCGCGGCCGTCGTCCTGGACGGTGCCCTGCGCCGGGGTGCCTCCGGAGGCATGGGGGAAATCGGCTTCCTGCCGGTCCCGGGTACGCCCGGCCTGCCGTCGGCCACGGACTGCGGCGGCGGCTTCCACTCCCTCGCGTCGTCGGCGGCGGTCGCGGAACTGGCGGGGGAGTACGGGATCGTGGCCGAGCCGGGCGTGCACCCGGCGGCGGCGGGTGCGGTACGGGCGGCCACCGCGCGGGCACGGGAGGGACAGGGCCCGGCGGCCGCACGCTTCCTCGACGCCCTCGCCGGCCGCATCGCCGTGGGGGTCGCGTCGGTGGCCGCGCTGCTGGATCCCGGGTGCGTGGTGCTCGGCGGGGAGATCGGCCAGGCGGGCGGGGAGGGGCTCGCCGCCCGCGTACAGGAACGGACGGCCCGGATGTCGCCGCTGCCCACCGAGGTGCGGGCGAGCGCACTGGGGGGCGGCGCGGTTCTGCGCGGCGCCCTCCTGACGGCCCGCGGCCACGCCCAGGACGAACTCTTCGGCCCGGCCGCGCAGGGACACGCCCGCTGACCTGCCGCCCACGGGCGGGCCCGCCCGGCACCGCGCACGCGTGCCCCCGGGCCCCGGCACCCGCGGCGGCTCACTCCACCCGGCGCGCGCTCACCCGCCCGCGCGTGCCTGCTCCGCCCGCGCCGCCAGGAAATCCTCGAAGGTGACCTTGCCCACCGCGTGCTCCCGGGCGAGATGGCCGCCGGCCCGGAAGGCGCGGTACGCCGCACCCCGAAGGGGGACCTTGACCACCGCGCGGCGGCGGCCCGCGGCCTCCAGGTAGGAACGCGCCAGGGACTCGAACGTGCGCACCTCCGGCCCGCCCATGTCCGTGACGCGCCCCGCGGGCCCGCCCCGGGCCAGCTCCGCCAGACGGTCCGCGACCTCGGACACCTCGATCGGCTGGTCCTTCACGCGGGCAGGCAGCAGCATCACCGGAGCCCTGCCCAGGTGTCGGAGGAGCGTGAACACCAGGTCGTGGAACTGAGTCGTACGCAGCACGGTCCAGCCGAGCCCCGATTCCTCGATCAGCCGCTCCACCGCCGACTTGGCCCGGTAATAGCCGAACGGCACCTGGTCGACCCCTGTGATCGAGATGTAGACGAGGTGCCCCACCCCGGCCCGCCGCGCCGCCGCCAGGAGGTTCTTCGCCGCCGCCTCGTCGCCGCCGCGCGGGGTGCTCGCGCAGTGGACGATCGTGTCCACCCCCGTGACGGCCGTGTCCAGCGTGCTGCCGCCCCGGCGCAGGTCGACGGCGTACGGCTGGGAGTGCCGACTGAGCACCCGCACCTCCTGCGCGCCCGTCCGCAGCCGCCCGACGACGTGCCGGCCGAGGGTTCCCGTACCGCCGGTCACCAGGATCGTGGTCATGCCGTTCAGCTCCTCGGATGCGGTCGTCGGACGCCGGCACCCCGGCCGGCGCGCCTTCGTCAAGTGCATCAGAGGAGGGACGGGACCGCCTCCGGGAACGGGGCACGGGGCCTCGGACGGGCCCGGCGGGACGGGCCCGGCGGGGTGGGGCCGGCGGGGCGGGGCCGGCGGGAGCGTCGGACGCGGTGGTGAGGCCCGGCGGCGGGCAAGGGCCGTCGTCACCGCCGCCGGGCCGGTCTCTGGACAGGCTGAAGCAGACGCTAAGAGGACTAGACCAGTCCGTCAATAGGTATGGACCAGTCACGGGGAGCGTTCGGGAGCGCTCCGGTGGCACCCGATGGCGCACAAGGGCGCGGAGGCGGACGGCTGCCGGCGGTCGCGGAGCCGACGGCGGGCCGCCTCCCCGCGGCCCGTCCTGCGGTGGCGGCACACCGTGTCATCGGCTGTGAGCCAGCCCACATCCGCTGCCCGCATGGACGACGGACGGGCGTGGCAGACTGGCCCTGTATCAGCAGCAGCGCACTCCGGGGTCGGTGAAAGTCCGAACCGGCGGTTACAGTCCGCGACCCGGCCACTTCCAGTGGCCGGTTGACCAGGTGGAATTCCTGGACCGACGGTTAAAGTCCGGATGGGAGGCAGTGCGCGGCGGGCGGGCATCCATGCGCGCCGCCGTACCGGTCCGTCCTCGTGACGGGCCCCGTCCGGCGTCGCTCCCGGTGCCTTCGCCCGTTCTTCTGCCGTCGTCGGCAGCCCCGGAGTCCGTGCCCGAAGAGGCAGGAGGACCCGGGAAGTGTTCACCGGAATCGTCGAAGAACTGGGCGAGATCACCGCCGTCGAGACCCTCGAGGACGCTTGTCGCTTCCGGCTGCGCGGCCCCGTCGTCACCGAAGGCGCGAAGCACGGCGACTCGATCGCCGTCAACGGCGTCTGCCTCACCGTCGTGGACCACGAGGGCGACGAGTTCACCGCGGACGTGATGGCCGAGACCCTGAACCGCTCCAGCCTCGGCGCCCTCGCCGTCGGCTCCCGCGTGAACCTCGAACGCCCCATGGCCCTGGGTGCCCGTCTCGGCGGCCACATCGTGCAGGGGCACGTCGACGGCACCGGCCGGATCCTGGAGCGCGAGCCGTCCGAGAACTGGGAGATCGTCAGGATCTCCCTGCCCGCCGAACTCTCCCGCTACGTGGTGGAGAAGGGTTCCGTCACGGTCGACGGCGTCAGCCTCACCGTCGTCGACGCCGGGCAGGACTTCTTCACCGTCAGCCTGATCCCCACCACCCTCGCCCTGACCACCCTCGGGCTCAAGCGAAGCGGCGACCCGGTCAACCTCGAGGTGGACGTCATCGCCAAATACGTCGAGCGGATGATCGGCGACCGCGCGACGGGGGTCCCGGTCGGCGGCACCCCGGCCGCCGGTGACGGCACCACCGGTGAGGGGGCCGTGCGGTGAACTGGCTGAACTCGGAGGCCTTCACCCTCTTCGACCAGCACATCAAGTGGTCGGACATGATCGGCAACGTGATCGGACTGACAGCCCTGGCGCTCGGCTGGCGGCGCTCCATCTGGACCTGGCCCGCCCAGTTCGTCTCGGGTCTCATCCTCTTCACGGCCTTCGCCACCGCCCACCTCTCCGGCAGCGCGGGCAAGCAGATCGTCGTCATGGCCGTCGCCGCCTGGGGCTTCTGGCAGTGGAACCGCGGCCGGCAGCAGGCGCAGGACGGCTCCATCGCGGTGAGGTTCGCCACCTGGCGCGAGCGCGGCGCGCTGGCCGGCCTCGCGGCCGTCGGCACCCTCGCCGTCGGCGGCCTGTTCACCGCCTTCCCGTCCCTGTCCTGGGACCCCTGGCCGGACGCGTACATCTTCGTCGGCACCATCGTGGCCATGTACGCCCAGGCCCGCGGCATGGTCGAGTTCTGGTTCGCCTGGCTGCTGGTCGACCTCGTCGGCGTACCGCTGAACTTCGCCAACGGCTTCGCCTTCTCCGGCTTCGTCTACGTCGTCTACGGCGCACTGGTCCTGTGGGGACTGCGCGACTGGTGGCTGCGCTCCCGCGAGGACGCGCGCCCCGCAATGGAAGGAGCGCCGGCATGAGCACGGCACCGATCCTTTACCGCACCGAGGAGTTCGAGAGCCCCATGCTCGACCCGGTCGAACAGGCCATCGCCGACATCGCGGCCGGCCGTCCCATCGTGGTCGTCGACGACGAGGACCGCGAGAACGAGGGCGACCTCGTCGTGGCCGCGGAGAAGGCGACCCCCGAGATCGTCGCCTTCATGATGAGCGAATGCCGCGGACTGATCTGCGCCCCCATGGAGGGTGACGAACTGGACCGGCTCCGCCTCCCGCAGATGGTCGAGGACAACACCGAGTCGATGAAGACGGCGTTCACCGTCTCCGTCGACGCCTCCGCGGCCCACGGCGTGAGCACCGGCATCTCGGCCGCCGACCGGGCCACCACGCTCCAACTGCTCGCGGGCGGCGCCGCCGAACCCGCCGACTTCGTCCGCCCCGGCCACGTCTTTCCGCTGCGTGCCCGCTCCGGCGGTGTGCTCGAACGCGACGGCCACACCGAGGCCGCCGTCGACCTCGCCCGTCTCGCGGGACTGCGCCCGGCCGGTGCCATCGTCGAGATCGCCGGCGAGGACGGCCGGATGCTGCGCCTGCCCGAACTGATCCCGTTCGCCCGCAAACACGGCCTGACGATCATCTCCATCGAGGACCTGATCGCCTACCGCCGCAGCTCCGAGCCCGCCGTCCGCCGCGAGGCCGAGGTCCGGCTGCCCACCTCCCACGGCGTGTTCACCGCCTACGGCTACCGCTCCACCGTCGACGGCGTCGAGCACGTCGCCCTCGTCCACGGAGACATCGGCGACGGCCGGGACATCCTCGTACGCGTCCACTCCGAATGCCTCACCGGCGACATCTTCGGCTCCCAGCGCTGCGACTGCGGTCCCCAGCTGGACGCCTCGCTGGACCGCATCCAGACGGAGGGCCGGGGCGTCCTCGTCTACCTGCGCGGGCACGAAGGGCGGGGCATCGGCCTGATGTCCAAGCTGCGCGCCTACGAACTCCAGGAACGCGGACGCGACACCCTGGACGCCAACCTCGAACTCGGCCTGCCCGCCGACGCCCGCGACTACGCCGCCGGAGCGCGGATACTCGCCGACCTCGGGGTGCGTGGTGTCCGCCTGCTGACCAACAACCCCGACAAGTCCCAGGCGCTCGTCCGGTACGGCATCGAGGTCACCGGCCGCGAGCCGATGCCCGTCACCGCGGGCGAGCACAACATCCGTTACCTGCGCACCAAGCGCGACCGGATGGGCCACGACCTGCCCTGGCTGGACACGCCGACCGTGCCCGCCTGCGGCAACCAGTGACCGTACCCGCCCGCGGCGGACAGTGACCGCGAGGACCCGCAGGAGAGCCGGCCCGCGGCGGCCGGCCGAGAACCACCGAGGAGAGATGTGAGCGGCAAGGGTGCACCGGAACTGTCCGTACGCGACGTGGGGGACCTCCGCGTCGCCGTCGTCGCGGCACAGTGGCACGAGAAGGTGATGGACGGACTGGTCGACGGCGCCCTGCGCGCCCTGCACGACCTCGGCATCGACGAGCCGACCCTGCTCCGGGTCCCCGGCAGCTGGGAACTCCCGGTCGTCGCCAAGGTCCTCGCCGGACGCGGCTACGACGCGATCGTCGCCCTCGGAGTCGTCGTCCGGGGCGGCACACCCCATTTCGAATACGTGTGCCAGGGCGTCACCCAGGGCCTCACCCAGGTCAGCACCGACACCGGCGTGCCCGTCGGCTTCGGCCTGCTCACCTGTGACACCGAGGAACAGGCGCTGGACCGTGCCGGACTGCCCGGCTCCACCGAGGACAAGGGGCACGAGGCCGTCACGGCGGCGGTGGCGACCGCGGCCACACTGCGTTCGGTATCCGAACCCTGGCGGTGAGCAGCCCCCGGCACCGCGTAGGGTAAGGACCACCATGTCCAAGAAGACGTTCGAGGAGCTCTTCACCGAGCTCCAGCACAAGGCCGCGCACGGCGACCCCGCCACCTCCCGTACCGCCGAACTGGTGGAGAAGGGCGTCCATGCCATCGGCAAGAAGGTCGTCGAGGAGGCCGCCGAGGTCTGGATGGCCGCCGAGCACGAGAGCAAGGAAGCGGCCGCCGAGGAGATCTCGCAGCTGCTCTACCACGTCCAGGTGATGATGGTCGCCCGAGGCATCTCCCTCGACGACGTCTACGCCCACCTGTGAGCGCGGGCACTCCCTGCCACCCCTGACCACCGGTACACCGTCACACCCCAAAGGAAGCCGACCTCATGCTGCGCATCGCACTCCCCAACAAGGGTTCACTGGCAGGCCCTGCGGCGGAGATGCTGCATGAGGCCGGCTACCAGCAGCGCCGGGAGTCGAAGGAACTGCGGATCGTCGACCCGGTCAACGAGGTCGAGTTCTTCTACCTCCGCCCCCGCGACATCGCCATCTACGTCTCGTCCGGCCGCCTCGACATCGGCATCACCGGCCGCGACCTCCTGATCGACTCCGGTGCCGAGGCCGAGGAGATCCTGCCCCTGGGCTTCGCCCGCTCCACCTTCCGCTTCGCCGCCAAGCCCAGCGCCGCCAGGAGTGTCGCGGACCTGAACGGCAGCACGGTCGCCACCTCCTACGAGGGCATCGTCGCGCGGTACCTCACCGAGCAGGGCATCGACGCCTCCGTGGTCCACCTCGACGGTGCCGTCGAGACCGCCATCGAACTCGGTGTCGCCGAGGTCATCGCGGACGTGGTCGAGACCGGCACCTCCCTGCGCAACGCGGGCCTGGAGGTCATCGGCGAACCGATCATGACCTCCGAGGCCGTCGTCATCCGCCGCACCGGCACCGGGGCCGACGGCGGCGTCGAGTCCAAGGTGGGCCAGTTCCTGCGGCGCCTCCAGGGAGTCCTCGTCGCCCGTACCTACGTGATGATGGACTACGACTGCCGGGTCGAGCAGCTGGAGAAGGCCGTCGCGCTGACCCCCGGCCTGGAGTCCCCGACCGTGTCCCCGCTGCACAACGAGGGCTGGGTCGCCGTCCGCGCCATGGTCCCCTCCAAGGAGGCCCAGCGCATCATGGACGACCTCTACGACCTCGGCGCCCGTGCCATCCTCACCACGGCCATCCACGCCTGCCGCCTCTGACCCGGACCGATCCCGGAGCCGCACCATGCCGGACGCCACCCCCGAGCCCTCCCCGGATGCCACCCCGGTCCCTCCGTCGGGTCAGCTGCCCGCCCTGCCCGTCACCTTCCGGCCGGGCCGCACCCGCGCGGTGCTGCTCGCCGCGGCCGTCGGGCTCTTCGCGGCCATCTCCCTGATCGCGCTGCTGCTGGAGCAGCTCAGCCCCGGCGAGCGCCTCAGCTTCGTGTTCACCGCCGCCCTGCTGGCCGGAGTCCTGGTCCTGCTGGCCCGGCCGAAGGTCGACGCCGACGAGACGGGCGTCACCGTCGTCAACATCACGACCCGGCGCCGCCTGGACTGGGCCCAGATCCTCCGGGTGAACCTCCGCCCGGGTGATCCCTGGGTCTTCCTCGACCTCAGCGACGGCACCAGCCTGCCGGTGCTCGGCATCCAGCCGGGCATCGCCAGGGAGCGTGCCATCGCCGACGCGCGGGCCCTGCGGGCGCTCGCCGAGGCACGGACCACGACCACCGGCCCCGAAGCGTCCCCGTGACCTTCCTCGGGGAGGGACGGATCGTCCTGCGGCAGCTCTGACGCGCAGGCAGGCCCCCGGACTGCCGCCGGACGGCGCCCCCCGGACTGCCGCCGGACGGCGCCCTCACCTTCATGCGCCGCGCGCGTCCGGCCGGGCACGGAGCGCAGCCGCGGGGCCCGTCGGCGTCACGCCGTCGGCGGGTCCTGCGGACCCCGCCCGGACAGGACCTCCCCGTACGCCTGCATCAGGTCCGGCAGCCGCAGCGTCGCCAGGTCCTCCCGGGTCAGTGCGCCCGGATACGCCGGGTACGCCGACAGCCGCAGATCCCGGTACGCGCAGCTCTTCTCGTACAGCGTCCGCAGGAATCGCCCGTTGCCCAGCTCGTCGATCCACCCCTGGTCCACCACGTGCCCGGCGATGGACCGCAGTTCGTCCAGCGCCTCCTCGTCCCACACGTCGCCGTTCTCGGCGGCCAGTACCTCGCCGATCGCGGTGAGTTCGAGGGGCCGGTAGGAGGGGAAGTCGACGCGGGTGGTGAAACGGGACGACAGACCCGGGTTGGCGCCCAGCAGGCGGTCCATGCCCTCCGGGTAGCCGGCCAGTATGACCACCAGATGGTCGCGGTTGTCCTCGGCCCGCTTCAGCAGTACCTGGAGCGCCTCGTCGCCGTACGCGTCGCCCTTGCCGTAGCCGGAGTTGGAGAGTGCGTACGCCTCGTCGACGAAGAGGACCCCGCCGAGGGCCGAGTCGATCAGCTCGTTGGCCTTCACCGCTGTCTGGCCCAGGTACTCGCCGACCAGATCGGCGCGCTGGGCCTCCACGAGATGGTCGCCGCCGAGCAGCCCGAGAGCGTAGAAGACCCGGCCCAGGATGCGGGCCACCGTGGTCTTGCCGGTGCCGGACGGCCCGGAGAAGACGAAGTGCCGTTTCGGCGGCTGCACCGGCAGCCCCTGCCCGGCCCGCAGCCGTGCCATGTTCAGCTGTGCCGACAACGCCTTGACCTGGCGCTTCACCGGTTCCAGCCCGACCATGCGCTCCAGCTCGGCGAGCGCCTCCGCCAGTAAGGCGGGATCGGTGGGGCCCGTGGGCAGCGGAGTCACCGGATCGCCAGCCCTCGCGCGCACCGAAGGGCCCGTGACCGGTGGCAGGGGCGGAGGCGGCGGCTCCTGCTCGGACAGCATCAGATCGCGGCCCTCGGTGTCGAACAGGGGGTCGAGGGTGTCCGGGCCGTCCAGCAGATCCGCGCCCGCACCGCCCGGCGAGACCGCGCCGAGGTCGCCCGAATCGTCGTAGCCGTCCCCCTCGGTGATGGCGGCGAGCCGGGCCGACGTGTCCATGAAGGCGGGATCGACCCGGTGCACGGCCCGGTACAGGGGGAGTGCGGCGGCGCTGCGGCCGGTGCCCTCGTGGGCGCGCGCCAGCCAGTAGCGCAGCTCCTTGCGCTGCGGCTGCTCGCTGCGGCAGCGCATCAGGGCCGCCGACAGCAGCGGCTCGGCCTGCCCGTACATCTCCAGACGTACCCGGGCCATCCCGCCGAACAGGCCTGTCTCGATCCCGAGCAGCGGGTCGCCGTGCAGCGGGTCGGTGTGCCGGACCAGCTGCTCCCAGTCCTTGACCAGGTAGGCGCGGCAGGCGTGCAGGAAGCGGACCTGCGGGTCGGCGTCCACCGGAGGGAGTCCGGCGAGCGCGCGGTCCAGTTCGGGGACGTGGCGGCCGTCCAGCCAGTGGGAGGCGTGCGCGAGCAGCAGATCGCGCGGGTTCTCCAGCACCGGCTGAACCCACCAGCCGAGCCAGTACCAGGAGTTGAGGGTGCGGCGGTGCCGGGCGCGCTGTTCGCCGAAGCGGTCCCGGTGCCGGAACATCCGCAGCAGCGAGGCCGTCGTGTCGACGCGCAGCGCGTGCAGCCCGAGCCAGCCGTCCGCCATCCCCGGGTCGATCCGTACCGCGGCCCGGAACTCCTCCTCGGCCTGCGGATAGGCGCCCATCGTGTAGGCGTCCACGCCCCGCAGCCAGGCGAGGTCGGCAGGGGCCTGCGGGCCCTGCGTGCCGAAGTCCATCACGTCCCTCACAAACCGTGCCCCGTCGGTATGCCCCACCGGCCCTCGCCCGCCGGCTGCCCTGGGGCGAACCGCTGTACCGCGGACCGGAGTTGCACGGTGCGCGAAGCAGCGTCCGTAGGCCGCACCGAGGGCATCGTACCTGCGGCGCCGTCACCTCCGTAGAGGGCCGTACCCGCAGCGGGACGACGCGGGAAGGGGGAACGTTCCACCGTGCCGTGACCGAGGGTGACCGCCATGTGCCGCTGGGCATCCGGAAAGGGTGAAGAAGGCAGAACGAAGCCCCCGATCACGGGGGAACAATCGGGGGCTTCGCGTCCGCGGGCGGCTCCGAACGGCCGCACATTGAGAACGTAAGACCTGTACGGCACCCCGGTCAAGCGGCGTCGGGGCGCTCCGGAGGCCTGCCCGGGAGAGGGTCTTCACAAGTTCAGCACACTGCGGACGAACCGTCACCGTGGGTGAGGGGCGGGTTCGGGCCAGCGGTCCCGGCAGGTCCGGGAAGCACCTCGTATCCCTTCCCGCACTCCCGAACCAGCAGATCGGCGAAGGGGCGTGACGGGTCGTCGGTGAAATGCCGCTGTTCCGCCGCGACCCACCCGTCCCAGAACTCCCGCTGCTCCTCCCCGTCCCGCGCCCGCCCCCGCGACCAGGAGGCCTCCGCGGGCAGTTCCATCCACAGCAGCAGGGCCAGGTACGGCCGCAGCGCCCGCCGCCCCGCGCCGACGCCCTCGACGACGACCACCGGGGCGGGCGGCAGCGGGCGCGGCGGCCCGAAGCCGCGGGCCCGCCAGTCGTAGGGGGCGTAGGACGCCTGCTCGCCGCGGTCGAGCGGACCGATCACCTGGCTCAGCAGCCGCCCGGTCCAGCCGAAGAGCTCCTCGTGGCTGGCGACGTCGTCGAGCCGCAGCACGGGGGCGCCGTCCAGTGCGCCGGCCAGCCGCCCGGCGAACGTGGACTTCCCCGAGCCGGCGTGTCCGTCGACCCCGACGAGCCGGACCGGACCACAGGAGGGGCCGAGCCGGCGGATGCGGGAGACGAGATCGTGCATGGCTGGTCTCCGGGGTGAGGCGGGGCGGTCGGGGCGGGAAGGGGGGAGGCGGTGGCGGCGTCCCACTCTAGGACCTGCCCGCCGCCCCGGAACCGACGGCCTGCCACCCCGGTTGCCACGGGCCGGGGCCGGGGCCGGGGCCGATGACGGTCGGCGCGGCACGGCCCGGGGTGCTGGCGGGGTCCACCCGGTGCGTCCATAGTGGGCGGACGTCGCTCCACCCGGTGGACGCGGTCAGCCCGGCCCGCCGGGCACCGGACCCGCACCGACCCCGAGCCCGACTCCGACACCTGGAGGCCCTTCACCCATGAGCAGAGCCGAACAGCCTTCCCGCAGAACCCTCCTGTCCGCAGCGGTCGTCGCCGCCGTCGTGTCGAGCGCGGGCCCGGCGTCCGCCCGCCCCGCGTCCGCCCGCCCCGCGCCCGGCCGGCCCGCCGGCCCGGCAGGCGCCCCCACGGACCCCGGCGCGGCCGCGGCCCGCCACGTCGACAACCGGGCCTGGACCTCGTACAGCGACTGGCGCACCGGTGGCGCCGAGGGCACCCGTGCCGTCGCGGGCGTCCGCCCCGGCCTGGTGATCGCGACGGCGGCCGGCACCACCGACCACACCGATCCGCACACCGGCCGGACCGCCGCCTGGGAGTACGCGACCTGGACCTCCCCCGTCCACCGGCTCACCGTGCCGGCGACGGAGGTCGTCGTCTCCTGGAATGCGCGCACCCCCGACGGCACCTGGATCCAGGCCGAGCTGCGGGGCACGTACACGGACGGCACCGACACGCCCTGGTACGTGATGGGCCGTTGGGCGGCCGGCGACCAGGACATCCTCCGCACCTCGGTGGACGGCCAGAGCGACGGCCGGAGCACGGTCTGGACCGACACCCTCGCCGTCGACGACGCGGCCTCGGGCCTGCGCCTGGTCTCGTACCGGCTGCGGCTGACCCTCCACCGCCGTCCCGGCACGGAACTCACCCCGACCGTGTGGCGGATCGGCGCGATGGGCTCCGACGTGCCCGACCGCTTCACCGTCCCGGCGTCCACGCCGGGCGCGGCCCGGGAACTGATCGTCCCGCGCTACTCGCAGGAGATCCACAAGGGCCAGTACCCGGAGTACGACAACGGCGGCGAGGCCTGGTGCAGTCCGACCTCCTCGCAGATGGTCGTCGAGTACTGGGGTGGCCGGCTCACCGAGGAGCAGCTGTCCTGGGTCGACCCTTCCTACGCCGACCCGCAGGTGTGCCACGCGGCCCGCCACACCTACGACCACCAGTACGAGGGCTGCGGCAACTGGCCTTTCAACGCCGCCTACGCGGCCACCTTCGAGGGACTTCAGGGCGTCGTCACCCGGCTCGGATCGCTGACCGACCTGGAGACGCTGATCGCGGCGGGCATCCCGGTCATCACGTCCCAGTCCTTCATCGAGGAGGAACTGACCGGAGCGGGGTACGGCACCGCCGGACATCTGATGACCGTGATCGGCTTCACGCCCGACGGAGACGTCATCGCCAACGACCCCGCCTCCCCGGACAACGAGTCCGTCCGGCGCGTCTACCGGCGCCGTGAATGGGAGAACATCTGGCTCCGGACCAAGCGTCACGATGTGAACGGGCAGGTCAGGGGCGGTACCGGCGGGGTCTGCTACCTCTACTGGCCCGTCAACTCAACACCGGCTCAGCGCCGCGTTCTGCGGTCGTTCGGGCTGATCTGACCATGTGGGGTCTCACGGCCGCACCCACCACCTGGCGGCAGCGCTCCCGGCCGTCCTGGGCGAGGTGGCCGTAGCGCTCCACCGTGGCCTTGATCGGGCGATGTCCCGGCCTCACCGTCTCGGTCGGGTGTGGTTGCTGCCGAGGACCGACCCGGTGCGGCAGGGCCACCGGGTTCGGCCGCTTTCCCTCACGCGACTTCGGTGTCAACGCCCTCCGGGTCGAACCGGTCCCACGGCGATCGACCTGCTGGACCGGACGCGCGTCCTGCTGCCGGACGGGGAACCGGCCATCGCCGAGCCGAAGAAGTTCCGCTGCCGACTGCCGCACGTCGCCGCTCTCCTCCCCCGCGGCGGCCGGCGTCTGCGCTTGCGGATATCGGCGACCTGGCCCTGGAGACACCAGCCGGCCAGGGCTTTCCACCGCCTTGCCGCGCTGTCCCGTCCCGCGGGCCGACCAGCGAGTCCCTGACCGCCCCGGTCCGAAAGGCCTTGGAGAACCCGGTCCCGCGCCGGGACTTCACCATGCCCGAGCAGCGAGATCACGCCGCACACCCGGCAGCAGACGAACGACGACGCCTCATCACCCCAACCGAAACGACGAGGCCAACTGGCCGTGCAGGACGAACGGGATGTCCATGTTGCCGCCCGTCCCCCAGGGGCGTGTGCAGTGGCGACGGCTTCGCCCGGGCCGCCCTGTGGCCGTGGCGACCCGCTCTCCGGGGTCGGTCGGGGCACCCGGCTGCTTGTACCCGGGCAACCTCAGGGTTAAGCTCCTTTACGGTTTGCGTTCTGAGACTGCAAGTTGTGCAACGAACTCGCGAAGCTGACCGAAGGGGTTGGTCCCTTGCAAGGCTCGTCTGCGATGCGCTGTGCGGTGATCGGTGTCGGCCGCAGGACGTTAAAAAAATACGTGCCCGCTCTCGTTGATTTATCCAGCCGTATTGATCTGGTCGCCGCGTGTGACGTGGATCCGGCCGCAGAAGCACGGTTGACCGGTGCGCTGAAACGATGCGGCAGTGGTATGCGTCCACATTTTTTCACGGATCACATATCGTTATTGGACGCGGTGCGTCCGGACCTCGCAATCGTCGCCACACCGCATCACACGCATAACGACATCTCCAAGGAACTGTTCCGGCGCGGGATTCCCGTCGTCAAAGAGAAGCCTTTCGCCTTGTCGCTGGCGCACGCCTACGAACTCGCGGAAGCCGTCAAGGAATACGACGGCCATATGCGTCTCTGTGTGCAGCGCCGCTACCATCCGCTGTACGTACGCGCGAAGGCCGTGCTGCAGGAGATCGGCGAGGTCCGACACTTCGAGGCGACCTATCAGCTCAGTACCGATGCCTACCAGGCCGGATGGCGCGCCAGCTCGAAGACCTCCGGCGGCGGTGCGATCAACGACATGGGCTACCACACCATCGACCTGCTCCACTGGTTCTTCGGTATGCCTTCACTCGTCTACGCGAGTGCGGCGCCCAAGCTGATCCCGACAGCCGCATACGACGTGGAAGAGACCGTGCTGTCGAACCTGTCGTATCCGAACGGAGTTGCCGGAACGCTGAGGCTCTCGCTCTGTGAAGCCAGCAAGGAAGAGCTGATAAGGATCTACGGTTCCGGCGGGCACATCACGCTCACTCGGGATTCCCTTGAACGGTTCGACCGCTCGAACGACTTGGTCGAGCGGTTCGCCGGTGAGCCTTCCTGGAACTCGACATCCGGAGTGCTGGTGGACGCGCTCGAGAACTTCTCCCGTCCGGAGGTCACTCGGCAGGAGATCCTCGACGGAGTGCAGGTGACCGCCACAATCGAATCGCTCTATCGCTCCATTGCCCAACAGGATTCCGTGAAGCCGCTGTTTGAGGAGACGCGTGGTGTCTGTGTCGGATCTGGCCATCCACGGGGGGCGGCCGATGCTGAATCGGGCGACGGTTTATCCATGGCCGAAGCGGCGATCGGAATGGTCTGAGCGCGTCGGCCGTCAATTGGAAAGCGGCAAGCTTTCCATCTACGACCGGTCAGGGGTGGTCGCGGAGTTCGAGGACGCGTGGTCTGCGGCTCAGGGAACTCCGTACAGTCTGGTGACCAATTCCGGTACCGCGGCGCTCCATTCCGCCTTCTACGGCATCGGCCTCGGGCCCGGTGACGAGGTCCTGTGCCCGGCCTACACCTTCTTCGCCACTGCGGCCCCGGTGTTCCAACTGGGGGCGTTGCCCGTGCTGGTCGACTGCCTGCCTGACGGTTCGTTCGACACCGAGGCGGCGTCGGCGTTGGTCACCCGGCGCACGAAGGCGATCGTCATCACGCACATGTGGGGCCTGCCGTGTGACATGGACGCCGTCGTGGCCTTCGCCGAGAAGTACGGGCTCGACCTGATCGAGGACTGCTCCCACGCACATGGCGCGACCTACCGCGGGCGTCCGGTCGGTACGTTCGGCGCCGCCGCTGCCTGGAGCATGCAGACCCAGAAGCTCATCGCCGCGGGAGAGGGCGGCGTGATGACCACGCGCAGCCGTGAGGTCTACGACCGGGCCCAGCTTCTCGGCCACTTCAACAAGCGGGCCATGAAGGAGATGGACCCGGAGGGTCCGCTCTACGCGTACTCCGTCACAGGCCTCGGCCTGAAGTACCGGGCGCATCCGCTGGGGATCGCCTTCGCCGTCGGCCAGGTCGCCGAGCTGGCGTCCTGGGTCAAGGGCAAACAGGACTTCGCCGAGGAGATCGCGCGGCTGTTCTCGCGGATCGAGGGGATCACGCCCCTCACACTGTCGACGAGCGAGCGGATATCGGCTCATTACGCCCTTCTCCTCGAAGTCGATCCGGACCGCGTCCAGGGCGGCAGGGACTGGCTGGTGAAGGCGTGCAATGCCGAGGGGCTCGAGGACATCGACGTCCCCAAGGCCACCTCGCCGCTGCACACCCTGCATCTGTTCCAGAACCCGATCTCTCCCGTGACCACCTACGACGGGTCCTGCATCCGCGCCGGGTTCCCGGTCGCCGACCGGCTCGCGGCACGCACATTCAAGATCTCGGTGCCCTGTGCCCCGGCGGGTTTCGAGCAGGAGGACGCCCAGTACCTCGCGGCTGTGAAAGCTGTTGCCGAAAAGGTCGGCGACTACGCGTCCGGTTCCGCCGGGCGCCTGAGAGCCGCCACCGGTGGACTGTCCGGCGAGGCCGGGTGAGGCGAGCCAAGACCCGGCAGGCGGATGACCCCGGGCCCTCGGCGTGGGCGCGTGGCCGACCCGCCCGGCAGCATGCCAAGGAGACCAGAAGCGGCTGAACGCACGCTCGATGAACCGGGCGGTGCCGGCCTCGCCCGTGCGATCGACAGAGGTCACCGGCGCTCGTCTGCCGAATCGGTGGGAAGAGCGCGGAAGGAGAGAGCATGAGCACCACCTCGTCTCCGGGGGAGGCCAGGAACACGGTGGCCTCCGCCCGTGTCGTCGATTCGACCACCCGCAAGCGTGCGGGCGAGGTCCTCGACGCCGAGGAGATCGCGGGCGTCGTCGCCGACTTCGTCCACGACCGCATCCCGGACTACCAGATGGCGGCCTGGCTGGCGACGATCGCCTGCACAGGCCTGTCCACCGGGGAACTGGTGGCTCTGACCCGTGCCTATGCCATGGACGGGGGGCATCTGGACCTGAGCCGGGTGGACGGCGCGGTGGTCGACAAACACAGCACCGGCGGTGTGGGTGACACCACCACCCTGATCGTGGTGCCGGTGGTTGCGGCGTGCGGTGCACCGGTGGCGAAGATGACGGGACGGGCCCTCGGTTTCACGGGAGGCACGCTCGACAAGCTCGAGTCGATCAAGGGTCTCAGGACCTCGCTCCCGGTCGAGGAAATCGTGCCGGTGCTCAAGTCGGTCGGCATGGTCATCACCGGCCAGAGCACCGATCTGACTCCGGGGGACGGCGCCACGTACGCGCTGCGTGACGTCACCGGCACAGTGGAGAGCATCCCGCTGATCGCCGCCAGCATCATCAGCAAGAAGTTCGCCGTACAGGCTGACGGGCTCGTCCTTGACGTGAAGACCGGTTCCGGAGCACTGATCCGGGAACGGCACCGTGCGGTGGAGCTCATCCAGACGATGCTCGACCTGGCCCGGGTGTTCGGTCTCAGCGCGAGGGCCGTGCTGAGCGACATGAGCCAGCCGCTGGGCCCCTCGGTGGGCAACGCCCTGGAGATCCGGCAGGCCCTGGCGGTGCTCCGTGGGGAACGGACACCCGGGCTGTGGGACCTGTGTGTGACGGTCTGCCGCCAGATGCTGCAGAGTGTGGACCCCCTGCTCACCGATGAGCAGGCAATGGCCAAGATCGACCGGGTCCTCGACGACGGTTCCGCGTACGAGATGTTCGTGCGGTGGGCCGTCGCGCAGGGAGCCGCCGCCGCCGCTCTCGAAGCGGAGCGGTTTCCCACCGCCTCGAACCGGTATGTCGTCAAGGCGGCCGAATCCGGCTGGGTGACCGGGATCGACCCGCGCGTTGTGGGCAAAGCCGGCCTTCTGGTCGGGGCCGGACGCCTGACGTACGACGCACCACTGGACTACGGCGCCGGCATCCTGCTACGGCACCGGGTCGGCGACCACGTCGACAAGGGCGATGTCCTCGCGGAACTGTTCTACGACCGAGGGGACGCCGACACCGCGCGGTCACTCGTGGAGTCGGCGTTCCGCCTCGGAGACCGGGCGGTCACCGCGCCGTCGGCCGTCCAGCAGGTCTTCGACCCCCGGGGAGCATGACATGTTTGTGACAACAGGTCCGGAAAGGCCGGGCATCCTCACGCGGCGGCAGGCTTGCTGCGGCATGTTCCCGGCCGAGCCGGTGACCGCCGGCCCTTTCGCCCGCGTCGTCTCCCAGGGCGTCCGGTGAGCCCTGTGCGTACGGGCGTCGCGATCGTCGGCTGCGGCTTCGTGTCGGACTTCTATCTGCGTAAGCTGACCGATCACCCCGAGCTCGTGCTTACCGGAGTGCACGACCGGATCGCGGGCCGTTCCGCCGCGGTCGGCGAGCACCAGGGAGTCGAGGTCTACGAGACGCTGTCGGACCTGCTGTCCGACGATCGCGTGCACATCGTCGTCAACCTGACGAACCCGAGCAGCCACGCCGAGGTGACGCTGACCGCCCTGGCCGCAGGCAGACACGTGTACTCGGAGAAGCCCCTGGCCACCAGCATCGCGGACGGGAAGCGGATCGTCGCGGAAGCCGAACGCCGGGACCTGCTGGTGGCGTGCGCCCCGGCGAACATCCTGGGGGAGGCGTTCCAGACCCTGTGGCGGGAGGTCAGGAACGGCACGATCGGCGTCCCCCGTCTCGTGCACGCCGAACTCGACGACGGTGCGGTTCATCTGATGGGCTACCAGGACTGGCACAACACGACGGGCAGTCCTTGGCCCTACCGGGAGGAATTCGGAGCGGGCTGCACCGTCGAGCATGCGGCCTACCACCTGGCACCCCTGACCGCCATGCTCGGACCGGTGCGCCAGGTCGTCGCCGACCATGCGACGCTCATGCCGGACAAGTTCCCGCCGGGAGAGACGGGTGTGGTCGGCCCCGACTTCGTGACGGCCTCGCTGTCGTTCGAGGGGGGCACTCTGACCCGTCTGACGTGCAGCGTCGTTGCACCGCCCGACCGGTCGCTGACCGTCGTCGGCGACGGTGGCGTACTGCGTCTGGACAACTGCTGGGACTTCGGTTCCCCGGTCACCGTGCGGACGATCGCCGGCCGTAGGTCGGACTACCTGCGTGAGGCGCGCGAGGTGGAGCACGCGCGGCCCTACCTCCACCACGAGCGCTACCTCGCCAACCACCGGATGGACTTCCCGCGTGGCATAGCCGAGCTGGCCGCCGCCGTCGGAGGGCAACGGGTTCCACGGCTGTCCGCCCGCCATGCCCTGCACGTGCTCGAGGTCACCCTCGCGATGACCTCGACCACCGGGGTCACCGCGATCGCCTCGGAGTTCGACCAACCGGAGCCGCTCCCGTGGGCAAGCTGAAGCCCTCTTCGCGTACGCCGGTACCGGGGAGGGCCGGCGACCTTGATCAGCCCGTGAGGCGGCTGAAGCGCGGTGAGCAGGCCGCAACGACCGACAGGGCGCTCGAGAGGGGATGTCCTATGGGCCGGCGGACCCTGACCGGTCCTGCTCGCACCGCAGTCCATGAGTCCTGGGTCCGGCTACGGCTGATGGCGGGGCTCTTGCCCCAGGCCGGTCCGGGCCCGGTGCTGGCGACGCTCGCGTGCAACGTGCTGCTCGGCGCACTGCCCGTGGTCTTCGTGGTCAGCAGCAGCCTCATGATGGGGCGGATTCCCGATGCTCTGGCCGCCGGCACCGGCTCGGCGCAGTGGTCGGCGGTCATGGCCGTGTTCGTCGTGGCATCCGCCGCGTTTGCCCTGCAGCAGGTGATGGCCCCGTTCCAGGAAGTGCTCGGCGAACTGGTCGCCAGGCGCATCGACGGGCGGCTCTACGACCGTCTCATCACCGCGTCCCTGCAAGGCCCGGGCATCGGCCCGCTGGAGGACCAACGGCTGCTCGCCCACCTCAGCGAGGCACGGCGCGGGCTGGAGTCCGGAGCGGACAGCCCCGGCAAGGCATGCGCCGGTCTGTTGCACCTGCTCCTTCGTGGTGTTCAGCTGGCAGGCTGCGTCGTGGTCATCGGGTTCTGCTTCTCCTGGCCGGCGGCGCTCGGGCTCCTGGTCGCCGTTCAGGCGCTCCGCCATGGGCTGCACAGTGGCTTGCGCAAGCACACGGAGAGCTGGGCGGCCCTGGCCGGGCTTCGACGAGAGGAACGCTATCTGCGGGACCTGGCCACACGTGCCGAGGCGGGCAAGGAGATCCGGATCTTCGGCATGGCCGACTGGCTGCGCGACCGCCATCGCCGGGCGTCGCTGGCGTGGATGGTGCCGGCGTGGGCGGAGCGTCGCCGACTGCTGCTGTGGCCGTATCTCGGATACACGGCATTCGGTCTGGTGGTCACGGCGGCGGTATTGGCCGCGGTGGCAGCGGCCGGAGCAGGGAACATCTCGCTCACCGCTCTGGCCCTGACCACCCAGGCCGTGCTTGTCGGCATCCGGCTCGGCGGGTTCGCCCCCGAGTCCGACATGCAGATGATCCTCGGTATGGGCGCCCACCGTGCACTGACGGCATTCGAGCAGGGTGTGGAGCGCTTCGCGGCCCGCGAAGCGGCGTGGGCCGACGGACCGGGGAGAACGGAGACGCTCGCCTCCGCGCCGCTCGGGGAGATCAGGTTCTCCAAGGTGTCCTTCAGCTATCCAAACCGGGAGCAGCGGGTCTTCGACGGCCTCGATCTGCGGATCGTCGCCGGAAGGTGCACGGCGATCGTGGGGGTCAACGGTGCGGGAAAGACTACGCTGGTCAAGCTGCTCACACGGCTGTGCGAACCTGACGAGGGCCTGATCACCGTGGACGGCAGGCCCCTTGCCTCTTACCCGGTGGCAGCTTGGCGGGCTCGCGTCGCTGTCGTCTTCCAGGACTTCAACCGGTACGAAGCCAGTGCCTTCGACAACGTGGGCTACGGCGACATCCAGCGCAAGGGCGCCGCTGCCGCCCGGGAGGAAATCCGTGCGGCAGCGAGGGACGCAGGGGTCGCCGACGCCCTCGACGCACTGCCCGGCGGCTTCGAGACCCCGCTGGCCAAACACCTGTCCGGCGGTGCAGACCTGTCCGGCGGGCAATGGCAGCGGGTGGCGCTCGCCCGCGCACTGTTCCGGCTCCGGCACGGCGGTGGGGTGCTGGTGCTCGACGAGCCGACCGCCAGTCTCGACGTGCGTGCCGAGGCACGGTTCTTCCAGGAGTTCGTACGGGGCGATGCGACCACCGTGCTGATCTCGCACCGCTTCTCCACTGTGCGGCACGCCGACCACATCGTCGTCCTGGCGCACGGGCAAGTGAGCGAGGAGGGCACGCACGACGAACTGCTCCACAACAACGGTGAGTACGCCCGCTTGTTCCGGCTCCAGGCGTACCGCTTCGCCGAGGACCGCCCTTCACCGGACATACCCGGAGCTCACATATGAGCAGTCTCGTCAGAGCCGCCACGGGTCTGCTGGCCATGTGCCGGCGTCAGAGCGGCCGCAAGACCGCGACAGCGCTCGGGCTGATGGTGGCCGGTGGCACCGCGGCGCCGCTGATCGGGGTCGGCCTGCGCCAACTATTCGACGCGGCACACAAGGGTGCGACCGGCGACGCGGTGGTCGCGGGCGTCGTGGTCGCCGTGATGGTGATCGCGGCGCTGACTTGCGAACACTTCGCGCACATCGCGTACTTCGAACTCGCCGAGCTGAACACGATGTACTACGGCGACGAGTTGATCAGCCTCGCCAACGGGACCTCCGGTCTCGACGGCCACGAAAACGCGCAACGCGCCGATGAGTTCACCGTCCTGGAGCGCGAGGTCCTCCAGACCCGTAACACCCTCCAGGCACTGCTGACCCTCGCCGGCCTCGGTGCCGGAATGCTGCTGACCGCTCTGGTGCTGGCCCTGGTGCATCCGGTGCTGCTCCTGCTGCCGCTGGCCGCGATGGTGCCGCTGCTGGCCGGACGCCGAGCGGAACGGCTCGTGGACGCGGCCAGGAGTGCCACGGCCGAGCCGACCCGGCGTGCCCTCAACCTGGTTCGCCAGGCCACCGACACCGCCTCGGCCAAGGAACTGCAGACATTCCAGCTCGAGAGCGAGGTGCGGACCAGCCACGCCGTCCTGTGGGAGCGGACGAGTGACATCCTGGGACGGGCACAGCGCCGGGCCGCCGTGTTACGAGCCCTGAGCCAGCTGGTGTTCGCCGCCGCTTACCTGGGGGCGGTGCTGCTGATGCTGCACGAGGCGGCCACCGGCCGGCACACGGTCGGCGATGTGGTGCTGATCGTCGTGCTCGCCGCACAGACCAACACCCAGGTGGTGCAGACCGTCAACCTGGTGCCCGACCTGCAGCGCCTGACGGGCGTCGACCGGCGATTTCGCGAACTGCGACAGGCTCTCGACCCGACTGCGGTGGACGCCGGCACGCCATCGGTGTACACCCCGTCGGCCGGGTCCGGCAGGCCCCGGGTCCCCACCATGTCCCGTGACGCGGTCGTGCCCGTGCCTGTCCGGAACGGCATCACGCTGCGCGGGCTCTCGTTCGTCTACCCCGGCAGCGTGACACCCTCGCTGCGCGACGTGAACCTCCATCTCCCAGCCGGTGCCGTCGTCGCCGTCGTCGGTGAGAACGGGGCGGGCAAGTCGACGCTCGTCAAGCTGGTATGCGGGCTCTACCAGCCCACCGCCGGCGAGATCCTCGTCGACGGCACCGATCTCAGACGCATCCCGCCCGAGGCCTGGCGCGCTCGGACAGCTGCTGGATTCCAGGACTTCGTCAGATGGGAGTTCGCAGTCGGACGGACCGTCGGCGTGGGAGATCTCCCACGTGAGCACGTGGAGGAGGCCGTGTTGACCGCTCTGGACCGGGCGCGGGCGTCCGACGTGCTCGACCCTTTGCCGGACGGTCTCGCCACCCAGCTCGGCAAGAGCTACGCGGACGGGGTGGAGCTTTCCGGCGGCCAGTGGCAGAAGCTGGCTCTCGGACGGGCGTTCATGCGCGAGCAGCCTGCGCTGCTCGTGCTCGACGAACCGACCTCGGCCCTCGACGCCGAGACGGAGCACGCTCTCTTCGAACGCTATGCGGCGCAGGCTGAGAGGTCGGCGTCCGACGGCGGGATCACGCTGCTGGTTTCGCACCGTTTCTCGACGGTCAGGATGGCCGACCTCATCGTCGTCATCGAGGACGGCCGGGTCGTGGAGGCCGGGTCCCACGCCGCCCTGGTCGGTCGCGAAGGCCTGTACGCGGAGCTGTACACGCTGCAGGCCCGCGCCTACCGCTGACCCTCGCGGGACCGGGCACTCGGCTGATGCGGCAATCACCGCGCGCACTCCGCATTGACCGACTCTGGTGCGTGAACGGGAAACATGCTTTGATTTCCGAATGTCACACGAGGAATTACTTGCCGATCGGCTACGTGAAGCGGGGTACGCCGCGAAACATGTGGAAAGGGCCACCGGAGGGGTGGTCGCCATCGCGGGTCTGGTTACTCTTCAGGACGACTCGCGGCTATTCGCGAAGACACTGCTCGGGCCGGATCTGGACATATTCCCAGTCGAATCGGCCGGTCTGTCCGAGCTTCGTGATCCTGGCGGGGCGAACACGCCGGACGTGTTGTTCGCATCTCCGCAACTGCTGGTACTCGAAAGAATGCAGCCACGCCGGGACGACGAGAACTTCTGGGAACAACTCGCTCACATGGTTGCCTCCCTGCACATGTCCACCGTCTCCGACCGATTCGGCTGGCACCGCGACGGCTGGCTGGGCCGGCTGCGCCAGGACAACACCTGGGAAACGGACGGGCACGTGTTCTTCGCGGAACGGCGCGTTCTGCGGTGGCTGCCCGAACCGCTGGTCGAGGCCGCGTTCGACCGTGAGGAGCGCCGGGCTCTGGAACGGCTGTGCGCTGCCCTGCCCGAGCTGGTTCCGCCCCAGCCCCCGTGCCTGACCCATGGCGACCTCTGGCAGGAGAACATCGTCGCCACCGGCGACGGCGCCCCGGTGCTCATCGACCCCGCCGTGTCCTACAGCTGGCCCGAGGCCGACCTCAGCATGCTGTGGTGTTCCCCGCGCGCCTCCGCCTCGGAGCGGTTCTTTGCGGCGTACCAGGACATCGCCGGGCTCCAGGAGGGATGGCAGGAGCGGATGCCGCTCCTGCATCTCCGGGAACTTCTCAGCATCATCGCCCACGACGACGACGACTGGGGCGCGGCCGAGGCCGTACGGAAGATCATCGCGCCGTTCCGGCGCGGCGGCGGGACGGCGCAGGGCGCATCGGGCGTTCCGGTCTAGTACGCCCTTGCTCGGGGACGCCGTCCGGCGGTGCACGGGGTGAACGTGACCGGGCGTGGGAGCCCCGAGTCTTTCGTCGAGCGAGGTGCGGGGTCCGGGGTTCGTGCCCCCAGGCCATCGACCGACAGGGGGACACCGTCATGCCGGGCCCGGAGACCGGCGGCCCTTTTGCGGAACCGCCAAAAGGCAGGAGGGAGAGGGCCGCACGGCACTCAGGTGCCGGCTGCTTCTCCGGCGCCGTCGGCCGCCGGCCGGAGTGCGGAGCGGCGCTTCTCCTGCCGGGCCGCGTCGTATGCGCGGAAGCGGCTGCTGAGCATGGCCCCCACCTCGTTCCATCTCGGATGGTCCGCGTAGTCGAGGGAACAGCGCGAAAAGCGGAAGGACGGCTCGTCCACGTTGATCCTGCCGCCGTTTTCTTCGAGATGGCCGAGGAACGCCTGCGACTCTTCGACGATGGAACGGTGCAACAGGCGCCACTCGCCCGACGAGTAGGCGCCCACTCTTCTGACCAGGCGACGTCGTGCGGAGGCCGTCCACTTGAAGTGATGCACCTGAGCGTAGATCTCGCGCACGGGGACGCCTCTGCCGGTCCAGGCGTAGTGCTGACCGAGGTCGAGCTCCACCGAGCCCCGGGCGAGCGTCACCTTCGTCGGCCTGCCGCCCAGCAGATGGAAGGTGAGAAGACCGGCCAGGGGGTACTGACGCCAGAGCGGCGTGTGTCCGGGAAGGGCCGGGCCGGTGAGACACCCCTCGGCGGAGACGCGGTCGAGAAAGGCTCCTTCGACGAAGTCGAACCCGTGCTGTTCACAGTATGCGACGACGTCGGCCACGGGCCTGTCGTAGACGTGGAACTCATCCAGGTCGGCGACGATCCACCAGTCGTCCGGGTGAGCGCTCATCTCCTTCCGGATAAGTGCGGCGTTGAGGTCCTCGTGCCAGGGGGAGACGCAGATGTCGACGAAATCGATCCCGGCGTTTCGCATCACCACTGTCGAGGGGAGCAGACTCGGGTCATCCCGGCTTTCGACATGGCGTATCACATGGAAGCTCTCGACTCCCATGTCCCGGTAATGAGCCAGAGAATAGGGAAGCAATGAGATGTCGCCGCCCACCACGGAAACGAAGCGTAAAGTCATGCCCCATCCTGACTCGGTCTATCGTGTCCACGTCGGCCTGTCCGGGCCGACCGCGAATTACTCTCCAGCCGTTCGGGCATCTTGTCAAGGTTTGCAGGCGGCCTCGTCCGGCACTTGCCGAGGAGAGGGTGGCCGGTATCAATATGACCGCTTGCATTTACTATAGGGAGTCTGTGTGAGGTCAAGGACGCGTTTTGGATGGTTCCTGGCGCACGAGGAATGGCAGCCCGAGTCATTGATCCGGCAGGGGCTGCTGGCCGAATCGGCCGGGTTCGACGCGCTTCTCGTGTCCGACCATCTCCAGCCCTGGAGTGATGTCGACGGGGCGGCCGGGTTCAGTTGGGCGACACTGGGTGCGCTGGCTGCGTCCACGCGTACCGCGGCGCTGATATCGGCGGCCGTGTGCCCGCTGTTCCGGATGCACCCGGTGCTGGTCGCACAGGCGGCGGCAACCGTCAACCGGCTTTCCGAAGGACGGTTCGAGCTGGGGCTCGGCATGGGGCAGGCGGTCAACGAGCAACCCCTGCTGGGGCCCCTGCCGCCGTACCGTGAGCGGCTGGAGCGCACCACCGAAGCCATGAGCCTGATTCGCCCGCTCCTCCAAGGAGAGGAAGTGAGCTCCGACCTGCCGCACTACCCGGTGTCGGCCATGAAGCTGCACAGCCCGAGTCCCTGGCCGATGCCGGTCTACCTGGCCGCGTCCGGACCGCGGTCGGCCGAGGCTTCCGGACGGCTGGCGGACGGCGTGATCACGTCGGTCAAGGACGTGGCCCGCACCGAGCGGGAAGTCGTCGACGTGGCCAGGAAGGCTGCGAAGGCAGCGGGCAGGCGGCCTCCCCGCGTGGTCCTCACCTGTTTCCTCGTCTTCGCCCGTAGTGACGAGGAGGCGTGGGAGGCGCTCCGGCCCTGGCGGGGTATGCGCACCCCGCGGCGGCTGTGGGAGGGCAGTCCGCGCCGGTTGCGCGAGGACGCCGACGCGATGGGGAGCGAAAGCGTCCTCCGGCGCTTTCCCCGCTACGGCGATGTCGCTCAAGTGGTCGAACTGTGCCGGACCATAGTCGACGGGATCGCGCCCGATGTTCTGGCACTCCAAGTGGCAGCGGTCGACGGTGCTTCGGCTCTGGAACAGCTGAGTGAGGTGCCCCGCCGGCTGCGGAACTGACCGGCGGGCGGCGGTTGCTCAGTCCTGGGAGCCGCTGCCCAGCGTGGAGAGCAGGGCCGCCTCCGTCCGGCCGACCATCCGCTGGAGCGAAAAGTGCGCCAGCACCTGCTCACGTGCCCGTTCGCCCATGCGGCGGCGCATGGAGTCGTCGGAGACAAGCGTGCACAGGGCGTCGGCGAGGTGTCCGGGGTCCGGGGTCGGCACGAGAAGGGCGGATCCGGGGTCCCGCACCAGTTCACCGATGCCGGGGAAGTCGGTGGTGAGCAGCGGGCGGCCCGAACTCATGGCCTCGAGCATGGCCAGGCTGAGGCCCTCCCCCAGGCTGGGCTGCGCGACGATGTCGGCCGTGGCCAGCACGTCCGGCATCAGATCGAACGTCACCTCGCTGTCGATGCGCGCCACGTCATCGAGCCCGTGCCTTGCTATCTCGGCCCGCAGCTTCTCGGGGTAGTCACCCGACGACGAACTGATGGCACCCGCGACAAGGAGCCTGGTGTGCGGTCTGCGGGCGTGGATCACCGAGAAAGCCTGGATGAGCTCCAGGATGCCCTTCCGCGGTTTGAGCTGAGCCGCGCAGGCGATGACGAGATCGTCCTCGGCGTAACCGTAACGTCGGCGTACCCGCGTCGTGTCCCGGTCGGGGCGGAACCTTGCAGTGTCCACGCCATGAGGAATCAGTCTGGTGACATCGGCCGATCCGTGCCGACGGGCGCGGTCGGCGTAGTTCTGCGCGCAGGCCAGAACGAGTGAGGGACGTAAGATCTCGTGCACCACCCGCAGTCGCGCGTGCCCCAGGGGCTGTGCCTCCGGCTCGTGCTCGTGGAAGGTCGCGACCCATGGGATGCCTCTGTCCACGGCAAGCCATTTTCCGGCCAGGGCGGCATCGAGCGTATTCGTGAAGATCAGTTCTGGACGTGACTGTTCTGCGCACGCGGAGATTTCCGGCGCCAGCGCGAAGGCCATCTGTTCCCACAGAACCTTGCTGGGGTCGGTGAGTCGCTCGCGATACCGGAAGAGCCTGCGCACGGTCACGCCACGCGGATCACCGTCGATAACCTGCCCCGGGAGTCCACCTCTCGGAGCGTCGGTCACCAGCGTGACGTCGTGGCCGCGAGCAGCAAGTCCCTCTGATATCACGTGCGCATAGGTCTCAGCACCCCCGATCGTCGGGTGGAAACTGGAAGCGATCACCATCAGTCTCATGCAACTCCTGTCCCGCTGCTGTCGTCCCGCACCGATCCATGCCCTGCTCCGTAGAGCCCTATTCCGGGTCGCCAGCCTTTCCGGAAGTGTCGCGCCATGGCCCGGACCATGAACGACATGAGCGCAATATCCTCATTCGGGGGAGACTCTCGAATGCGCTTCACCCGGCCGACGGGGAAAGCCATTGCGCAGGTTTACCCAATGGGCCACGAGGCCGGCGGGGGGCGTGGTACTGATGGTGGAGGGAGCCGTGCCGGTCGGCGGTGTCCTCGGCGATCACCATTCCTCTCCCGACCGGCGTCGCAGGAACCGCGCTGCGCTTGTGCCGCAGCTCCTTCCAGCCCTTTCGAGCACGAAGGCGAGGTCACCACCGATGATCGACGACACGCTCTCGACCGGCGCCACAGCCCCCGCAACGCTCACCACCTGCCAGGACATGTCCGGGGCGTTCCGTCAACGGTCGGCCATGCGTGTCACGGCGGATGTCGCCCTGCTCGACGCGTGTGCCGAGTTGGGGGAACTGGCCGGCGCCTATCTGAAGCAGTGCCGTTACGCACCCTCTGGCGCGAACGGCCTCGCGGACTCTCCACCGTCGGACCGGGTGCGGGCCGAATTCGGTGACGCGTTGTTCGCTCTGCTCAGTTTCGCGGACGCGGCGGGACTGGACTCCGAGGCGGAGTTCTTCGCGACACTGAAGCGGTACGAGGAGCGGTTCACCGATGAGCGTTCCGGTTCGGGAACGGACGATCGGCGTGGGTGACTACCACGTTCATCTGCACCCGCACGTGCCCCGCCCGGACAGCCCGCCTCCAGGTGTGTATCCGAAAGGGCACGTGGACGCGTACGTCGAGCGGGCACTGTCGCGTGGTGCCACCGAGGTGGGTTTCACCGAGCACATGCACCGTTTCGTCGATCTGAAGCGCGTGGCCGCGGGATTCTGGAACGTCGGCTCATCGGCCGAGCTCACCGAGCGCTCCCGCAGGTACTACTACGACGAGCTGAACCTCCGCCTCGACCGCTACACAGAGGCCGTACTGGCCGCGAGGGACCGTGGACTGCCGGTGCTGCTCGGCCTGGAGGTCGACTTCCTGCCGGGACGCATGGAGAAGATTCTCGACATCCTTTCCTCCCTCCCGTTCGACTACCTCATCGGGTCTGTGCACTGGATCGGCGCATGGGCTGTGGACCACGACGGAATGACGGCCGAATTCGAGCGCCGCGGCGTGCGCCGATCCTATGAGGACTACTTCGAACTCGTCGTCGAACTGGCCGAATCGGGCATGGTCCAGGTGCTTGCCCATCCCGACGTGGTGAAGAAGTTCGGTCATCGCTGCGCTGAGGAGCCTGTCGACCTGTATCGCCGCCTGGTCCACGCGGCGCAGCGACACGGCGTGGCCTTCGAGGTTTCGAGCGCGGGTCTGCGCTACGAGGCACTGGAACCATATCCGGCGTCGACGCTGCTGCGGATGTGTCACGAGGCGGCGATCCCCATCACCCTGGCCAGTGACGCGCACTACCCGGAACAAGCCGCCGATCAGTACCGGACGCTCGTCCGGTATGCCCGATCCGCTGGCTACAGCCAACGAATCCGGTTCCGGACAGGGGGAGGGAGGGAACTCGTGGCCCTGCCCGATCCGGACGACGACAACGACTGGCCACCCCCGACGGCGGCGCCGGCGGGGGACGAACGCCAGTGACGCCTACGTCGTAGTCCCGGACAGGTGACCCGTGCCGTCCGCTCCCCGGACATCCAGACCGAGCCGGACGGCACCGCGCACGATCGGCGTCAGTACGGCGGTAGCGGTTGAGAACAAGCGACGTGGTACGAGATTCCGCACCGCACCCAGCGCCATGGTGGCAAGGGCGCGGCGGCCGGCGGGGGTCGAGATTCCCGCCGCGGTGGGAACCTCGGAGGTGAGGGCCGCGCCGACGTCGGCGGCGCGCAGACCCAGACTGAAGGAGGCGAGCCACAGTTCGAACAGGAGGTGTTCGCCGAGCAGTGCCCGGGCGCTCTCCGCGCTCTCCTCGGAACGCAGTGCATGCCGACCGAGTCGCCTGACGTCGTGCTCGGACAGGCCGAGGCCGTCGAGGACTTTCAGGGCCGGTATTTTGCGCCAGCCCTCGGATGCCTCTGGATCACGTATGCGGAAGTAGGCACCTGGCTCTCCCCACCAGGCCATGGCGGGGACCGTATCGATGCCGGTGACCGACCGACGCAGGTCGACTCCGGACGGCGGAGCGGCGGAGGCCCAACAGGTGGCGCAGCGCAGTCCATGGCGGTGATTGCCGGTCAGGCTGGAGACATCCCTGTGCTCGACCAGATTGGGCACGGACACGTACGGGGTGAGCCCGGCCGAACGGAGGTAGTCGCGCAGTGCGACATCGTCGGGTTCGTCGCCGCGCAGTGCGACGTCGAAGTACTCACTGACGTCCTTGGCGATTCGCACAGGCATGATGACGGCCTGGGTCGGAACGTAGTTGTCGACGACCTCGGCCCAGCCGGCGCCGGTGAGCGCCGCGATCCGCGCGACGGAGGCGGTCCAGGCCCCCCACTCGACGAAGAGGGAGGTCACGCCGTCCGGACGGGTCGCGATCAGCGACTGGGCAGCGGTCAGGAAATCCTTCGTCAGACGGACGTCGTCCTGCAGGACGAGGTGATGTGTGGCTTCCGGCCCCGCTGCGGCCCATGCCAGCCGGGCGGCGCGCAGCGATCCGCGTTCCCCGTGAGGCCCGGTGTCACAGGCGATGCGCATATCGAGATGAGGGTGGCCGTCCCGCAACTCCTCGGCCATTTCCAGCCGTAACTGATGGGTCATGACGGCTACGGACAACCGCCCTTGCTGCTCGGGCACTCGGCATCCCTTCGACGGGTAGTGGTGGAAGAGCGAAGTGACCCCTCGGGTCCCGGCACTTCCGTTTCATGCAGCAAGGCCAAGCCGTTGATGGCGGCAGAGCCTCACCCGGTACGGGGTGGTGCAGCCGATCGTCGAGCGGATCCGCTCCCGGTTGCAACGTTTCGCGATCCGCCGGGGAACGTCCTGCCGGTCCTGCGTCCAAGACCTTCCGGACCGTCGTGCCGATCTCTGCTCTCAGGGCGGTGTAGAAGCTCTCCGCGGCGTCATCGAAGCGTGAACCGGTTCGGCCGGTGCTCTGTCTCATGTTCGACTCGGCCATAATTCCCCGGAATCGGTGGAAAAAGCAGTGCGGGCCGCGATCCGGACGAAAGATCGCGTCGCCGGCCGTACGCCCGCCCGCATGGACCATCCGGACGGCGTCCGTGACCAGCTCGGTGCGCAGGTGATCGGCCGTCGACCAGCTCACAACCTCCCGCGGGCACAGGTCGATCACGGTCGCCGGATACAGCCAAGCCTCTGCAGTCGGCAGACAGGTGATGTCCCCGACTGGTTTCAGGCCCGGTGCCGGCGCGGTGAAGTCCCGCTGAATGAGATCCGGTGCGGGGGGCGCCGTGCGGTCCTGCTTCGTCAGCGACCGTGACCTCCTTCGCGTTGTCCCGGTGATCTCATACTCCCGCATGATCCGCGCGACGCTTCTGCGGTGCACGACGCATCCGGGGCCGCGCGGCTCCTGGGTGATCCGCCGGGCGCCGCAGGCTCCATGCGAAGCAGTGTGGATCTCCCGGATGCGGCGGGTCGGATTCTCTTCCTCTCCGGCCTTCCCCTGCCGTGCGCCCTTGTCCTGGTGCCAGGTGCGGGAGCCGGAGCGGTCCCAGCCGAGAACATTGCGCATCCGCTCCGCCTTGTGGGCGTTTCGGTACTCGTCGACGAAACGGAAGTGGATCACCGTGTTGTCTCCCGTGCAAGAGAGGGCGGCGGCTTTCCGGAGGATCTCATTGTCCTCCTTCGGTCGGGCCTTCTCCCGCCGCAGGCGCTTGAGCTCTTCCTTCTCGCCAGGGGGCATGCCGGCGTCACCGCCGCCGTCCGTCCGACGGTCGCCGGACGGTCCGCCGCACCGCCCCGGTGCGTACCGTGTGACCAAGCTCTCGGACGCAAAAGGCGCTCACGGTGGCAAGGTGGACAGCGCCGTGGGGGAGTCCACGGTCCCCGAGACCAGCGAGAAGCCATGACCGCGAACGCAGCCACCGTCACCGCCCCTGCCGTCGTCCCTGGTGCCCGCACCGGCGGCCCCCGGGAGGACGGCCCGGAGATCCTCGAGCACGTCATGGGATGGATTCTCGTCGTGGCCGTCGCGATGCTCGTGACGCAGCTCGGACTCCTCTGACCTCCGGGCTTCTCTGCCGCTCGGACCGCTGCGGCCTCCCGGGCCGCTCCGGCCTGCCGTGAGGGCCGACCTGCCATACTGCGGATGTCCCGCCCCCGCAGGAAACAGGTCAGGATTGAATACCAGTCAGCAATCTGCCGTGCGCCCTGGAGCGCGCGGCACCGAGCGCTCGCTGGCACGCCGTGCCGAACTCATCGCCATCGGTCGGAAGCTGTTCGCCCACACGTCGTACGACGCGCTCTCCATGGACGACATCGCACGTCAGGCGCATGTCGCCAAGGGGCTGATCTACTACTACTTCCACTCCAAGCGGGGCTACTACCTCGCCATCATCCAGGACTCGGTCGCCGGCCTGGTCACCTTGGCGTCGGGCGGTGTCGAACTGCCGCCCGCCCAGCGGGTGCACCGCGCCGTCGACAGCTATCTGCGCTACGCCGAGCACAACCAGGCCGCGTACCGCACGCTCGTCAGCGGCGGCGTCGGCTTCGACGCCGAGGTGCACGCCGTCCGGGACGGGGTGCGCGAGGCGATCGTCGCGACCATCGCCGAAGGCGCGTACGGGACCGCCGACATCACACCCGTGGCGCGGATGGGTCTGCTGTCCTGGGTCTGCAGCGTCGAGGGAGCCACCCTCGACTGGATCGGCCGCCCCGGGCTGTCCCGCGAGACCATGCGCGAGCTGCTGGTGAAGACGCTCGGCGGAGCCATGCGCGCCATCGAGGAACTGGACCCCGCTCACCCGGCCCCTCAGGCCGCCCGCCGCGACGCCTGACACACCGGGCACCGCGCGGGGGCGGCCGTTCCCCGCGGAACCTCCGCCACCGCGCACCCGCCCGCGCTTACCTGGGCGCGCCGATCAGCCCGCCGTCCGCGGTGTTGCCGCTCAGCTCCCGGAAGAACGTGCCGGCGAGACCCTGCCGGTCCTTGTAGTCCGCCTTGGCCGCGACGGTGGCCGGGGTGCCGTAGCTCCACCAGTCGTCACCGCACTTGGCGTAGGGGGTGCCGCCGACCGTACCGGTCGCCGGGCACTTGTCCTCGAGCACCCTGTGGTCGTCGATGCCCGGCTCGTACGCACCCGCCGCCGGGCCGGTCGCGGTGCCACCGGGCTCCGACTGCGTGACCGCCGGTCCAGCCGCGCCCGTAGAAGCCGACGCCGAGCAGCAGCTTGGACGCCGGGATGCCGAGTCCCCTGAGCCTCGCGGTGGTCGCCGCGGTGTGCGTGCCGGCCTTCGGAGTGCCGTCGTAGGCGGTCAGCGGCGAATGCGGGGCGGTGGGACCGGCGGCGTCCCGGGTGCCGGAGAAGTCGCACGCCATCGGGTCGTACCAGTCGACGTGCTCGGCGGTGCCGGCGTAGTCCGCCGCGTCCATCCTGCCGCCGGCCGCGGCGTCGGCGGTGATCGCCGCGGTGACCAGGTCGCCGGAGCCGAACGTGGTGCGCAGCGCGGACATCAGGGCCGTGAAGGGCTCACGGCCGCTGGTGTCGCAGGTGGTGCCGCAGGCGTTCGGGTATTCCCAGTCGATGTCGATCCCGTCGGAGACGTCGGCCCGCTTCGAGTTCTCGACCAGGTCGTAGCAGGACCGGGCGAACGTGGTCGGGTCCTGCGCGGCTTCGCCGAAGCCGCCGGACCAGGTCCAGCCGCCGAACGACCACAGCACCTTCAGGCCGGGGTGCTTCTGCTTCGGTTCGCGCAACTGGTGGAAGGTGCCGCGCAGCGGCTGGTCCCAGGTGTCGGCCACGCCGTCGACGGACTCGCCGGCGGTGTGGGTGCGCTCGGTGGCCGTGTAATCGTCGCCCGTCGCGCACTTGCCGCCGGTGACGTTGCCGAAGGCGTAGTTGGTGTGCGGGAGCCTGCCCGCGGAGCCCGAAGCCTCGATGCTCTTGACGTGGTGGGCGCGGTCGTAGGTGCCCCATGGGGTGAAGCACCCGATGCCCTCGGAACCTGCGGCGGTCTCCGGGGCCGCCGCGGCGGTGGTCGAGGCGCCCGCGCCGGCGAGCAGTCCGGCGCCGAGGACGGCGGGGGACGGCATCCGGTGTGTCTCCTCGTGGGGGAGGGGAGACGTGAATCGCTTGGCATGAACGCAATGACCCGGTGGAGCGAAGCAGTAGGAGAACCAGACCGGTGCGGTCAATGGTGCGGACCAATCCCGGCGTCCGGAAAATTCTTGGAGTAAGCGTTCGTTAACAAGTGACGTGCACTGTTCGATCGGGCATACTCACAGCTCACAGCGGCTGGCCGGCTGTCTCCGAGACCCGGAGGCGCATGCCTCGGCCAGGCGCCGGAACGATCCGGCGGAGCCGCCCCCGACCCGAGGCGCAGAGCCGCCGACGTGCCCGAACAGGGAGGAGAGCGTCGCCATGTCCGACCACGCCCCGCAGCCGGTGGACCGGCAACTGCCCACGGACGAGGCACGGGACCTGATCTCGCTCGTCCGCGACATCGCGCAGCGCGAGATCGCCCCGAAGGCGGCGAAGGAGGAGGACGGGGCCCGCTTCCCGCACGAGGTCTTCACCCTGCTCTCCGAGTCCGGACTGCTCGGCCTGCCCTACGACTCCGCGCACGGCGGCGGGGAGCAGCCGTACGAGGTCTACCTTCAGGTCCTCGAGGAGCTTGCCGCGGCCCGGCTGACCGTCGGCCTCGGGGTCAGCGTGCACACCCTCGCCTGCTACGCACTCGCCACCCACGGCACCAAGGAGCAGCAGGCCGAGCACCTGCCGGCGATGCTCGGCGGCGGCCTGCTCGGCGCCTACTGCCTCTCCGAGCCCGCCTCCGGGTCGGACGCGGCCTCCCTGCGCACCAGAGCGGTGCGCGAGAGCGGGGGAGACTGGGTGCTCACCGGAACCAAGGCGTGGATCACGCACGGCGGCATCGCGGACTTCTACACCGTCATGGCCCGCACCGGTGAGGACGGCCCCCGCGGGATCACCGCGTTCCTGGTGCCCGGCGACGCCGAGGGGCTGAGCGCCGCCGTGCCGGAGAAGAAGATGGGCATGAAGGGCTCACCCACCGCGCAGGTCCACTTCGACGGCGTACGGGTCCCCGACCGCCGGCGGATCGGTGAGGAGGGCCGGGGTTTCGCGATCGCCCTGTCGGCGCTGGACGGTGGCCGGCTCGGCATCGCCGCCTGCGCGATCGGCCTGGCACAGGCGGCGCTCGACGAGGCGCTCGGTTACGCGTCCGGGCGACGGCAGTTCGGGCGGCCGATCGCCGACTTCCAGGGGCTGCGGTTCATGCTCGCGGACATGGCCACGCAGATCGAGGCCGGGCGCGCGCTGTACCTCGCGGCGGCCCGACTGCGGGACGCCGGGCGGCCGTTCGCCAAGCAGGCGGCCATGGCGAAGCTGCACTGCACCGACACCGCGATGCGGGTCACCACCGACGCCGTCCAGATCCTCGGCGGCTACGGCTACACCGCGGACTTCCCGGCCGAACGCTACATGCGGGAGGCCAAGGTCCTGCAGATCGTCGAGGGGACGAACCAGATCCAGCGCATGGTCATCGCCCGCCATCTCGCGGGGCCGCAGACGAGCTGAACCGGTCGGGCCCTCGCCGGGGCGCCGCGAGCCGGGGCCGCTTTGGATCGTGCCGCCCGGGCAGGGCGCGGACCTTGTCGGCCCGGGCCCGCATCGGTTCCCGGGGGATCAGCGGGTCCGGAAGCCGGGGCGGCGCCGGTGGCGTGGCGGTACGGACAACGCCGCGACCGCGGTGCGCGCCGTGGCCTGCGGTACGGCCCGTGGTGCGGGTGGTGGGACGAGGGCAAGGCGCTGACGCCCGGTCGTCGCGCGCGTGGGGGGCGTCATACCCGGGCGACGTGGGAGCGGCCGGGCGGGCCGCCGACCGCCCGAACAGTGCGTGCGTCCGCGGACGCGCTGCCGGCCGGTCCGGCTTTTGGCGCCGGACGGGGCGGGCGGCTCAGGCCGCGTGGCGCTGTATGACGGGGACCCGCATCGGGCGCGAAGCCGGGCCCCCGACGTGCGAGAACGGCTGGGTGCGCCAGTCGAGCCCCTGGGGGAGCGTCAGCAGGAGCGCCGTGTCCTGCTCCTGGGGTGTGGCGGACTCGTCCGCCGGCCGCGCGTCGTCGGCGCTGCGGCCCGTGCCGGCGCAGACCGTCAGCCCGAACGGGTTCCACGGCGTGGCGCACAGCGCGTGCTCCGGCAGGACCTCCTCGTCCGCCAGCAGGGCAATGGGCTGAGCGCAGTCCGGGCACACGACCCGGTACATCTCGAAGGTGTCGTACGCGTCGAGTTCGTCGTCGAGCGCGTCGGGGTCGACGTACTCCGGGACGAGTTCGACGACCGGCTGCTGCCGCTTGGACGTGCTGCGACCGGGACGCTTAAGGCTCTGCATGGGTTCTCCCCCTCGGGCTGGGTCGTGAAGGCACTGCGACCTCGACCACAGCAAGCACTTCCCGTCCCCCGTCAGGGGTAATCACGAGGGCATCACGGAGACCGTTCGAAGGCTGTGGTGTTCGTCACATGCCGACCGCAGGCGCCCCCTGCGACGGCTTTGCCCCCCGCCCGGCCCGGGACGGGCACCCGGACCGTCACGAACCGGCCATGACCTGGACAGCTCGGGTATCCGACGAGATCAACGGCACTGTAGGTTCTTGCGCCATGGAGGAGCTGGACCGACAGATCGTGCAGCTGCTCGTCAAGGACGGGCGGATGAGCTACACAGACCTGGGCAAGGCCACGGGCCTGTCCACGTCGGCCGTGCATCAGCGGGTGCGCAGACTGGAACAGCGTGGCGTCATCCGCGGCTACGCCGCGGTCGTCGACCCCGATGCCGTCGGTCTGCCCATGACCGCCTTCATCTCGGTCAAACCGTTCGATCCCAGCGCCCCCGACGACATCGCGGACCGGCTCGCCGGCGTGCCCGAGATCGAGGCCTGCCACAGCGTCGCGGGCGACGAGAACTACATCCTCAAGGTGCGTGTGGCCACCCCGCACCAACTGGAGGAACTGCTGGCGCGCGTGCGCTCGCTCGCGGGCGTCTCCACCCGGACGACCGTGGTCCTGTCCACACCGTACGAGGCCCGCCCGCCGCGTGTCTGAAACCGTCGCGCGCGCGGGCGTACGCGGCGCGCCCAGGGTGTGAACAGCGGCCCTGGGCGCGGGCCGGGGCCACCGAGGGGCGAGACTGTGGGGCATGAGTGAACGCACCGCCCCGCCGTCCGCGGGCCCGCAGCCCACGGACCCGCCGCGCACCGTCCTGCTCCGCCGCGGAGAGGTCCACAGCCCCGCCGATCCCTTCGCCACCGCGATGGTCGTCGAGGGCGGCCAGGTGGCCTGGGTCGGTTCCGAGGGTGCCGCCGACTCCTTCGCGGACGGGGTGGACGAGGTGATCGACCTCGACGGGGCGCTGGTCACCCCGGCGTTCACCGACGCCCACGTGCACACCACGGCCACCGGACTGGCCCTCACCGGTCTCGACCTGTCCGAGGCGCCCTCACTGGAGGCCGCGCTGGCCCGGGTACGGGAGTTCGCCGCCGCCCGCCCGGCCGACAGGGTCCTGCTCGGGCACGGCTGGGACACCGCCCGCTGGCCCGACGGCCGTCCACCGTCCCGTGCCGAACTCGACGCGGCCACCGGCGGGCGCCCTCTCTACCTCAGCCGGATCGACGTCCACTCCGCGGTCGTCAGCACCGCGCTGCTCGCCCTCGTCGATCGCGGGCAGGCCGCAGGGGGCGGGCCGGACGGGCCGCTCACCGGTGACGCCCATCACGCCGTACGCGCCGCCGCCCTGGATGCCGTCACGCCCGCCCAGCGCACCGAGGCCCAGCGCGCCGCGCTGGCGCGTGCCGCCTCGCTCGGCATCGGCACCGTCCACGAGTGCGGCGGCCCGGAGATCTCCTCCGAGCACGACTTCACCGGCCTGCTGCGGCTCGCCGCCGAGAGCCCCGGCCCGCGCGTCGTCGGCTACTGGGCCGAGCGGAACGTCGCCAAGGCGCGCGAACTGGGCGCGGCCGGCGCCGCGGGCGACCTGTTCGCCGACGGTGCCCTCGGCTCGCACACCGCCTGCCTGCACGCCCCGTACGCCGATGCCGGCCACACCGGCACCGGCCAGTTGGACGCCGCCGCGATCGCCGCTCATGTCGTCGACTGCACCGAGGCGGGTCTTCAGGCGGGCTTCCACGCCATCGGCGACGCCGCCGTCGCCGCGGTGACCGAGGGCGTGCGCGCCGCCGCGGAGAAGGTCGGCCTCGACCGCGTCCGGGCCGCCCGGCACCGTGTCGAGCACGCCGAGATGCTCGTCCCCCGGACCGTCACCGCCTTCGCCGAACTGGGCCTGACCGCCTCCGTCCAGCCCGCCTTCGACGCCCTGTGGGGCGGCGAGGACGGCATGTACGCCCGGCGCCTGGGCGCGGCGCGGGCCCGCACCCTGAACCCCTTCGCGGCCCTGCTGCGTGCCGGTGTCCCGCTCGCCTTCGGGTCCGACAGCCCGGTCACCCCCCTCGATCCGTGGGGCACCGTCCGCGCCGCCGCCTTCCACCGCACGCCGGAGCACCGCATCTCGGTGCGGGCCGCGTTCACCGCACACACGCGCGGCGGCTGGCGGGCGGTCGGACGCGACGACGCGGGCGTCCTGGTGCCGGGCGCGCCCGCCGACTACGCGGTCTGGCACACCGGCGCTCTCGTGGTGCAGGCGCCCGACGACCGGGTGGCGCGCTGGTCCACCGACCCCCGCTCCGGCACCCCCGGCCTGCCGGACCTGACCCCGGGCGGTGACCTGCCCGTCTGCCGGCGCACGGTGGTCGGCGGACGCACGGTCTTCGTACGGCCGGGCGAGTGATCTACGCGGGCCGCCCGGCGACGAGCCCGCGGCGCGCCCGCGTCGCGCGACCTGCACATCCTCCCGCCGACCAGGTATGAAAATCGCATTGCGTAGATCGAGCGGATGTTGACAGGCGGCGGGGGGCCGGTAGGTTCGGCCGGGTCCACCACCGGACGCCCGACCGGGGACTTCCGCCCACTCGTGGCAGCGCCGCTGGGTCAGGGACGGTGTGCCGTACGGCCCATCGCCACTGGGAGCCAGGCTCAGCGACGGCGCGGCACCGAGGGAACGTTCCGGCAGGTCGACCGGAGGGTGTGACCCGGGTGGGGCCCGGTCGCTCAGTAGACAACGGCTTCAGGTCGACCCGCAGCCAGCGGGTCCCAGGTCGGCCCGAAGGGTGCCGGGCCCCCATCCGATGCGCACAGAACGGTGCACTGTCGTCCGATCGTCCGGCAACAACAGCACCGTACGAACGCCCTTTTACACATCGCCGGCGGCCGTGACCACTATGGTGGGACCCTGCACAGGAGATGAAGGGGCTGCAGTGAACGACGGCGACGGGACCCGCGCGGCGGAGACCCAGGGGAGGACCTTCGGCCCGCTCGGCAAAACCCTGGTGATCATCCCGACCTACAACGAGGCGGAGAACATCAAGGCGATCGTCGGCCGGGTGCGCAAGGCCGTCCCCGAGGCGGACGTCCTCGTGGCCGACGACAACAGCCCCGACGGCACCGGCACGCTCGCCGACGACCTGGCCGCCGGGGACGACCAGGTCCAGGTGCTGCACCGCAAGGGGAAGGAAGGCCTGGGCGCCGCTTACCTCGCGGGCTTCCGCTGGGGTGCGAAGCGCGGCTACGGCGTACTCGTCGAGATGGACGCCGACGGCTCCCACCAGCCCGAGGAACTGCCCCGTCTGCTCACCGCTCTCAAGGGCGCCGACCTGGTGCTCGGTTCGCGCTGGGTGCCCGGCGGCCGGGTGGTCAACTGGCCGAAGTCCCGTGAGTACATCTCGCGCGGCGGCAGCCTCTACTCGCGCATGGCGCTCGATCTGCCGCTGCGCGACATCACCGGCGGCTTCCGCGCGTTCCGCCGCGAGGCCCTGGAGGGCCTCGGGCTGGACGAGGTGGCTTCCCAGGGCTACTGCTTCCAGGTCGACCTCGCCCGTCGTGCGATCAAGGCCGGCTACCACGTCGTCGAGGTGCCCATCACCTTCGTCGAGCGGGAACACGGCGATTCGAAGATGAGCCGCGACATCCTCGTCGAGGCGCTGTGGCGGGTCACGGCGTGGGGCGTGGGGGAGCGGGTGGGCAAGGTCCTCGGACGCGAGGACGACAAGCGGGCCGGGCAGCCGAAGCGGGACGGGCGGGCCGGGCAGGCCGCCGGGCCGACGGCGACGGATGCGGATGTGGAGCGGTCCGGACACACGGAACAGGTCACGCCGTAGGCCGGCCTGCCGCTCGGACCGCCCCGGTGCCGGGCGTTCCCGGTGGCCCGCTGTCGCGGGAGGCACCGCTTATCCCGAACTGAGCCGGTGTTCGGCACACTGGGACCATGACGACTGGTGCTCAGACCCCGAACCCCGTCCGGCCCCGGCGCTCCCGGCTGCGCACTTTCCTGCCGCTCGGCGTCGCCGCGTGGCTGGTGCTGGAGGTCTGGCTGCTCACGGTCGTCGCCGGGGCGTCCAACGGGCTGGTGGTCCTCCTGGTGCTGCTGGCCGGTCTCCTTCTCGGGTCGGTGGTCATCAAGCGCGCCGGCCGGCGCGCCTTCAAGAACCTCACCGAGACGCTGCAGCAACAGCAGAACGGCATGCCGGCCGAGCCCCGGCCGAACAGCGAGGGCAACGGCCTGATGATGCTGGGCGGACTGCTGCTGATCATTCCCGGCCTGGTCTCCGACGCCGTCGGTCTGCTCCTGCTGGTGCCCCCGGCCCAGAAGGCCGTGAGCCGCCATGCCGAGCGCACCCTCGAGCGCAAGCTCCGCGAGGCCACCCGGGGCCCCCTGGGGGGCGCCTTCCAGCAGGCGCGTATGCACCGGACCGACGGAAAGGTCGTCCAGGGCGAGGTGATCCGGAACGAGCCCGGGGCCGCACCGGGCGGCTTCCCGCAGGAGCCCCGCCCGCCGCTCTCCCGCTGACGCCGAGAACGGGGGCGGCGCCACGGACGCCGACAGGCGGCCGAACGCACACAGGACCGGGGGCGTCGTACCAGTTGGTACGACGCCCCCGGTCCTGTGTGCCGCTGTGCTCAGTTCTCCCGTCGGTCCTTCGCCGGGATCAAGCCGACTTTCGGCTGTCCCGGGGATGAACCGCAATGTTCATCGCACCGGAGCGCAGAACGGCGAGACGCTCCTCGAGGACCTCTTCGAGTTCCTCTCGGGTACGTCGCTCCATCAGCATGTCCCAATGCGTACGCGCGGGCTTGGCCTTCTTCTCCTCAGGGCCGTTGCCGTCGACCAGGAGTGCCTGGGCACCGCAGACCTTGCACTCCCACTCCGGCGGGATCTCCGCCTCGACCGAGAAGGGCATCTCAAAGCGGTGCCCCTTCTCGCATGCGTACTCCACGGCCTGGCGCGGGGCCAGGTCGATGCCGCGGTCCGTCTCGTAGCTGGTCACCACGAGGCGCGTGCCGCGAAGAGCTCGCTCACTCATGAATCGTGCCTCCCGGGCTTGTCGCCCACAGGACAGGTGTCGCTGTCGTCGTCATCCGGTCAACGTCCGGTCGGCGGTAAAGATTCCCGTTCCGGGCCATGTGTCGCCGTCGTAGCCGCAGCCTTGTCAACCAGTGCAGTACCCACCGGCGCCCGGTTTGTCACATCTGATGAAAGACATGACACAGCGTTTCGGCATCTTTGACGCGCAGTAACGGTACACCTGGCAGGCCAAACGCGTACACTACAGCCCTTTCGCGCCGAGTGCTAAATCCTCTCCGGAACGGGGTTCCCCGCGTGGGCGATCGCCCGGCGCACCGGCACCCGCGCGAGCAGCGCGAAACCGAGGACGAAGAAGGCCACCAGCGAGAGGATCGCGTCCCGGTAGCTGCCCGTCAGCTGGTAGGTCAGCCCGAACAGCAGCGGCCCGAGCCAGCTCGTCCCGCGGTCGCTCAGCTCGTACGCCGAGAAGTACTCGGCCTCCTTGCCGGGCGGTACGAGGTGCGAGAACAGCGACCGGGACAGCGCCTGGCTGCCGCCGAGAACCAGGCCGATCCCCGCCGCCAGGACGAAGAACCACACCGGCTCCCCGGCGGGCAGGAAATAGCCGGCGGCCAGTGTCACCGTCCAGGCGGCCAGCGAGCCGAGGATCGTGCGCTTCGCCCCGTGGATCCGGGCCAGCCGGCCCAGCGCCAGCGCGCCCACCACCGCCAGCACCTGGACCAGCAGCACGGCCACGATGAGGGTGGACTGCCCGAGCCCCAGCTCCTTCGAGCCGTAGACCGAGGCCTGCGAGATCACCGTCTGGATGCCGTCGTTGTAGACCAGGTACGCCAGGAGGAAGGCGAGGGTCAGAGGGTGGCGGCGCATGTCGCGGAGGGTCGCCGCGAGCTGCCGGAAACCGGACGGGGCGCCCGCCTCCCGCGCGGGAGCGCGGCGGTCGCGCAGCCGCCGCAGCGGCACCAGGGTGAAGGCACCCCACCACAGGCCCGCCGACGCCAGGCAGACACGGACCGCCATGCCCTCGGAAAGCCCGAAACGGTCATGGGCGGTGTAGAGGACCAGGTTGGCGACGAGCACCAGGGCGCCCGCCGCGTAGCCGAAGGCCCAGCCCCGCGAGGAGACCGCGTCCCGCTCCTGGGGGGTCGCGATCTGCGGCAGGTAGGAGTTGTAGAGCATCATCGCCACGGACTGCGCCGCGTTCGCCACGATCAGCAGCGCACCGCCCAGCAGGTACCGCTCGCCGTCGAGGAGGAACATGCACGCCGTCGCGGCGGCTCCGGTGTAGGCGGCGGCCGCGAGCAGCGGCTTCTTGCGGCCGGTGCGGTCCGCGGCGGCGCCCACCAGAGGCATCGCGAGCACCGCCGTGACCACCGACAGGGAGACCGCGTACGCGAAGAAGGACCCCGCGCGCACCGGGACGCCGAACGGATGCACGAACCCGTCCGCGTCCGCGGCGGCCTCGGCGACCGAGGTCAGGTAGGGACCGAGGAACACGGTGAGCACGCTCGTGGAGTACACGGAACACGCCCAGTCGTAGACGTACCAGCCGCGCTGCTCGTACCGCCGGCCGGCCGCCTCGTTCGCCGCCGGTGACCGCACGGTGTCGTTGCCCACCCGAGCCCTCGCCTCCCCGTGAACGCGCTCGGCGGCCGGGCGGGGTCTCAGACCCAGATGCCGCGGTCCTCCATGACCTCGCGCAGTGTGCCGATGTGATCGGTCATGATGCCATCCACCCCCAGGTCCAGGAGCCGGTGCATCCGCTCGGGCTCGTTGACCGTCCACACGTGCACCTGAAGCCCCCGCGCATGGGCGGTGCGCACGAAGCGACGGTCCACCACCGGGACGCCGGACCGGGCGTGGGGCACCTGGGCGGCGACGGCCGACCGGCGCACCGCCACCGGCACACCCCACGAGCGCAGCCGGAGGTTCAGCACCCCCCGCGTGCCGTACGACGTCGCGAGCCGGGGACCGGCCAGCCGCTGGGCGCGCACCACGCGTGCCTCCGAGAACGAGCCCAGGCAGACCCGGTCCCAGGCGTCCGTCCGCTCGATCAGATCCAGAAAGGGCAGGAGGGCCGGCTCTGCCTTGACGTCGACGTTCCACCGCACCTCGGGGAAGTCGCCGAGCAGCTCCTCGAACAGGGGCACCGGCTCCCGGCCCGCCACCCGAGCCTGCTCCACGTCCCGCCACGGCAGGTCGGCGATCAGGCCGGCTCCGTCCGTCACCCGGTCCAGGGTCGTGTCGTGGAACGCGACGAGCCGGCCGTCGCGGGTGACGTGGACATCGGTCTCGATGTAGCGATAGCCCGCCTCGACGGCGCACCGGAACTGGCGCGCGGTGTTCTCCAGGCCGTCCGCCGCCCCGCCCCGGTGGGCGAAGGCGATCGGGCCGGGGTGGTCGAGGTACGGGTGGCGTATCGGCGAAGTCACGGACGCAGTATCGCTCCACGCGGTTGACCTGTGGCAACGACCGTGCTGCCGCCGGATGCCGGGGGGACGGCGAACACCCGTAGGAACAGCTGGGCGAGCGGGCCGATCAGCACCGCGTACAGCAGGGTCGCCACGCCCACGGTGCCGCCGAGGGCGAAACCCGTGACGACCACCGTGACCTCGATCACCGTACGCACCAGCCGGATCGACACCCCCGTACGCCGGTTCAGCCCCGTCATCAGCCCGTCGCGCGGGCCGGGACCGAAGCGTGCCGCGATGTACAGCCCCGTCGCCGCGCCGTTCAGCACGATGCCGGCCGCCGTCATCGCCACCCGGAGGCCCGTGCCGTGCGCCTCGGGCACCACGGTCAGGGCCGCGTCCATGGCCGCCCCGATCACCAGGACGTTGGAGACGGTTCCCAGCCCCGGGCGCTGGCGCAGCGGGATCCAGAGCAGCAGCACCGCCGCGCCCAGGACGGTCAGCACCACGCCCATCGACAGGCCCGTGCGCTCGGACAGACCCTGGTGCAGCACGTTCCACGGCTCCAGACCGAGCCCGGACCTGACCAGCAGTGCCGAGCTCGCACCGTACAGCGCCAGGCCGGCGTAGAGCTGGAGCAGCCGCCGTGCGAGGTGCCCGTGCCGGGGCGGGTGGCTGGACAAGATGTCCCCCTGTGGTGGAAGTGGACCGACGCATGACACCCTGTGGCGTGGATGGAGATCTCATCCATGGCCAATTCGGGGAAGGTGGACTGATCGTGATGGCGCAGTGGACCTCGGCGGTGGGTGCGGCGCAGCTCGCCCGGCTGCTCAACTCCCAGCAGGACCGCCCTGCCGGCCCCGGGACCCGCCGCCCGCCCGCCTACCGGGCCCTCGCCGACGGCATCCGGCTCCTGGTGCTCGAAGGACGCGTCCCCGTGGCCGCCCGGCTGCCCGCCGAGCGGGAACTCGCCCTGTCCCTGTCCGTCAGCCGCACCACCGTCGCCGCCGCCTACGAGGCGCTGCGCGGTGAGGGCTTCCTGGAGTCGCGGCGCGGTGCCGGCAGCTGGACCGCCGTCCCGGCCGGAAACCCGGTCCCCGCGCGGGGACTGGAACCGCTGCCCCCCGAGGCGCTCGGCTCGATGATCGACCTCGGCTGCGCCGCGCTGCCCGCGCCCGAGCCCTGGCTCACCCGCGCCGTGCAGGGCGCTCTGGAGGAACTGCCGCCCTACGCGCACACCCACGGCGACTACCCGGCCGGACTGCCCGCGCTGCGCGCGACGATCGCCGACCGGTACACCGCGCGGGGCATCCCGACCATGCCCGAGCAGATCATGGTGACGACCGGGGCGATGGGCGCCATCGACGCCATCTGCCACCTCTTCGGCGGCCGCGGCGAGCGCATCGCCGTCGAATCGCCGTCCTACGCCAACATCCTCCAGCTGATGCGCGAGGCCGGGGCCCGGCTGGTCCCCGTGGCCATGGCGGAAGGGCTGGCCGGCTGGGACGTGGACCACTGGCGCCGGGTGCTGCGGGAGGCGGCACCGCGCATCGCGTACGTCGTCGCCGACTTCCACAACCCGACCGGCGCGCTCGCCGACGAGGACCAGCGCCGCCGGCTCGTGGACGCGGCGCGGTCGGCGGGGACGGTGCTGGTCGCCGACGAGACGATGAGCGAGCTCTGGCTCGACCCGGACGTGGAGATGCCACGCCCCGTGTGCGCCTTCGACCCGGCCGGGTCCACGGTGATCACGGTCGGCTCGGCGAGCAAGGCCTTCTGGGCCGGCCTGCGCATCGGCTGGGTGCGCGCGGCCCCCGACGTGGTCCGCAGCCTCGTCGCCGCGCGCGCCTACGCCGATCTGGGCACGCCCGTCCTGGAGCAACTGGCGGTGAACTGGCTGTTCGGCACGGACGGCTGGGAGCGGGCCGTGGAGATCCGGCGCGCACAGGCCCGGGAGAACCGGGACGCGCTGGTCGGCGCGGTGCGCCGGGAACTGCCCGACTGGCAGTTCGAGGTCCCGCGCGGCGGGCTCACCCTGTGGGTGCGCACCGGAGGGCTCTCGGGGTCGCGGATCGCCGAGGCGGGGGAGCGGGTCGGCGTACGAGCGCCCTCGGGACCCCGCTTCGGGGTCGACGGTGCGTTCGAGGGATATGTGCGGCTGCCGTTCACCGTGGGCGGCGCGGTGGCCGAGGAAGCGGCGCTGCGGCTGGCCGCGGCGGCACGGATGGTCGAGAACGGCGGGACGTCGGGGGTGGAGGCGCCGCGCACCTTCGTGGCGTAGGGCCCGTCCGACGGATCATGCCGGACGGGCGGCGAGGTGTGCCGACACGGTCGGCGCGCGGCGGACGGTCAGGAGGAGGCCTCGGTGGCGGCCGCCTCCGCGGGAACCGCCTCCAGAGGGGTCTTGTCCGCGTCCGCCGTACGCGTGCCCGTGGCGGTCTTGTCCGTGGTGGTCAGGTCCAGGGGGTTCTTGTCCATGGAGTGCTTGTCCACGGGCGTCGTGTCCGCCGTGTCCCCGCGTACGGGGCCGGGTTCCGGTGCCGTGTGCTCCCGCACCGCCCGTGCGTGGTCCCGGGCGGAGCGGGCCGGGAGCAGGTCCAGTACCGCCTGCCGCTGGTCGTCGCCGGTCGCGTCGTCGTACGGGTTCGGTGCGGCCGGGACCTGGAGGCGGTGCACCGGGCCGGTACCCAGTCGGGCGTAGCCGCGGCCCGCGGGGACGTGATCGAGGGGGGTGGTGTGCGGGGGCGTCCCCAGGACGGCCGTCACCTGTTCCGGAGTCGCGGGGCCGAGGACGACACGCGCACGGGTGTGCTGCCGTACCGCGGCGCTGAGAGTCTCCAGACTGTCGAGCTGATCGGCGACGACGACCGTGACGTTCGCCGGGCGGCCGTGCCGCAGCGGGACCTGGAGCAGCGACTGGGGGTTCTCCCGCCCGTCGGCGACGGCGAGGTGCGTGAACGAGGTGGGGCGGTCCAGCAGGATCCACAGGGGCCGCTTGGTGTCCTCGGGCGGCGGATCGCCCGCCTGATGAGCACGGTTGGCCGCGACCAGGCGGCGCTCCGTCTCGTGCGCGGCCCACCGGAGACTCTCCAGCGCGCCCGCCAGGCCGCACTCGACGGCGAGCACGCCGTCCCGGCCGGTCAGGCACGCGTACTCACCGGTGCCGCCGCCGTCGACGATCACCACGTCGCCGTGGCGCAGCGCCTGGAGGGCGACCGAGCGCAGCAGGGTGGTGGTGCCGCTGCCGGGCTGCCCGGCCGCCAGCAGGTGGGGTTCGGTGGAGCGGATGCCGGTGCGCCAGACGACCGGGGGGACGTCGCGCCGCTCCTCGCCACGGGTGAGCGGCAGGGTCCGGCGCACGTGCAGGGGGTCGGTGAAACCGAGGACCGTCTCACCGGGAGACGTGACGAAACGCTGGACGGTGATGTCGGCGGGCAGGGGGGCGAGAACCCGGACCGTGAGTTCATTGCCCTCCTCGTCCCAGGCGAAGTGGTATTCGCGGCCACGCCCCGACTTGGCGGCGAGCAGATGCTCGATCCGTGCGCGGGACTCCGCCTCGCCGTCGGTGTAGTAGGCGGGGTAGGCGATCACCAGGTGCGCGATGCGACCGGTGCCGTCGAACTCGTACGCCGGGAAGGCTTTCTCCCACGTGCCGCCGTGGGTGTACAGGGGGTTGGGGTCGCCCGCCGAGGAGAAGTACGGCACCAGGGCGTCGTAGAGCGCCTTGAGGCGCTGGGCCTGCGACTCGTCGGGGCCGTCCGGTGCGGCCGGGGCACGGTCCCGGCCCTGCCAGGCCGCCGCCGCCATCAGGGTGATGGCGGCGAGCAGCGGACCGTACGGGAGCAGTGCGACGGCCAGGATCACCGACGCCAGCAGGAAGAGCAGCGCACCGTGCCGGTCCTTGGGAGTGGCGAGCCACCTGCGCCGCCCGGCCGAGGCCAGCCGGCGCAGTCCGCGCGCGATCGTGATCAGCGGGTGGAGGACGTCGGTGGCGCCGTCGGCCGCCGTCCGGGCCAGCTCCCGGCTCCGGGCGAGGTGGGCGCCGCGGTTGCTCAGGACGCGGGGAAGGGGACGCCGGGCCACTGCTGCCTCCAGGGCGTGGGTGAGGGGGGTGAGGGCTTTGGGGGGCGGGGTCAGAACCTGATGCCGCCGAGGAGGCCGGCCAGGCTCTCGCCGCCGGCCTTGATGCTCGGCGCGATGGCCGTACTGGCCAGATAGAAGCCGAACAGCATCGCCACCACGGCGTGCAACGGCTTCAGGCCGTCCTTGCGGCAGAGGATGAAGAGGACGATGCCGAGCAGGACGACGCCTGAGATCGAGAGGATCATGCGAGTTCTCCTGGTTCGCGGGGGACAGTCACCATGAGTACTTCCAGGCTCACAGAATGTATCTATACGACAAAAGGTGCAAGCGGGTGAATGAATGATGATTTCGCCCGGTCGGCGGACCGCTCCCGGTCCGAACGACGTGGGCGGTTGCGCACGGCCGGGTATGCCGTGATCTTTGCCTCGGGCACGTCGGTCCACGTGCCCGAGCGAGCCAGTACCCTGGCGATTCACCCGTACGGCTCTGCCCTGCTCGCAGACGTACGCCCTGTCCCCGATACGCGGAGTGATCCGTGGTGAGAGGCGGTTCGGCCGATATGACTGAAGCCCCCGACCCCGAGGTCGTGGAGCTGGCGACCAGGATCTTCGACATGGCCCGGAGCGGCCGGACCGAGGAGCTCGTGGCCTACGTCGACGCGGGCGTGCCGGCCAACCTCACCAATGACCGGGGCGACTCGCTCGTGATGCTCGCCGCGTACCACGGTCACGCCGACGCGGTCCGCGCGCTGCTGGAACGCGGCGCCGACGTCGACCGGATCAACGACCGGGGGCAGACCCCGCTCGCGGGAGCCGCCTTCAAGGGCGACACCGAAGTGGTCAAGGCCCTCCTGCGGGGCGGTGCCGATCCGGCCGCCGGTACTCCCTCGGCCGTCGACACGGCCCGGATGTTCGCCCGCGCGGAGCTGCTCGAGCTGTTCGGCGCGAACTGAGGCGCGCCGGCGCGGCGGACGAACGCGGCGGACGGGGGGCGGCGCGACGAAGAAGCGCACCGAACGGCACCGGACCGCGCGGGCGCGCACGCCCCGAACGGCGAAGGCGCGGAGACGGCAGCGGAAACGCACGGCAAACGGGGGAGGCGGTGGAGGGCCGCCGGAATTCGGTCGCGGCAGATGTGACCGCCGGGTCATCATGACGACGTGATTCACGGACGCGATGGCTGGGCAGGTGTTGCCGCACCGCGCGGGCCGTGACGCGGTCCGCGAGGGCCCCGACGAGAGGCAGAGGAAGATGGTCTACAGCAAGCAGGAAACGGCGGGCGCCCCGACGTGTTGGCACGCGGCCAGGTAATGCACGTCCCCGGTTGCGTCGACGCTTGATGTGAGGCTGTTTCCCATGTTCGATCCGGTCATAGCGCCCAGCGGTACGCTGCTCGGCCTGCTCCAGCGGGGTCGCGGCGACGGCACGCTGCACGCGCTCACCGCCCCGCGCTCCGAAACGCTCGAGGCGCTGAACCACTGCGTGCTCCACGACCCGCGCCACGACTGGCAGGTGGAGAACCGCTCCCTCTACTACGCCCGCCTCTACCTGGACCTGCACGGCGAACTGGACGCCATCGAGGCCCACCTCTTCGACGCCGAGGACATCCTCGACACCGACGAGTCCCGCACCGGCCTCGCCCTCGCCGTGCTCGGACATCTCGCCTCCTACGGCAGGCGGGACGCACTCGCCCTGCTGCGCAGGTACGCCGCCCGGGGGGCCAACTGGGCCTGGGCCCTGGACGAACTGGCCCTCCGGGACGACGACGCGGGTCTGCGCGCCCTCGCCGCCCCCGTGCTCGCGCGATTCGCCACCGACCCCGAGGGCGAGGCCGAACTGGCCGCCGCCGTCCGCGACGCCTTCGAGCCGCGCCCCTGGCGGTTGTGGGCCGACGACCCGCGTGAATCCGTCGCCGCGCGCGTACGGGCCGCCCAGGAGGCCGGCTGTTTCGACCGTTGGCAGCGGCAGATGCGTCCCGCCGGGCCCCGCCCCGGGTGGAGCGTGCAGGCCGTGTTCGCATGGGCCCAGCAAGGGATCGAGCGCGGTGCCGCCCTGCATGTCCCGGCCGCCCGCTGCCTCACCGCCGTCGCGGGCCCCGAGGACCGGCCCGGGATCGTCCGCGCCGCCGAGGACGGCACGGAGGGCGCCCGCTGCACCGCCCTGCGCTATCTGGCCGACGGCAACGACCCGGACGCCCTCACCCTGATCGAGCGGGCCGTGGCCACCGGACCCACGCCCGTCGTGGAGGCCGCCGTCGACGCCTTCGAACGGATGCGGAGTCCCGCCGCCGTCGACCGCGCGCGCCTCTGGGCCTGCCGGCCCGACGTCCTGGGCGCCGCCGCCGGCCGCGTCCTCGCCTGCCGGGGCGGTGTCCAGGACCGCGACCTGGTCCTCGCCGCCCTGCGCGGGGCGGTGCGGGGCGAGGGCCCCGACGCGCCGACCCTGTGGACTCTCGTCGACGGTGCCGGACGCCTGGAGATCGCCTGCGCCGCTCCCGTGCTCCGGCACATCTACCGCGAGACCGCCTCCTCCCACCTGCGCGGCCGGGCCGCCCGTGCCCTCGCGGCCACCGACCCCTCCTACGGCAGCGGCTTCGCCGTCGAGTGCCTCTGGGACTGTGAGGAGTCCACCCGCGAGATCGCCGCGCGGCACGCCGAGACGGGTGACACCCGGGTGGTCGAGCGCCTGCGCCGGCTCGCCGCCGACCCGGCCGAGGAGGCCGAGGTGCAGACCGCCGTACGCAGCCGGATGGGTCCCGGGGAGACCGTCGTGTGACTGCCCGGACGCGCGCAGTGTGAACAAGGGACGCCCCGCGGGTCAGGCGCGCGTGGAGGGCGTTCGGCCCGCGTGGGTGCGTGAGGCAACGCTCATGGGACGTTCCCCCACCGGAAAGATCCACGTTGACGTGGCCACGTCCGGCGCGGCGAGAACACCCGTATGCGAGTCGTCATCGTGACCGAATCCTTTCCCCCCGATGTGAACGGCGTGGCCCACTGCGCGCTCCAGACCGCCCGGCACCTCGTCGACCGCGGTCACACCCCTGTCGTCGTCGCCCCCGCCACCGCGGGCCACGAGCCCGACGACCAGGCTCCGTGTCCGGTCGTCCGGGTCCCCTCCCTACCGCTCCCGGGCTACCCGCAGGTCCGCGTCGCTCTCCCCAGCCGACGTGTCACCGCGGCGATCGCCGAGCACGGGGCCGACCTCGTCCACCTGGCCAGCCCCTTCGTGCTCGGGGTGCGCGGCATGGCGTCGGCCTCGCGTCTCGGTCTGCCCGCCGTCGCCGTCTACCAGACCGATCTCGCCGGCTACGCCCGCACGTACATGGGCGCCGGCCAGGCCACGGCCTGGCGTCGTATCAGGTCCGTGCACTCGGCCGCCGACCTCACCCTCGCCCCGTCCGGCGCCGCACGGAGCGACCTCCAGGCGCACGGCATCCCCCGGGTCAGACTGTGGCCGCGGGGCGTGGACACCGTCCGCTTCCGGCCCGGCCTGCGCGACGAGGCGCTGCGCCGGGGACTCGCCCCGAACGGCGAGCTGATCATCGGCTACGTCGGCCGGCTCGCCCCCGAGAAGCAGGTCGAACTGCTGGCCGGGGCGAGCACCCTGCCCGGGGTACGGGTCGTCGTCGTGGGTGACGGACCGAGCCGGCCGGGCCTGGAGCAGGCCATGCCCGACGCGGTCTTCCTGGGGCGCCGCACCGGCGACGAACTCGCCCGCATCTTCGCCTCACTGGACGTCTTCACCCACACAGGCCCCTTCGAGACCTTCTGCCAGACCGTGCAGGAGGCCATGGCGAGCGGCGTACCTGTGGTCGCGCCCGCCGCGGGCGGCCCGCTGGACCTGGTCGTCCACGGGCGAACCGGGCTCCTGGTGCCGCCGGGCGATACCGCCGCCGTACGGGACGCGGTGTGGTCCCTGGCCGCGGACCCCGGACTGCGGGCCTCCTACGGGGCGGCGGGGCGCGCCAGGGTCGAGGGACGCACCTGGGCCGCCGTCGGGGACCAGCTGATCGGCCACTACGCGGACGTGCTCAGCGGGCGCCGGACGGCGGTGGCGGCATGAGCACGCCCGCGGGAGCGGGCACCCGGCCGGCCGGTGCCCCGCCCGCAGGAGCCCCGGCGGTCCGCCCGGTGCCGGCGACGGCGGACGGCACCCAGGGGGCCGGAGGCCCGCTGCGGATCGTACGGCTCGCGAACTTCGTCGCACCGGCCTCCGGCGGACTGCGCACCGCCCTGCGGGAGCTCGGCAAGGGCTACCGGGCGGCGGGGCACGAGTCCGTGCTCGTCGTCCCCGGTGACCGGCCGAGTGACCGGCAGACCGAGCAGGGACGGGTGATCACCCTGCCGGGACCGCTGTTGCCCGGCACCGGCGGCTACCGCGTCCTCACCGACAAGCGGCGGCTGGCCGCCCTGCTCGAGGAGCTGGCGCCCGACCGGCTCGAGGTGTCCGACCGTACGACCCTGCGCTGGACCGGGAGATGGGCGCGGCGGGCGCGGGTGCCCGCGGTCATGGTCTCCCACGAGACCGCCGACGGCGTGCTGCGCACCTGGGGCATGCCGGAGGGGGCCGCACGGCGCACCGCCGACGCCCTCAACATCCGTACCGCCCACACCTACGCACGCGTCGTGTGCACCACCGGTTTCGCCGAGCGGGAGTTCACCCGGGTCGGCGCCCGCAACGTCGTACGGGCGCCGCTCGGCGTCGACCTGGCGGAGCGGCATCCCGCGCTGCACGACCCCTCGGTGCGGGCCCGTTACGCGCGCGCGGCGGAGACCCTGCTGGTGACCTGCACCCGGCTGTCCGTGGAGAAGCGGCCCGGCACGGCGCTGGACGCGCTCGAGGCGCTGCGCCGGCGTGGACGGCAGGCGGTACTGGTGGTGGCCGGGGACGGTCCGCTGCGGACACGTCTCGAGCAGCGTGCGCGGGAACGCGGACTGCCCGTCGTCTTCCTGGGCCACGTCCTCGACCGGACGTTCCTCGGGGCCCTCCAGGCCTGTGCCGACGTGTGCCTGGCGCCGGGGCCCGCGGAGACCTTCGGGCTCGCCGCGCTGGAGGCGATGGCCTGCGGAACGCCGGTGGTGGCGAGCACCTCGTCCGCGCTGCCGGAGGTGCTCGGCCCCGCCGGGGCGGCCGCCGGGGACCGCGGCGAGTCGTTCGCGGACGCCGTCGAACTCCTGCTGGAGCGGCCGGAGACGGAGCGGCGCGAGGCGGCGCGCGCGCGTGCGGAACGCTTCGGGTGGCCGGCGGCGGTGGCGGCCTTCCTCGACGCCCACGAGGCCCCGCGGAGGGCGTCCGTACCGGACGGCGTGCGGGAGAGCGCCCCGGAGGACGGGCGGGAGGACGTGGTGCCCGTCCGGTACGTGCCCGCGGTGCTGCCGGGAGGCCCGCTGTGAGACCCGTGTGCTCCGTGGCCCTCGGAGACTCACTGACCGAGGGCGCGGAGGACCGCACCGCCGGCGGACGACGGGGCCGGGCCGCGCTGCTCGCCGGGTCGCCCGGTGAGCAGCCGCGCGGTTCAGCAACCCCGCGAGGAACGGGGCGCAGACGTGCGACGTGCTCGAAGCGCAGCTGCCTGCGGCACTGACCCTGGGGTCCGAACCGGTCTTGGTCGTCGTCGGGGCCAACAGCACCCTGCGCCGGAGCTTCGGCATCCACGCCGTTGCCGGACGACCGGACGCGACTGGAACGCAGTGGGTACGGCCGACATCCATTTCCACCGGGAACGGGTGGCGCTGGCCGGCAGCGACCGCACGAACGAGCCGACGCGCGGCGTGTTCGCCGAACTGAGGCTCGCTTTCCACGCGGTGGACGAGCCCCACCGGCTCCACGAACCGCATATAGCGCGCAAGGAGGATATCCTTCGGGCTCTGCGGTCCGGGGAGCGGGACCGGGCCGAGACGCTGCCGGCGGGGTGCCCCGACGACTCGCTCGAGCGCATGGCGGAGGTCTACCGGCGCAGGGCGGGGACGGCGGAACAGGGTGTGTGACCACCGCGACACCGTGGCGCATCTGTGCTGTTTGGGTGGTTGTCAGACCGAGGACCTAGTCTGTGCACCGTGACTTCACCAGCATCGACGGACAGTGCTCCGCCCCAGTTCGGCGCGGGGCCGCGGCCCGCTTCGGGACCGGCGGCCGACGAGGGACTGGCCCGGCGGCTGCGTGCGCTCGCCTGCACCGCGCCGTTGCACGACCTGGACGCGCGCAAGGCCAACCTGGCCGGCGAGTACTCGGTGTACGGCATGGCGGAGATCGCCCTGGCGGCCATCGACCTGGTCACACTGAACATGGACTTCGACACGGGCGCCGACCACGAACAGATAGTGGCCCGGCTCATCCCGCGCATCGCCGCCCAGGCCCCGCGTCGGCCCGCCGGTGAGCACGAGCGGGTGGCCCGCTGGGTCCTGGAGAACCTGATCAACGTCGGCAGCGTCGACCGCGGCTTCCGCGCGGTGTACGGCGTGTTCGGCGCGGACGGCACCTACGTCCGCCGCGACTACGACTTCAAGCTCATCGAGGAGGTCCCCGGCCCCGGCGGCACGGTCTACCTCCGCACCACGGACGAGGCGGTCAACGTCCTGGTCGGGGCCCTGGACACCGACGTCACCAGCGCCCAGATCGCCGCCGAGGTCAAACTCGAGGTACTCATCAACCGCGGCAGGCTCGCCGACGCCCAGCTCGCCGCCGAGCAGGCCCGCTACCGGACCGTGCAGTACTCCGAGTCCCTGCGCCGTGCGCTGGACGCCACCCGGCGCAACGTGCGCGCGGTGGACTGGCTGAGTGCCGTCCCGGACATGATCGCCGAGGCCCTGGACCACGTCGCGGACCGGTACCGCCACGAGAACGCGATCCTCACCAACATCCGCAGGGCCCGCGACGAGTCGGAGGAGCCGGAGCACAAGCGCAGGGCCGCCGAGCTGGTGGACATCGTCAAGGACTGCATCCGCAGGCACACCCAGCTGCAGTCCCGGCTGCTGGAGGCCGGCCCGCTGTTCCGCGCCGAACAGGACCGGCAGGCCTTCGCCACCCCCGCGTCGTCCTCGGGCACGGACCTCTACGGACACCTCCTGGCACCGCTGCTCCCGCTGCCCCTGGAGCAGGCGGTCCGGGTCACCGACGCCTTCTTCGCCCGCGGCACCGGACTGCGTACACCGGTGTCCGTCCGGGTCGCCGACCTCGTGGACATCCTGCTGACCCCGCCGGTGGAGCGGGAGCACCTGGGCGCCGAGATGCCGGAACCCGACCTGATCGCCACGCCGGACGACAGCCGCTTCACCGAGGAGCAGCTGGCGGCCGCGACCACGTTGCTGGAACTGCCGGCCGACGCGCCCCGCCGGCTGTCCGGACTGCTCGCCGAGGCCCGCCGTCAGGATCCCGAGCTGCCGTACCTGGTGGCCCTGCTGGCGGTCCACGCCGCCAGCCCGCCGGTCGGCACCGCCTACCGCCAGGGCGAGCGGCGGCTGCTCTTCGCGGTGGACGACGGCGCCGAGCTGGACGACCCCGAGTTCGGCGGCGCCGACCTCATCGTCGGCACGGCCCTGCTCGACGCGGCGGGCATGGCCGCGGACCGCACGGAGGCGGCGTGACGACGCCTTCGCCGGAGGTCCGGCCGCCGGTCGCGGCCGACCGCCCCGGGGCAGCCGTCCGCATGCTCCGCGCTGTCCGCACGCACCGTGCCGCCCGCGCGGACCGTGCCGTCCGCGGCGCCTTCCCCGGCCTTCCTGCCGTCCCTGCCGCCCCCGTCGTCGTCCTGCGCGAGGAGGACCCGTGTCCGTGACCGAGCATGCCGAGTGGGGCGAGGCGGAGCCCTCCGCCGCACCGGCGAGCGGCGCCGTCACCCCCGCCGACGCCGCCGACGCGGCGCGGCTCGTCGCCTTCGGCCTCCAGCCCAAGCTCCAGCCGGCCCGCGACCAGGAGTACGCGGACCTGCTGCGCCGTTACCGCGAGGACCCGCCGTTCGCGCGGCTCGCCGACGCCGTGGCCACCGGCCTCGGGCTGATCGTCCTGGAGGTGTCCCCGCGTGCGGGAATGGCGGTGACCGCCGCCGAGGACTCGGTGTTCGCCATCCGCATGGGCGACTACGCTCGGCGCACCTCCGCCGACGGCGGGGACAGGTTCCTGCACGGACTCGCGCACCTCGCCGTCGCCGTCATGGCGTTCCCGCGCCCCGAGGACCTCGCCGACGACGGTTACATCGGGCGGGTCACCGTCAACGGCGTCGACGCCTTCGTGCGCCAGACCTGCCACCGGCTCGAGGAGCGCGCCGCGGAGCAGGGCGAGAACACCGACCCGGCCAGTGACGCCCCCGGGCTGGAGACGGCCTGGCGGATCTGGGCGAGACGCAGCGCGACCGGCGCCACCAAGGACGCCCGCAGGCTCGCGGGCTCGACCACCGGCATCGTCGCCAAGGCCGTCACCTTCCTCACCGACTCCGGCTTCCTGCAACGCACCGGCGACGACAACGGCGGAACCTACCGGACAACTGCCCGCTACCAGCTCCAGGTACGCGACCTGGCCGGCAGTGCGGCCCTGGCCGAACTGCTGGAGCTGGGCGTCGTCCCGGTCACCGACGGCACCCCGACCCTGCTGCCCGCGGACAGTGGAGAGGACCTGGACCTGGCGGCCGACGCAGGACTGCCCTTCCACTTCACCTGAGCCGCCGGCCCCGCGGCACGCTTCCACCTCCCCCACCCTCGCCCTCCGCCCCCTTCCTCCCTCCCCCCCCGACCTGCCGAAGACTTCGAGAGTCCGCCATGTACGAGCTGTCCCGGGTCCGCCTCTACTCCATCGGACCCGCCGGTGCGCGCTACGCCGACACCGTGCTTGACCTGCGCGGTGTCGGCGAGGCCGTGCCGCACCCCGCGCCGACGCAGGCGGAGTTCTTCGAGGAGGAGCCCGTCGGCCCGCCCCGTCGGCCCGCACCCGCCGGGGTGCTCTTCCTGGAGAACGGCGGTGGCAAGTCCGTCCTGCTGAAGCTGATCTTCTCCGTGATGCTCCCGGGCCACCGCAACACCCTCGGCGGTGCCAGCTCCGGTGTGCTGCGCAAGTTTCTGCTGGCCGACGACTGCGGCCACGTGGCCCTGGAGTGGCAGCACGTGCTGACCGGCGAGTGCGTCGTCGTCGGCAAGGTCAGCGAATGGCGCGGGCGCCAGGTCTCCAACGACCCGAGGAAGTTCGCCGAGGCCTGGTACTCCCTGCGGCCCGGCCCGGGGCTCGGCCTGGACAACCTTCCCGTCGCCGAGGCCACCTCCGTACGGCCGCCCGCCGACGGCCAGTCGGGCGCGCGGGGCCGCCGCCGCACCATGAAGGGCTTCCGGGACGCGCTCACGGAGGCGGGCCGGACGTATCCGCACCTGGAGGTGCACTGGGAAGAGACCCACGAGCGCTGGACCGAGCACCTCGGCGAGCTGGGACTCGACCCCGAACTCTTCCGCTACCAGCGGGAGATGAACGCCGACGAGGGCGAGGCCGCCGGCCTCTTCGCGGTCAAGAAGGACTCCGACTTCACCGACCTGCTGCTGCGCGCGGTCACCGACACCCGTGACACCGACGGACTCGCCGACCTGGTCGGCGGCTTCGGCAACAAACTCGGTCGACGCGCCGAACTGATCGCCGAACGGGACTTCACCGCCGGGTCCGTCGAACTGCTCGGCCGGATCGTCGAAGCCGCCGGCGCCCGTACCCGGGCGCGCGAGATCCACGCCGCCGCCGAGCGCCGTACCCGCACCCTGGCCCGCAGGCTCTCCGCGCGCGGCCACCAGGAACGCGTCCGCGCCGCCGACCTCGCCCACCGGGTCACCGCCGCCGCCCGCACCGTGACCAGGGCCGGGGCGGAGCGCGAGCACAGCGCGCTGATCTCCGCGGAGATCGCCTACCGGCACGCCTCCCTTGCTCTGGCCGCGACCGAGAAGTCCGCCGCCGCCCAGAAGCGTGAACTCGCCGACGCACGCACCCTGTACGCGGCCTGGCAGGCCGCCGAGACGGCGCTGCGCCACCGGGCCGCCGCCGACCGGGTCGCCAGGGTCTCCGCCGCGATCCAGGAGGCCGAGAGGGACGCGGCGCCCGCACTCGCCGCCCGAGCCAAGGCCGCCGTCGACCTCGTGCGTGCCCTGCACACGGCGGCCCAGAACGCCGAGAACCTCGCCAACGAGGAGGAGGAGCGGTCCGCCGCTCTCCAGGAGGTCAGCGACACGGCCCACCGCGACGCCACCTCCGCCGCGACCGAGACGCAGCGCGCCCGCAGCGAGATCGGCCACCTCCGGCAGCGGCTTGCCGAGGTCGAGCAGGAGACCACCGAGGCCGTCCGGGCCGGCTGGCTCGACGACAGCGCCCCCGACGCCGACCCGGCCCGCGCCGCCCTCGCGGCCAGCGACGCGGAGAAGACCGCGGTCGCCGCCTGGGACGCGGCCCGTGAGGCCTCCCACCGGGCGACCGAGCACGCGCGTGAGGCCGCCGCGGGCGAGGCCCGCGCAGAACTCACCGCCGCCCGCGCGGCGGACGCGGCCACGGCGGCCGGCCGCGCCCACGAGGGAGAGCTGCGCACCGCCCAGGCCCTGGCCGCCGAGGAACGCCCGGCCGAACTGCTCGGCCTGGCCGGTACCGGGACCCGCCCGTCCGTTCCGATGCCCCGGCCCGACCCGGACACCGAACCGGGTGGCGCCCCCGTCACCGAAGGCGCCCTCACCGCCACGGAACTGGACCGCCTCGCCGACGACCTGCGCGAACTGCTCGAGGAGGCGGTCTCCTCCGCCGAACGGCAGCTGTTCGAACTGCGCACCGCCGCCGCCGACGACGCCCGCATCCTCGGTGCCCTCGGCGACGGCGGACTGCTGCCGCCGGGGCCGGACGTGCTGGCCACGGTCGAGTTCCTCGGTGAGCACGGCATCCCCGCCCTGCCCGGCTGGCGCTACCTCGCCCAGGCGGTCGACCCCGCCGACCACGCGCGCGTGCTCGCCGCCCGCCCCGAACTGGTCGACGGCGTCGTCATCACCGACCCGGACTCCCACACCCGTGCCCGCGAGGTCCTGGGCGACGCCGCCCTGCTGCCCCGCTCCGCGGTCGCCGTCGGCACGGCTGCGGCCCTCCTCGCGCCGACCCCGGCACCGGAGGCGGACACCGGCGATGTCTTCCTCGTACCGCCGAACCCGGCCATGCACGACGAACACGCCGCCGACGAGGAGCGACAGGCACTGCGCGCCCGCGCGACCGCCCGCGACGAGGAGATCCGGGCGCTCGCGGCACGGCTCGCCAAGGACCGGGAACTGGCCGCGCGGCTCACCTCCTGGCGCACCGGCTGCCCGGCCGGCCGGCTCACCGAACTGGCCCGCGCCGCCCACGACGCCCGCGTCTTCGCACAGGAGTCGGAGGCGGAGCTGGCCGAGGCGCGAGCCGTGCGGGCGGAGGCCGAGGAGGCCGCGGCCGAGGCCGTCCGGGTGCGTGACGAGTGCCAGGAGGCCGCGCAGAAGGCCAGGCGCGCCGCCGACGCTCTCGCCGGACTCGCCTTCCGGCTCCGCGAACGGGCAGGCTGGCAGACCGCTCTGCGCGAACTGGCCGACGACGCCACCGAGGCGGAGGCCCGCGCCCGGGCCTGTCTGGAGCGCGCGCGGGCCGCCGACGAGGACCGGCGCGGCGCACAGCGGGCCGCCGACGACGCCCGGCGCACCGCGCGTGCGCTGCGTGCCGAGCGTTCCGAGATCGCCGGCGCCCCCGACGACGTGTCCGACGACGTGCCCGGGGCCGGCACCGAGCCGTCGCGGATCTCTCTGCCTGCCCTCCGTGAGGCCTACCGTGCCGCGTCCCAGGTGTACGAGAAGGTCGGTGTCGGCGCCGACCTGCGCGCCGAGCAGGCACGCGCGGAGAGCGACGAGAGCGCGGCCCGCGCCGAGCTGGACCGACTGAGCAACAAGGTCCGCAACCGCGCGGAGCAGCTGCTCGAGTCCACCGACGGCTCGGACGGCCCCAGCCGGCAGGCCGCCGCCGCCCGTGCCGAGGAACTGGTGCAGCTCCTGGAGACCCGCATGACGAGCGCGAGCGAGCAGCTCGGGCGGCTGCGCGGCGAGGCCGAGCGGCTGGCGCCCGAGGACGGCGACCGGCACACCGTGCTTCCCGAGGAGCTGGTGCCGCGCGACGCCGAGCACGCACAGGCGCTGCTGCGGACCACCACGGCCGAACTGGCCACCCGGACGGAGGAGCTGGACAGCGCCAGGGAGATCCACGGCGAACTCCTCGACGCGCACCGCGCCGCCGAGGACGCGGCCGGAGGGTTCGACGAGATCGCCGCCATGCTCCGCGACCTGCTGCGGGAACACGCATCCGAGGAGGAGCCGGAGCAGCCCGACCCCTATCCCGGCACCCCGGAGGAGGCCCGCCGGTCCGCCGCGGAGGCCCGCAGGTCACTCCGCGGCTGCGCCGCCGACCTGTCGGCCGCCGAGTCCGCGGTGCGCGAAGCGAGCGACATCCTCGTCCGGCAGGCCAACTCCACACGCTACGAGCAGGTCCGCACCCCGGCGCGGCAGCAGATCCGGGAGCTGCCCGCCTCCGCGCTGCCCGAGCACGCCCAGAAGTGGGCGGACGCCTTCGCGCCCCGACTCCGGGTCCTCAGCGACGAACTGGAACAGCTGGAACGCAACCGCGACTCGATCGTGGACCGGCTCAGAGGGCTCGTCGAGTCGGCTCTCGCCACTCTGCGCTCCGCCCAGCGGCTGTCCCGGCTGCCCGAAGGGCTCGGCGAGTGGTCCGGGCAGGAATTTCTGCGCATCCGCTTCGAGGAACCCGACCAGGCGACCCTCACCGAGCGGCTCGGCGAGGTCGTCGACGAGGCGACCCGCGCGGCCGTCCGTAAGAACTCCGACCTGCGCCGCGACGGGATGTCCCTGCTGCTGCGCGGAGTCGCCGCCGCCGTCCGGCCGAAGGGCATCGCCGTCGAGATCCTCAAACCGGACGCGGTGCTGCGCGCGGAGCGGGTGCCCGTCGGACAGATGGGCGACGTATTCTCCGGAGGGCAGCTGCTCACCGCCGCCATCGCCCTGTACTGCACGATGGCCGCGCTGCGTTCCAACGACCGGGGCCGCGACCGGCACCGGCACGCCGGGACCCTGTTCCTCGACAACCCCATCGGCCGCGCCAACGCCACCTATCTGCTGGAGCTCCAGAGGGCCGTGGCCGACGCGCTCGGTGTGCAGCTCCTCTACACCACCGGCCTGTTCGACACGACGGCCCTCGCGGAATTCCCCCTGGTCATCCGCCTGCGGAACGACGCAGACCTGCGAGCAGGCCTCAAGTACATCAGCGTCGAGGAGCACTTGAGGCCGGGCCTGCCCCGGGAGACCTCCGGGGAGGAAGCCGTGCACAGCGAGATCACGGCCACCCGGATGTTCAAGAGGCCCGCCCCGGCGAACGGTTGACCGGGCAGGCTCCCCCCGGTGCCCCGGGCCTGCCCGCGTGTTTCCGCAGGGCAGCGGAGCGGCAGGGGGAGGGCGGGATCAGGGGTGGGACAGCTGACCGGTGCCGCCGCCCTGTCGGCGTGTTCGCGCCTGCGCACGCTGCGCGGACCGCTCCTGGCGACGGGCGCGGCGCCGCTCGCGCCGCAGGCCCCGCGCGGTGCTGCTGGGTGCGGACACCACGCCGTTGCGCTGGTTCCAGACCTGGCGGGTCACCCACACGTCGAGGACGCCCCAGGTGGCCAGGACGGTGCTGACGACACTGCTGATGACCATGGGGAACGCGAGCCAGGAACCGGCGAGCGTGCAGAGGAAGGCCACCATGGCCTGAATCAGCGTGATCGCGACGATGATGACCGCCCGCACGGCCGACGTACGCACCGGATCCGGCAACCGGCGCCGCCGCGCGGGCTCCTCGGCCCACAACGGCCGGTGGTTCGGTTGCCGGGGGGCCTCGGCCCGGGCGCCGTCGTTCCCACCGGTCGTTCCGGCAGGCGGTGCCCCGATCGCACCCGCCGGCACCCGGTCGGTCCCGGTCGCCGGAAGGTTCCGGGCGCCGGCCGCCCCTCTTCCGGCCGAGGGCTCGTCGCGGTTCGGAGTCCCGGCATCCGGCCGCTCCACCACCCGTGCCCCCGCGTCGCCCTCGGGCGACCTGTACCGCTCCGCCGTGCCCATCAACGTGTCACTCCCCACCGCCGGCAGACCGTTTTCTCGGGTCCGAGGACCCGGTTCCCCAACGACTGCCCGGCTTGCACTGATTTACGCCGCCCGGATACGGGACGTGGCTCCTGTGGCCGATTCCGCCCCCGTCGCCCACAGAGAAGGACGAACGGCACGTCACAAAGATTCCCGAGTAAGGAAAGGAACCGGCCAAACCCTACCCCCGGGTGCTGCGGCCCAGCCCGTCGGTCCCCCCTGTGAACCGGGAGTCAATCTCACACAATGCCCGGACAACTCGTCATGTCTCGCCGTCAGTGCGGAAGTTCGGATTCCGGAGAGCCCTTCGAGTTGGCCGTGACGCGGTAGTAGGCTCGCGCCGTTTATTGACGCACATGTGCGCTCCTGGTCGTTCCGGGAGCCGGGCTGGGGGAGGCCATGCGCTTTCGCGGGAAGTCCATCCGCCGGAAGATCGTGGCGCTGCTTCTCGTACCGCTGGTGTCCCTGACGACGATCTGGGCCTTCACCACCGTGCTGACGGGCCGTGAGGCAAGCCATCTGTTCGAGGTGTCGTCGGTGATGGAAGAGGTCGGTTACCCCGTTGAGGACACCGTCCGCGTCCTCCAGCAGGAACGCCGCCAGACCCTCGTCCATCTTGCCGACCCGCGTGCCTCCGACGGGCTCACCGCACTCCGCCGCAGCCGGATCGCCACCGACAAGGCCGTCAACAGCGTGCGGGAGAACGCGGCGAAACCCGATGTGCGTGACGCGATGGGCCAGGACACCGAAGCGCTGGACGCGGTACTGGACTCCCTCGAGGGCATCGAGTCCCTGCGCCGCAGTGTCGAGGACGGCACGGTCGACCGCTCCCAGGCCCTCGACCTCTACAACGGGCTGGTCGACCCGTGCTACATCCTGTTGGCCGATTTGCACGTGGTCGACGACGTCGGGCTGGACAAGCAGTACCGCGCCCTCGTCAGTCTCGCCCGCGCCCGTGAACTCCTCGCCCGCGAGGACGCCCTGCTCGGCTCCGCCCTCATCGTCGGTACGCTCTCCCCCTCCGAGGTCCGGGACATCTCCGACCTCATGGCCCAGCGCACGCTGCTGTACGGCGTCGGCCTGCCGCAGCTTCCCGCGTCGGAACGGGACCGCTACGAGAGCTTCTGGAAGAACGCGGCGTCCGCTCCGCTGCGGGTCGCCGAGGAGGCGGCCGTCTCCTCCGGCACCGGACCGCCCCGCGGGATCACCGCGAAGAGCTGGGACACCGCGGCCGGCCATGTGCTCGAGGAACTCGCCACCCTCAACGACCAGGCGAGTGACCGCTACCAGGACCGCGTCCGCCCCGTCGCCGTGGGCGTCATCACCCAGGCCGTCGTCGCCGGCCTCCTCGGACTCGTCGCCCTGCTGGTCTCGCTCGTCCTGTCCGTGCGCGTCGGCCGCGGCCTCATCCGCGACCTGCGGCAACTGCGTCTGGAGGCCCACGAGGCCTCCGGCGTGCGACTGCCCGGTGTGATGCGCCGCCTCTCCGCGGGCGAACAGGTGGACGTCGAGACCGAGGTCCCCCGCCTGGAGTACGACAGGAACGAGATCGGCGAGGTGGGCCAGGCCCTCAACACCCTGCAGCGGGCCGCCGTGGAGGCGGCCGTCAAGCAGTCCGAACTGCGCTCGGGCGTCTCGGAGGTCTTCGTCAACCTCGCCCGTCGCAGCCAGGTCCTGCTGCACAAGCAGCTCACCCTGCTCGACACCATGGAGCGCAGGACCGACGACACCGAGGAACTCGCCGACCTGTTCCGCCTGGACCACCTCACCACCCGTATGCGCCGGCACGCCGAGGGCCTGGTGATCCTGTCCGGCGCCGCGCCCTCCCGGCAGTGGCGCAAGCCCGTCCAGCTCATGGACGTCGTGCGCGCCGCCGTCGCCGAGGTCGAGGACTACGAGCGCATCGAGGTCCGCCGGCTGCCGCGGGTCGCCGTCACCGGCCCCGCCGTCGCCGACCTGACCCATCTGGTGGCCGAACTCCTGGAGAACGCGACGGTGTTCTCCCCGCCGCACACCGCCGTCCAGGTCCTGGGGGAGCGCGTGGCCAACGGCTTCACCCTGGAGATCCACGACCGGGGTCTCGGCATGGCCGCCGAGGCGCTGCTCGACGCCAACCTGCGGCTCGCCGAGACACCGGAGTTCGAGCTCTCCGACACCGACCGGCTCGGACTGTTCGTGGTCAGCCGCCTCGCACAGCGCCAGAAGGTCCGGGTCTCGCTGCAGCCGTCTCCCTACGGTGGCACCACCGCGGTCGTCTTCATCCCGGACGCGCTCCTCACCGACGACGTCCCCGACACCAACGGCGTCGGCTTCCGTCTCGACCGGCCCCGGCGGGCCAAGGACAGGCAGCCGGAGGACAGCCGCCGCCTCGCGCTCTCCCAGGTGCCCGCCCGACTGCCCGGGCTGCCCGCCGCGCTCCTGGACGGCCCGGTCGAACTCGAGGCACCCGTCGGTCTGGACGCCCTCGACGACCACCCGGGCGCGCCCGCGGACGAGGGGCGCGGCGGCCTGTTCGGGCACCGCCGCTCCCCGTCCCGCACCAAGGAGGAGCGGCCGGGCCGCCGCCGCGAGCCCCAGCAGCAGGCCCCCGGCAAGGGCAACGGCGTCGGAGCGGACCTGGACACGGAAGGGCGGCCGGAGGCCCCGCTCCGCAGGGGAACGCCCAAGCTGGTCAGCTCCCACGGACGCCCCGTCGGCGACGAGCACGCCCGCCGGGAGCGGACGGACCAGGACACCGGTGCCCCGTCCGCCCGCCCGGAGCGGGAACCGGCGCCCGTACTGCCGGCCCGCCGCCGAGGTGAGCAACCCTCCCCGGAGCGGGATCCGGAGCCCTCCGAGGGCGAGAAGCCGCCGCCCCTGCCCGCCCGTCGGCGGGGGGCGGCGTCCCGTCCCCGGATCGGCGCACACGCCGCAGACCGTCCCGCGGACCGGGCGCCCCGGGGCCCTGCCCGGGACGACGGCCCCGTCGCCCCGGCCGCCGGTGACGTCCCGGACGGTCCCGCACACCCCGCGGTCGCGGCGGACCCCCGCCAGGAGCACTCCGCGGCGGGTCCGGGCCCGGGCAGCGCCCCGCGGGACACAGGCACCGGCGGCCCGGCAGACCCGGCCTCGCTGCCCCGGCGTGTACGGCAGGCCAGCCTCTCGCCTCAGCTCAAACGGAGCGCGCCACGACGGAACGAGGAGAGATCCCAGCCCGTCGAACGGGACGCGGAGGAAGTGCGCAGCCGCATGGCCTCACTCCAGCGCGGCTGGCAGCGCGGCCGTGAGGAGAACGCCACGGGCGACAACACCTCCGGCGGGGCAGCACCACGAGAAACGACCAGGACCGACCAGAACCGACCAGGAACGACTAAGGGGGACGGTCGATGACCGCACCGCACACGACCGGCCACGCCGACGACGGCAAGGGGGAGCTCAACTGGCTCCTCGACGACCTGGTGGCCCGCGTCGCGAGTATCCGAAAGGCCGTCGTGCTCTCCGGCGACGGCCTCGCCACAGGGGCCTCCCAGGACCTCACTCGCGAGGACAGCGAGCATCTGGCCGCCGTCGCCTCCGGATTCCACAGCCTCGCCAAGGGGGTGGGCCGCCACTTCGAGGCAGGCAGCGTCCGCCAGACCATCGTCGAACTCGACGAGGCGTTCCTGTTCGTCACCGCCGCCGGGGACGGCAGCTGTCTCGCCGTATTCGCCGACGCCGACTCGGACGTCGGGCAGGTCGCCTACGAGATGACCCTCCTGGTGAAGCGGGTCGGGCCGCATCTGGATTCCGAACCGCGTACCGATCTGCCCCCGGGTGGGTAGTGGGACGGCATGAGTGCTGACGGCGAGGGAAGCAGCCACTGGTTCGACGACGAGGCCGGACCGGTCGTCCGTCCGTATGCCATGACGCGGGGCCGCACCTCGAGTGCGGCCCAGCACCGCCTCGACCTGATCGCAGTGGTCGTCACCGAACCCGACGCCGACGATCCGGAGACGGACCCCACACTCTCCCCGGAACACGTGGACATCGTCGAACTGTGCCGTGCCGCTCCGCAGACGGTCGCGGAACTCGCGGCGGAACTGGACCTGCCGATCGGAGTGGTACGCGTCCTCGTCGGTGATCTCGTCGACCTGGAAACCGTCCACGTGAACCGGCCCGTCCCCCCTGCCGAACTGCCGGACGAGAGTATTCTGCGCGACGTGATCAACGGCCTCCGGGCGCTGTGAGCGGCACGGAAGCGAGGTACTGACGTGACAGGCTGGCAGTTCTGGGTCGACCGAGGCGGCACCTTCACCGACATCGTCGCCCGTCGCCCCGACGGGCGGCTCCTCACCCGCAAACTGCTGTCGGACAACCCGGCCCTCGACCGGCCCGGACCTCCTCCCGGCGAGGCGCGACCCGCCGCCGACGCGGCGGTCGCGGGCGTGCGCGAACTGCTGGCCGGCTCCCGCGATCCCGTCGAGTCCGTACGCATGGGAACCACGGTCGCCACCAACGCCCTCCTGGAGCGCACCGGCGAACGCACCCTCCTGGTCGTCACCCGAGGCTTCCGTGACGCCCTGCGCATCGCCTACCAGAACCGCCCCGCCATCTTCGCCCGCCGCATCGAACTGCCCGAGCTGCTGTACGAACGGGTCGTCGAAGTGGACGAGCGTGTCGCCGCCGACGGCACCGTCCTGCGCGCCCCCGACCTCGCCGCCCTCGGCGGGCCGCTGCAGCGGGCCCACGCCGACGGCATCCGCGCCGTCGCCGTGGTCTGCATGCACAGTCACCTCCACCCTGCCCACGAACAGGCGGTCGGGGAACTCGCCGCCCGCATCGGCTTCCCGCAGATCTCGCTGTCCAGCGAGGTCAGCCCGCTGATGCGACTCGTCCCGCGCGGGGACACGGCCGTCGTCGACGCCTACCTCTCGCCCGTGCTGCGCCGCTACGTCCGGCAGGTGGCCGACGCACTCGACGGCGTACGGCTGATGTTCATGCAGTCCAACGGCGGCCTCGCCGAAGCCGCGCAGTTCCGCGGCAAGGACGCCGTCCTGTCCGGTCCGGCCGGCGGCATCGTCGGGATGGCCCGCATGTCGCAGCTCGCCGGCTTCGACCGGGTCATCGGCTTCGACATGGGCGGCACCTCCACCGACGTCTCCCACTTCGCCGGGGACTACGAACGCGTCTTCACCACACGGATCTCCGGTGTCCGGCTGCGCGCCCCCATGCTGGACATCCACACCGTCGCCGCAGGCGGCGGCTCGGTCCTCCACTTCGACGGCTCCCGCTACCGCGTGGGCCCGGACTCGGCCGGCGCCGACCCGGGCCCGGCCTGCTACCGGGCCGGCGGACCGCTCGCCGTCACCGACGCCAACGTCATGCTCGGACGCATCCAGCCCGCCCACTTCCCCGCGGTGTTCGGCCCGAACGGCGACCAGCCCCTAGACGCCGGACTCGTCCGCGACCGCTTCACCACCCTCGCGCGCGAGATCCGCGAACGGACCGGAGACGACCGCACCCCGGAGCAGGTCGCCGAGGGCTACCTGCGGATCGCCGTCGCCAACATCGCCGCCGCGGTGAAGCGGATCTCCGTCCAGAAGGGCCACGACATCACCCGTTACGCCCTCACCACCTTCGGCGGTGCGGGCGGGCAGCACGCGTGCGCGGTCGCCGACTCCCTCGGTATCCGTACCGTCCTGGTGCCGCCCATGGCGGGTGTCCTCTCCGCGCTCGGCATCGGTCTGGCCGACACCACGGCCATGCGCGAACACTCCGCCGAGGCACCCCTGGAACCCGCCGAGATGCCCGGCATCCACCGGATCGCCGACGACCTGGAAGCGGCGGCCCGCGCCGAACTCCTTGCCGAGGACGTCCCCGAGGACCGGATCGAGGTCACCCGGCGCGCCCAGCTCCGCTACGACGGCACCGACACCACCCTCACGGTCGAACTGACCGACCCCACCGTCATGCGCCGCGCCTTCGAAGAACGTCATCGCGCCACCTACTCCTTCACGCTCGACCGCCCGATCGTCGTCGAAGCCCTCTCCGTCGAAGCCACAGGCATCACCGAGCCCCCCGATCTCTCCGCCCTCGCCCCCTACGAAGGCCGCCCCGCCGTTGCGCGCCCCGTCCGCCTCCACACCGGCGGCACCTGGCGCGACGTCCCCCTCCACCGCCGCGAGGACCTTCCCCCCGGCGAGGCGGTCACCGGCCCGGCGATCATCACCGAGGCCGGCACCACGACCGTCGTCGACGAAGGCTGGCGGGCCGCTCCGAACCAGGACGGGCATCTGGTCATGGAACGCGTCGGGATTACGCAGAGTTCCGATCCGGGCACGGAATCGGACCGGGGGGCCGACCCGGAAGTCGACCCGGTGATGCTCGAGATCTTCAACAACCTCTTCATGTCCATCGCCGAACAGATGGGCGCCCGCCTCGAGTCCACCGCCCAGTCCGTCAACATCAAGGAGCGCCTGGACTTCTCCTGCGCCCTCTTCGACCCGGACGGAAACCTGGTGGCCAACGCCCCCCACATCCCCGTCCACCTGGGCTCGATGGGCACCGGAGTCAAGGAGGTCATCCGGCGGCGCGGCTCCACCATGCGCCCGGGTGACACCTACGCCGTGAACGACCCGTACCACGGCGGCACCCATCTCCCCGACGTCACCGTGATCACCCCGGTCTTCGGCACCGGGCCCGTCGGCACCACGCAGGGCGACAGGAAGGCCCTCTTCCACGTCGCCTCCCGCGGCCATCACGCCGAGATCGGCGGCATCGCCCCGGGGTCCATGCCCGCCGGAAGCCGCAACATCGACGAGGAAGGCATCCTCTTCGACAACTGGCTGCTCGCCGAGAACGGCCGGTTCCGCGAGGAGGAGACCCTCGGCCTCCTGACCGACGCCCGGTACCCCTCCCGCGACCCGCGGACCAACCTCGCCGACCTGCGCGCCCAGATCGCCGCCAACCGGAAGGGCGTCGACGAGGTCGGCCGGATGATCGAGAACTTCGGCCTCGACGTGGTCCAGGCGTACATGCGGCACGTCCAGGACCACGCCGAGGACTCGGTGCGCCGCGTCATCGACACCCTCGAGGACGGCGGGTACGCCTACGAGACCGACTCCGGCGCCGTCATCCGCGTGAGCGTGCGCGTGGACCGCGCGGACCGCTCCGCCACCATCGACTTCACGGGCACCACAGCGCAGTTGCCCACCAACTTCAACGCCCCCTTCTCGGTCGTCAACGCGGCAGTTCTGTACGTCTTCCGCACCCTGGTCGGCGAGGACATCCCGCTCAACGACGGCTGCCTGCGGCCGCTGCGGATCATCGTGCCGCCCGGCTCCATGCTGGCCCCCCTGCCACCCGCCGCCGTCGTCGCGGGCAACGTGGAGACCTCCCAGAGCATCACCGGCGCTCTCTACGCGGCGCTCGGCATCCAGGCCGAGGGCTCCGGCACCATGAACAACGTCACCTTCGGCAACGACCGCCACCAGTACTACGAGACCGTCGCCTCCGGCTCGGGCGCGGGGGACGGTTTTCCCGGGGCCTCCGTCGTGCAGACCCACATGACCAACTCGCGCCTCACCGACCCCGAGGTCCTGGAGTGGCGACTGCCCGTCCGCGTCGACGCGTTCGCCGTGCGCGCGGGCAGCGGAGGAGCAGGCCGGTGGCGCGGCGGGGACGGCGCGGTCCGCCGCATCCGGTTCCTGGAACCCATGACCGTTTCCACGTTGTCCCAGCACCGCAGGGTCCCCCCGTACGGCATGGCGGGCGGCGCCCCCGGGGCGCTCGGCGCCAACCGGATCGACCGCGCGGACGGTTGCGTCACCCCACTCGACGGCAGCGATTCGGCGGACGTGCGCCCCGGTGACGTGCTCGTCGTCGAAACCCCCGGCGGCGGCGGCTACGGTCCACCGCGGGACCTTCACCGAGCAGGAGAAAAGTACGATGATCTTCGGGCGTTCTGAGCGCGACAAGCCCCCGGTCGAGCCCGTCACGCTCAAGATCCTGGTGGCCGGCGGCTTCGGCGTGGGCAAGACCACGCTCGTCGGCGCGGTCAGTGAGATCAGGCCGCTGCGCACCGAGGAACTGCTCACCGAGGCAGGGCGCCCGGTCGACGACCTCAGCGGGGTGGAGGCCAAGAACACCACCACGGTGGCCATGGACTTCGGACGCATCACGCTCCGCGAGGATCTGGTGCTGTACCTCTTCGGCACGCCCGGCCAGGAGCGGTTCTGGTTCATGTGGGACGAGCTCGCCGAGGGTGCCCTCGGCGCCGTCGTCCTCGCCGACACCCGGCGGCTGCAGGACTGCTTCGCGGCCGTCGACTACTTCGAGCGGCGCTCCATACCGTTCCTCGTCGGCGTCAACTGCTTCGAGGGAGCAGCGCGTTACCCGGCCGAGGACGTCCGCCGGGCGCTCGATCTCGACCCGGACGTACCGATCCTGATGGGCGACGCCCGGGACCGCGAGTCGGTCAAGACGGTTCTTGTCGGCGTCGTCCAGCACGCCATGGCACAGGCGGCGCAGCGCCGCCAGGCCGTCACCACCTGAACCGGAGGCGGCCCCGGCCGGACCTTCCCCGGCCAGTGCCGCGGCCCTCTCCGTACCGCGCGGGACCGGACGCGTACGCACCGCCCCGGACAGCCGCGCGGACGGCGCGAACAGCCCGCCCCGCGTCAACCGGGCACCGTGCGCCGGCACTGCCGCGTACTGGCTCCTCGTCTCCACGCACTCCGCGGCGGGCACCGCACCCGACTCGTCGCACAGCGTCCGCCTCGCGCACGTGGCGTCGTACGGTACGGCCGGCCCACCGAGGTCGGCGGGGGTACCGGCGAACACGTTGACGTGAAGGGGAAACAGCGTCTCCCGCGGACCGCTGCCTGCTGCCCGGGGCAGCAGGTCCGGGCCAGGTCCTCGCCTGTCTCCGGACGGTCGCGTGTCTCCAGGCCCGCCGGCCCGCCGGCCCGCCGGCCCGCCGGTCGTCAGGTCGGCCACCGGTGGGAGGGCGAAGCGAAGGCCGCCCGTCCAGGAGCGCACGGGAGCATGACGGCGCCTCCACCAGGTCGCCTCCCCGGCATCACGCATTGCGGCAACGGCCCCTCCCTCGTGGGAAGAAGACCCGGGCGCGGCCCGAACGGCGGGTGCCGAGGAGCCGGAATCCGTCCTCGTCCTCGGCGAACCACCCCGCAGCCACCGGTGTGCGCTCACGTGTCACCGCACCTCCACGGGGCACAACTCCGACACCGGCACCCCGACCAGAACTCCCGACGGGCCGTCAGGAGCGTGCCATGGCCGAGCGGGCAGGGGCAGGATGCTTCCCCACAGCCCCCACAGCCCTCACAGCCCCCACAGCCCTCACAGCCCTCACAGCCCTCACAGCCCTCACAGCCACCGCAGCCACCGCAGCCTGATGGACACAGGAGACATGACACGACTCTCCACCGCTTTCCGGTGTCCCGGGGGCCGCTCACCGGCCACCGCTGAACGGCCCCCGGACACTCCCCGGAGACGCCTCCGCCCCGATCGGCTACAGTCCGCGCGTGCCCAGAACCCAGATCCCCGGCCCTGATCCCGTGCCGGACTCCCACTGTTCGAGCTGCGGCACGCCCTTCGGCGAGGGCGTCTCGGGCTGGCCCCGCACCTGCCCGGCATGCGGCACCGCCGCCTATCGCAACCCGCTGCCGGTCGCGGTCGCCCTCCAGCCCGTGTACGACCCGAAGGGCACCGCCCTCGTCGTCGTCACCCGGACCATCGCCCCCGCGCGCGGAGGCACGGCCCTGCCCGGCGGTTACATCGACGACCGGGAGGACTGGCGCCAGGCCGTCGTCCGTGAACTCCGGGAGGAGACCGGCATCGACGTGGCGAGCCGGGACGTACGGCTCGCCGACGCCATGAGCTCGCCCGACGGACACCTGCTGCTGTTCGGGCTGCTCCCGGAACGTCCCGCGGAAGGGCTGCCGCCGCCGGACGCCACGGACGAGACGGAGGGCTGGCACCTGCTGCGGCACGCGGAGGAACTCGCCTTCCCGCTGCACACGCGTGCCGTGCGGGCCTGGTTCGAGGGACGGTACATCTGACGCGACGCCGCGCCTCGGTCCCGCCGTCCGCAGCCCCGGCCGGGAGGCGGGCCGTGCCCCGCCCCGGTCAGTCGGGTCCCAGCCCACGGACGCGCACCGGGTGGGAGAAGCGGCTGGTGCCGTCCTCGCTCTTCCGCTCGACGACGATCCGGGAGGCCGCCCAGCGGGCGGTGTACCGCTCGAGGTCCGGCTCCTCCCAGCCGTCGCCGGCGTCCGCGACGACCGTCCCGCCGCCGGTCCGCCCCCTGACAGGCGCCCACACCTCCAGTTCCAGCCCCCCGTCCTGCCCGCACACGGGAATGACGGAGCCCGCGCGGGCGAACACCGGAGCGCGGTCCAGGGGCGCGTCGACCACCACCTGAGCAGGCCCGTCGAACGCCCGCCCCGTCGCCGTCTCGTACCAGCGCCCGCCGGGCAGCCGCACCGTACGCCGCTCCACACCCGGATCCAGCACCGGCGCCACCAGCAGGCTGTCGCCCAGCAGGAAGGCGTCCTCGCAGTCACGCAGCCCCCGGTCCTCCGGCGCCGACCACCACAGCGGCCGCACATAGGGAGCCCCGGTACGCCGGGCCAGATGCGCCAGAGTCACGAAGTACGGTTGCAGCCGCCGGCGCTCGACGAGGACCGCGCGCGCGTGCGCCAGCACCTCGGTACCGGACTCCCACGGCTCCCTGTGTCCTGTGCCCGTCCCCGCGCGGGTGCGGAACAGCGGCAGATGTGCGCCCAGCTGGAGCCACCGCAGATACAGCTCGGCAGAGGGATGTCCGCCGGTGCCGCCGACGTCCGGCCCCGTGTGGGGGACCCCGCACAGCCCGAGCCCCAGCACCAGGGCCAGCGAGGCCCGCAGACCGGGCCAGCCCGTGGCCACTTCCTCCGACAGGATCCCGCCGTAGCGCTGCATGCCGGCCCAGCCCGAGCGCGAGAACAGGAACGGCCGCTCCTCGGGCAGCAGCGCCCGCAGCCCCTCGTGAGCCGCCCTGGCCATGCACAGGGCGTACACGTTGTGCGCCTCGCGATGATCACCGTCCCGTCCGTCCAGGGCGTGGCGGGCCGAGCGGGGGAGCGTCGGCTCCCCGAACGCGGTGAACGACGTCGGCTCGTTCATGTCGTGCCAGAAGCCCGCGAACCCCTGCTTCAGCCGCTCCGCGTACAGATCGCCCCACCACGCGCGCACGCGCGGGTGGGTGAAGTCGGGGAAGACCACGTCCCCGGACCGGGACACACCCTGGACGACGTCTCCCGACGCGTCGCGCACGAACGCGTCCCGGGCCGCCCCCGCGTCGTACACGGCACGGCCGTCCCCGGCAGGGACCGCAGGGCCGACGACCGACACCAGCCGGATCCCGTCCCGCCGCAGCTCGTCGGCCAGCGCCGAGAGCTTGGGGAACCGCTCCTGGTCCACGGTGAACCCCTGGTGGGCGTCGTGGTGGCCGCTGCCGAGGTGGACGGCGTCGAGCGGCAGCCCGTGCTCCTGGTGGCCGGCGACGGTCCGCCGCACCTCCTGCTCACCGTCGTCGCCCCACCGCGCGTGATGATGTCCGAGGGCCCACGCGGGTGGCAGCGCGGGCGCACCGGTCAGTGACGCCCAGACGAGCAGCACCCGCGCGGGAGTGCCCACCACCACCCAGCAGCGCAGCGGCCCTCCCTCCATCCGCAGCTCGCTGGACCCCGCCCGGTCGTGCCCGGAACCGGAGCCCTCCGCCCCCTCCCGCAACGTGACGGTGCCGTCCCACGAACTGTCGTGGAACGCGAGATGCGTGCCCGCGTCGGCCACCACCAGCTGCACCGGCATCGTGACGGGCGGCGGAGCCTCGCCAGGCCCGAAACCGCGACCGGGACCCGTGTTCCACAGCCGGTAGGTACCGTCCCGCAGCCACGGCCCCGAGGCCCGTCCACCGAGCCCGAAGAACCGTGCGTCGGCACGTACCTCGGACCGCTGCATCCAGCGCGCCGGGCCTCCTGCCACCGGCTCCCACCACCGCGGTGGCAGCTCCCGACGCAGCACCACGCCTCCCGGAGTGAGTACCTCCACCGCGCCGTGCCTCGAGACGGCGACCGTCACCCGCTCGGCGACCACCCGCCAGCCGCCGTCGGTGTCCGGCTCCAGCACCGCTCGCGGGTCCGGTTCGGGACAGCGCCCGGCCAGTGCGTACGACGGCTCCGGAGCCGCCCCGTCCCAGCCCCAGAAGACGGCCCCGTTGACGGCGACCCGGATCCGCAGCTCGGCACGGCCGAACCGGACGACACCCCCTCCGGGCCCGGGCTCCACCTCCCGCACCGGCCCGGGAACGCGCGCGCGCTCCGCCCCGCGGGGCGGCAGCCCGGTGGCATCGGCCCGCCGCCTGCGCCACGCTGCCCGTACGGTACGCAAACCCTGCGCCGTCCCCACCGAGCCGACCGATTTCACCGAACGCACCAGGTCACGACCGTCCATGGCGCTCACCCTGCCACTGCCGGCACCTCGCGGGAGTGTCGTTCAACTGCCGTTCACCCATGATCGGCCCACATCTTCACGACCGGGACCATGTGGGCCGTCCCCTGGTACGGAAGACGATCACGTGGCATCGTCCCTGTCAGCCGCGTCACGCGCCCACCCCAGCCCGTGCGCGCGGGACGCACACGACGCGCACAGTCCGGGAGCCGCCCATGTCGACCGTGAACCCCCAGCCGCTCTGGCAGCCAGATCCGGAGCGCATCGCCCGTGCCCGGATCACTCGGTTCCACACATGGGCGGCCGAGCACCACGGCGCGCCCGCCGAGGGCGGCTACGCGGAACTGCACCGCTGGTCCGTGGACGAGCCGGAAACCTTCTGGAAGGCCGTCACGGAGTGGTTCGACGTCCGCTTCTCGACCCCCTACGCGCGCGTGCTGGGCGACCGCTCGATGCCCGGCGCCCAGTGGTTCCCCGGTGCCACCCTCAACTACGCCGAACACGCCCTCCGCGCGGCTGCGAACCGCGCAGAGGAGCCGGCGCTCCTCCACGTCGACGAGACCCACGACCCGAGGCCCGTCACCTGGACCGAACTGCGCCGCCAGGTCGGCTCCCTCGCAGCCCGACTGCGCGCCCTCGGCGTACGTCCCGGCGACCGCGTCAGCGGCTACCTGCCCAACATCCCGCAGGCCGTAGTCGCCTTCCTGGCCACCGCGGCCGTGGGCGGCGTGTGGACCTCCTGTGCGCCCGACTTCGGCGCCCGCAGCGTGCTCGACCGCTTCCAGCAGGTCGAGCCGGTCGTCCTGTTCACCGTCGACGGCTACCGCTACGGGGGCAAGGAGCACGACCGCCGAGACGTCGTCGCCGAACTGCGCCGAGAACTGCCCACCCTGCGCGCCGTCGTGCACATCCCCCTGCTCGGCACGGACGCCCCCGACGGGACACTCGACTGGCAGGCCCTGACCTCCGCGGACACCGAACCGGTCTTCGAGCAGGTGCCCTTCGAGCACCCCCTCTGGGTGCTCTACTCCTCCGGCACCACCGGGCTGCCGAAGGCGATCGTCCAGTCCCAGGGCGGCATCCTGGTCGAACACCTCAAGCAGCTCGGACTCCACTGCGACCTGGGCCCCGAGGACCGCTTCTTCTGGTACACGTCGACCGGCTGGATGATGTGGAACTTCCTCGTCTCCGGCCTGCTCACCGGAACGACGGTCGTCCTGTACGACGGCAGCCCCGGCTACCCGGACACGGGTGCCCAGTGGCGGATCGCCGAACGTACCGGCGCCACCCTCTACGGCACCTCCGCCGCATACGTCATGGCCTGCCGCAAAGCGGGCGTGCACCCCTCGCGCGACTTCGACCTCTCAGCGGTGCGGTGCGTCGCCACCACCGGCTCCCCCCTGCCGCCCGACGGTTTCCGCTGGCTGCACGACGAGGTGCGTGAGGACCTGTGGATCGCCTCCGTCAGCGGTGGTACGGACGTGTGCTCCTGCTTCGCCGGTGCCGTACCCACCCTTCCCGTCCACGTCGGCGAGCTGCAGGCACCCTGTCTCGGCACCGACCTGCAGTCCTGGGACCCGGGCGGCAGGCCCCTGACCGACGAGGTCGGCGAGCTCGTTGTCACCAGCCCGATGCCGTCCATGCCGATCCACTTCTGGAACGACCCCGACGGCAGCCGCTACCACGACAGCTACTTCGACACCTACCCCGGCGTCTGGCGTCACGGCGACTGGATCACCCTCACCTCCCGGGGGTCCGTCGTCATTCACGGCCGCTCCGACTCCACGCTCAACCGCCAGGGCGTCCGCATGGGGTCGGCGGACATCTACGAGGCCGTCGAGCGCCTTCCCGAGATCAAGGAATCCCTCGTCATCGGCATCGAACAGCCCGACGGCGGCTACTGGATGCCCCTGTTCGTCCACCTGGCACCGGGAGCCGTGCTTGACGAGGACCTGGCGGGCCGCATCCGGCAAACCATCCGTGAGGAACTGTCCCCACGCCACGTCCCCGACGAGATCATCGAGGTGCCCGGCGTCCCGCACACCCTGACGGGCAAACGCATCGAGGTCCCGGTCAAACGACTTCTCCAGGGCACCCCGCTGGAGAAGGCGGTCAACGCCGGCTCCGTCGACAATCCGGATCTGCTCACCTTCTACGAGGACCTGGCCCGCGAACGAGCCTGAACCCACCCCGGCCGCCGGGTCCCGACCGCCTGGCCGGACGCCGCTGTCAGTACCCCCGATTACTGTGAGTGAGCAGTGATCGACCGTGCAGGGGGAGACATGACGTACACCGACCACCGAACCATGCGACGCGTCCTGCGCCGCGAAATCGCGGGCACCATCGGGCTGCTCACCGACGAACACGACTTCCGCGCCATGCGGCACTACCGGAGCTTCACCTTCGACGACCACCGTACGTATCTCGAGCACATGGAGGCCCTCCTCAGGTCCCGTGCCCTGCAGGGCAGCCACACCACACTGGCCCTCTTCGACCCCGAGGAGTACGCGGAGTTCTGCGCACAACGCGGCCTCGACCCGGACAGCCACGCCAGCCGCACCCGCTTCACGGCCGAACTGGCGGCCACCGGCCCCACCGTCTCCTACGAGGGACAGCCCCTGACCGATCTCCTGCCCGCTCTCGTCGACGAGGGCGTCCGCCAGGCGACCTGGGAGTACGCGGCCATGCTGCTCGCCCGTCTCGGCGCCTGCCCCACGTGCGGAGAGGACCTGGGAGGCGAGGCCTTCGCCCGCGCCTCCCAGCTGGTCGTCCGCATCCTCGAAACGGCAGGTCCTGGAAGCCGGCACCTCGTCTGCAGCGTCGCCGGACCCCCCGAGACCCTGGTCGCGGTCCTCCACGCCGACGACAACGGCGGGCCTCTCGAACTGGATGACGCCGAGATCCTCGAATTCACCACGGTGCTGGCCGTCGGCCTCGCCACCGACAGCCCGGGCGGGCTCGTCATGCGGACCACCGCCCCGGGCGCCCCCGACCGCGTTCACGGCTGGCGGTTGCGCGTCCAGGGTCTCGAACCCCTCACCGCGGGCGAGGTGTTCGACGCCTACTGCACCGACGTCGAATCGGGAGATCTCATCTCGCCGGAGTCCAACGTCGACTACTGCGAGCCGCCCGACCTCGGGGAAGGTCCGCCTCCGAGCCACCGCCACTGAACCCTGAGCGGGTAGCGGGGAGCGGGGCCACGGAAAGGGGCGCCCCTTGAGTGGAGCGCCCCTCCGGGAGCAGCGGCGGTCCTCGGCCCGCCCGCCGCATCCTGCTCGCCCTGCTACTCGCCCGACAGTACGGCCTGAGCAGCCCTACGGGCCTCCTCGGCGCTGTCCGTCGCACGGGCCGCCGCCGCGGCCCGCTCGCACTGCGCCAGAGTGAACTTCGCCAGCGCCGCCCGCACATAGGGAAGGGACGCCGCACCCATGGAGAGGGAGGTGACACCCAGACCGGTCAGCACCGAGGCGAGCAGCGGGTCGGACGCGGCCTCACCGCAGACACCACAGCCCTTGCCCTCGGCCTTCGCGGCCTCCGCCGACAGCGCGATCAGGTCGAGCAGCGCGGGCTGCCACGGATCCTGCAGCCGGGACACCGCACCCACCTGACGGTCCGCGGCGAACGTGTACTGCGCGAGGTCGTTCGTCCCCAGCGACAGGAACTCCACCTCCCGCAGGATCGAGCGCGCCCGCAGCGCGGCCGACGGAATCTCGACCATCGCGCCGAACTTCGCGTGCAGACCCGCCTCACGGCACGCGTCGGCGAAGGCCTTGGCGTCCGCGCGGTCCGCCACCATCGGGGCCATCACCTCAAGGTGGACGGGCAGCCCCTCCGAGGCCTTGACCAGGGCCGAAAGCTGGGTGCGCAGCACCTCGGGGTGGTCGAGCAGCGACCGCAGACCGCGTACGCCCAGGGCCGGGTTGGGCTCGTCCGAGGGGGTGAGGAAGTCCAGCGGTTTGTCCGCGCCCGCATCCAGCACCCGCACGACCACACGGCCCTCGGGGAACGCTTCGAGCACCTGACGGTAGGCCGAGACCTGCTTCTCCTCGGAGGGAGCGTTCCTGCTGTCGTCCAGGAAGAGGAACTCGGTACGGAAGAGACCGACACCCTCCGCGCCCGCCTCGATCGCGGCCGGCACGTCCGCCGGACCGCCGATGTTCGCCAACAGCGGCACCGTGTGACCGTCCGCGGTCACACCGGGACCGGTCGACGCGCCCAGCGCCGCCCGGCGCTCGGCCGCAGCGGCCTCGAGCTGCCCCTTCTTCTCCTCGCTCGGGTTCACGAAGATCTCACCGGTGCTGCCGTCGACGGCTATCAGTGTCCCCTCGGGGAGTTCACCGGCACCGGGCAGGGCCACCACGGCAGGCACACCGAGCGCCCGGGCCAGGATCGCGCTGTGACTGGTGGGCCCCCCTTCCTCGGTCACGAAACCGAGCACCAGGGCCGGGTCCAGCAGCGCCGTGTCCGCCGGCGCGAGGTCACGGGCCACCAGAACGTAGGGCTCGTCGCTGTCCGGGACGCCCGGCATCGGCACGCCGAGCAGCCGGGCGACGATGCGGTTCCGCACGTCGTCGAGGTCGGCCACACGACCCGCCAGATACTCACCGGCAGCGGCCAGCAGGTCACGGTACGCGGCGAACGCGTCGTACACCGCACGCTCGGCGGTGCTGCCTTCGGCGATGCGACGTTCCACGTCCGTCATCAGCTCGGGGTCCTGGGCCATCATGGCCTGGGCCTCGAGCACCGCCTGGGCTTCTCCGCCCGCGAGGTTGCCGCGCGCCATCAGATCGGCCGCCACCGCCTCCACGGCCTTGCGGGCGCGCCCCTGCTCACGCTCCGCCTCCTCAGTCGGGATCTGCCTGGCCGGCGGCTCGAGCACCGCCGTTCCCATGTGCCGAACCTCGCCGATCGCCACACCATGGCTCACACCGACGCCTTGCAGCGTTGTCTCCATCTCACTGTCTCCGGTAGTGCGGCGTTTCCGCCGCTGTGTGGGTTGCCCTGCCGGCCGTCGGGAGACGGCGCCGGTGTTACTTCCAGAGGAAGAGGCGTTCGCCGGCCTTCACCTCGCTGTCGTCCCGCAGTTCGGAGAGGGCCTCCACCATGGCGTCCAGGGCCACGACCGGGCACACCGGGGACTTACCGGAGGCCTCGACTGCGGCAGGGTCCCAGCGCACGATGCCCTGACCGCGGGTCACGGTGTCGCCCTTGTGGACGAGCAGTTCGAAGCCGTCACCGTTGAGCTGCACGGTGTCGATGCCGAGATGGGTGAGCACGCCGTGCCCGCTCTCGTCGACCACGACGAACGCGTGGGGGTGCAGAGAGACGACGACACCGTCGACGGGTGAGACAGCCGTGGACGGCTCCCGTACGGGGTCGATCGCCACACCCGGGCCGACCATGGCCCCGGAGAAGACGGGGTCGGGCACGGAGTCGAGTCCGATCGCCCGTCCTGCGAGCGGGGACGTCACGGTGGTCATGGGAAGCCTCCCAGGGCGGAGATTCATAGGGGCCCGTCACTGTCGGTCTCGGACGGCGCACTGTGATGCAGCGTATGTCACCGGTAGTACCGGTTCCGTACGAGAGGCCCGATTAGAGGTCTAGACCACATCTTCTCGCCGATTTGCACCCGCCGCACGGCCCCCTGTACAGTCGAGGACCTGCCTGGGGCTGAACGACGTGATCTCGCGTCGCTGTCCTGCAGTAAATCCAACGTGTAGATCCTATCCCGGGGTCACCTTCTGCATGCTCGCAGGACGGTGGTCAGAGGGCCGGAGAAACACTGGTAGTGTTGGAGACACCGAAGGGAAGCGCCTGGAGGAAAGCCCGAGAGGGTGAGTACAAAGGAAGCGTCCGTTCCTTGAGAACTCAACAGCGTGCCAAAAATCAACGCCAGATATGTTGATACCCCGTCTCCGGTCGTTCGGCCGGGACGAGGTTCCTTTGAAGCAAACACAGCGAGGACGCTGTGAACGGCCGGGCTCATTCCGCCCGACCGTTCCGCTCTCGTGCGTGTCGTTCCCGATCACGGGAAAACATTCACGGAGAGTTTGATCCTGGCTCAGGACGAACGCTGGCGGCGTGCTTAACACATGCAAGTCGAACGATGAACCACTTCGGTGGGGATTAGTGGCGAACGGGTGAG
>NZ_JAPJDM010000017.1:0-162408 GCF_026242095.1 Streptomyces sp. NEAU-W12
CAGGTACAGCGCGACAGCGTCCGCCTTGAACTCGGGCGAGTAGACCTTCATCACCATAAAAGATGCCTCCTACCCGGCCCCTGCCGGGGCCGGGCTCAGAGGTGTCCACCACTCGGGGACAGGTCCCTCGCTCCCCTCCAGGGCAGATGATCCGGCGGATCACCAGCTTCAGCGAGACGAAAGATGAACACGTGCGCCTCTCGACGGCTCCGGCCTACGGGCACAGGCACCTGAGCCCAGCGGCATCCTTCAACACTGCCCCCGCGCACCGGCATCGCGCCGACCGCATCGAGGAGTACGCGCACTGCCGCCTCACGGTAGGTTTCTGTGGCTCGGACGGATCCTGAAGGGAGTACCCATCGGGGAAGAACTCCAGACAGGTCCTCTGCCACCAGCGCAAGCCGCCCGTCCGAGCTCAGCACCGCGACGAACACCACCCGCCGCATCCTGGGAGGCGGTACGGCAGGGCGCCCCAAACTCTCGGCAGCGTCCAGGAAAACAGGCACGGTCCGATCCTGACATGTGGCCGCTTAACCGGCCACTCGCGTTCGGTCAGTACAGCGGCGAACACGGAACGGAGCTCGTCGTTGCCCTGGTCCGCTCGGAACTCGCAGAGGAACACCTAACACCCCCACGCAGCACCTGGCTGGAGAGAAGTTCCACCTCGGACTTCGGTGGGTGGAGATACGTCACCCCAAACCGGACCGAGGGGGTACGTTGGCGCGAGGCTGCCCCCGATGATGCCGCCTTCGAGGCGCATCAAAGATTGCCCCTCGATAGGGTGTCGGCGATGTGGTGCACTAACAGGGGGGCACATGAGCAAGCTGCACGTCAGGTACGTCCGTAAGGCGATCGAGGAGCGGTTCACCGACCTCATCGACATGAAGGACAAGGCGAAGGTCGCGGAGAAGGACTACGTCCAGGCGTTCCTCAGTCGCGGCCTGGCCGCACTAGCTGTTCAGATCGAGCACCCCTGCAGTGACCGTATCGCCGCGACCAGGATCTTCGACGGCGACGACGACCGGGGCCTGGACGCCATCGCGGTCGAGGTGCGGTCCGCACAGCCACGGATCTGCCTGGTGCAGGCCAAGTGGAGCGACAACTTCAAGGGGGGCTTCGGGGAGACCGAGGTCGACCGGATGTTCCGCGGGTTGAACCGGATGCTCGACCTTCAGTACTCCAAGTTCAACAGCCGATTCCAGCAGTTCGTCCCCGAGATCGAGCGGGCCTTCGAGGTCGGCACGCCGAAGATCACGCTGGTTCTCGCGCTGATACGTACTGCTCCACTCGACCAAAGCACCAAGGAGCTCATCGAGGAGAAACTCGCGGAGCTGAACCAGGTCGAGGAGATGGTCGACTACAAGGTTCTGGACCTGCGCGACTTCCACCGGGCCATCCTCGGGGATGCGGCTGCCCCGAGGATCGACGCTCGGGTCCGGTTGGACGGTTTCGTTCAGGAGTCGGCCCCCTACAAGGCTCTGTACGGCACTATGACCGCGGCGGACCTCGCCGATCTGTACGGCGAGCACCGGCGCGGCCTCTTCGCACGCAACATCCGCGACAACCTGGACCTGACCGATGTCAACATCAAGATCAGGAACACGCTCCTCGAAGAGCCGGAGCACTTCTGGTATTTCAGCAACGGCATCACCATGCTCTGCGAGACGATCAAGCCGGTCGGCAAGGCGGTCCCGGGCAAGGTCGGGGACTTCCAGCTCACCGGCGCCAGCGTGGTCAACGGTGCGCAGACGGTGAGCGCCATCCACCGTGCGTACACCGCAGACCCGGACACCACCCAGTACGGCAGGGTTATGGTGCGGCTGATCTCTCTGGAGGACTGCCCGCCCGAGTTCGGCGATCACGTCACCACGAACACGAATACGCAGAACCCGATCGAGGAACGCGACTTCAAGTCCCTGGACAAGGTTCAGGTGCAGCTCCGGGACGACTTCGCCCTGATGCTGCACCTCAGCTATGTGATCAAGCGGGGCGAGGCCCTGCCCGCGCCGGAGCACGGCTGCTCGATGGCGGAGGCTGCTGAGGCGCTGGCCGCCACGCACTCGAATGCTCAGCTGGCCGCACTGGCCAAGCGTGATCAGAACCTGGCCGGCCTGTGGGAGGACCAGACCTATCGCGAGATCTTCGGGGAGGCCCCGAACGCCTTCCGTGTCTGGCGCTCGGTGGAGCTCCTCCGCGAGGTGCGGAAACAGCTCCAGGTTCTCCGGGACGGGCTGCTGTGGAGGGCTGACGCCGCGGCCTTCTACGGAGACCTCCTGGTCACCCATATCGTCTTCCGGCGCCTGGACACGCGGTTCATCGAGGATCCGTCGTATCACTGGCCGCGGGAGCTCGTTAAGGTTCCTGACCTGGTAAGGGACGCGCTTGCCTGGTCACTCGCCGCGATCGACGAGGAGTACGGAAAGTCCAGCCACATCATCGCCGCGGTGCGCAACACGGAGCGGATCGAGCGAGTCGTCCGGGCCGCCATGCGCGGGCTGGACTCCGACCGAACCGCTCCGGTCCTGGGCGAGGACTACCAGGTGACCGAGGTCGAGACACGGGGCCGACAGGTCAATGCCGTCACCACCCTGATCACGAACAGCCGCATCGCGGACGGTACGGTCCTGGAGTTCCGGGCGTACAGCAAGCCCGAGCGGCGCGAGATGGCGGAGTGGCTGGCGGAGGAACCTCGGCGTTCGCTGGCCACGTGGAGCAACGGCAACGGAAACAAGCCCCTGCAGTGGCACGCGGACGAGGGATGGTACTCGCCCAGTGGCCTCGCCAAGGAGATGCGCCGACTCGCTTCGGGGACGGTGACCACCGTGCAGGGGACGCTTCGCTGGTTCGTCCCCGGTGAGGGGTCGCTCGACGAGCTGGCGCTGGCGGTCAGGCTGGAAGAGGGCCTGGAGGTGGGGAACGAGCCGGACGGTAGTTGACCGTCCGTGGTGGTGTGCGCGGCGGTGCGGATGGCGACGCGGCGATCGGCTCTCGGAGTTCCTCCGGGCGGATTGTCAGTGCCTCGCAGTAGGGTCGCGCCGCACCACCGCATAGCGTGATTGCAGCCTGAAAGGAAGCGTCGTTCGGCATGCGGTCACAGCCGTAGGATCGCAGGTCGAGGGTGCGATCGAGCACGCCCTGGCCGTCCGGCCGCCAGTACCACCCGTACAACCGAGCACAGGGAAGAAGCAGCACGCCGATGGAGGAACTGACCTTGGACCCGGAGAACCCGCAGCAGCCTGAGAAGGGTGCGGAGCCTGCGGCGGCGGATGCCCAGCCCCAGGTCACGGCCCTTGAAGAGGGGCAGGTTGTCGACTACATCAGCGGTACGGCGATCAAGGAGACTCCGAAGGAGAAGGTGCGGCAACGCATCGCTCGGGCCCTGGTCCACGAGCACGGCATCGACCCCCACGACATGGCCCGCGACTTCCCGGTCACGGTGAGTGAGGAAGGTGCTTCGCGGAAGCGGACCAAGAAGGCCGACATCGCGATCTTCGAGTCCGGCGCGAAGCACACCACGGCGAACCTGCTCCGAGTCGTCGTCTGCAAGCCGGAGCCCAAGCGCGGCAAGAACGTCGTCAAGATCCGTGAGCCCGAGCAGGCGAAGCAAGACCTCGCCGACCTCCAGGAGCTGATGGGCAACGAGGACCGCCCCAGGTGTGTCGACGGGATGTGGACGGACGGGGTCGACTTCTTCTTCCTCAAGAAGGTAGTCAGAGATTTCGGCGTTACCTTCGAGGACCGCAGCGACTGGGAGGTCGCCGACGGCACCATCGGCAGCCGGACCGTCGCCTCGCACCAGCGGCTGCGCCAGGCCGACCCGGAAATGCTCAAGATCGCATTCCAGCGCTGCCACAACTACATCCACGGCAACGAGGGCATGCCCAAGGACGCCGCCTTCTGGCAGTTCCTCTACCTGCTGTTCGCGAAGATGTACGACGAGCGGGTCACTCGTGGCACTGGGCGCGGCAGGTTCCGGACTGGCCTGAATGAGATGTTCGACGACGACGGGCGGTCCGCCATCAGCACCCGCGTCAAGGGGCTCTTCGAGGACGTCAAGACCGAGTACAAGGGCGTCTTCAAGGCCAGCGACGAGATCACTCTGTCCAACCGGGCGCTCGCCTTCATCGTCAGCGAGATCGCCCCGTACGACCTGACGGGAACCGACGTCGACGCCAAGGGCATCGCGTACCAGGAACTCGTCGGTACCAACCTGCGCGGCGACCGAGGGCAGTACTTCACCCCACGCGGCGCGGTGAACCTGATGGTGGAGATGCTCGACCCGCAGGAGGACGAGACGGTACTCGACCCGACCTGCGGCACCGGCGGTTTCCTCCAGGCCACGCTCAAGCACCTGCGGGACAGCTGGAAGAAGGACGCCGGCACCTTTGGCTTCCCCGACACTGAGGAGGAGCGCGTACGCTACGCCGACCGCCTCAAGGAGTACGCGGAGAAGCACCTGATGGGAGCGGACTTCGACCCGTTCCTGGTACGTGCGACCACGATGGCGATCATGACGCTCGCGCAGACCACGGGGAATGTCTTCCACATGGACTCGCTTGCTTTCCCGCGCGGACACCTTCCCGGCGTGGAGCAGGCGCAGGAGAAGATCAAGCTCGGCGAGAAGGTCGACGTACTGCTGACCAACCCGCCGTTCGGGGCGGACATCCCGGTCAGCGATGAGTCGGTGCTCGGCTCGTTCAGGAACGGCATCGCGAAGTCGTGGGGACGTGACCCCGTCACCGGCGAGCCCAAGGAGAGTCTGACCTCGCGGCCGAGCAGTATGGCGCCCGAGCAGCTGTTCATCCAGCGCGCCATCGAGTGGGTCAAGCCCGGCGGACGGATCGGCATCGTCCTGCCCAACGGCATTCTGTCGAACCCGGGGCCGACCGACGAGGCGATCCGCCGGTACATCCTGGAGAACTGCTGGGTGCTCGCGAGTGTCGAGCTGCCGGTGGAAACGTTCGTCGTCGACGCTAACGTCAACATCCTCACCACCCTCCTGTTCCTGAAGAGGAAGACCGGGCAGGAAGTACAGAACCACCGGATGGGAACCGAGAAGCCGTACCCGGTCTTCATGGCGGTCGCGGAGAAGGTCGGGTTCGACCGGCGTGGCAACGACCTCTTCAAGCGCGAGCCCAACGGGGAGTTCGTGGTGGAGACGGAGGTCGTCATGGAGCGGCTCCGCATCGGGGACAAGGTGGTGACCCGGCCGCTGAAGCGCAGCAAGAAGGTCATCGACAACGACCTGCCTGTGATCGCGGAGAGGTACCGGGAATTCCGGGCCAAGCATCCGGTGCCGGGTGCGGACCCGCGGAAGGTCGCGGGGGCAGGCGCGTGAAGATTGCCGAGCTGTCCAATCCGGTGATGTCGAGCTGGTTCTCGGAACAGGGGCACAGGCTCGACGCGTCGCCGTATGTCGCGGGGTCGTTGAAGACGAAGAAGTTGCTGGAGCGGGTGTCGGCGACGGAGCCGCTGGCAGCCCTGACGGCAGGCCACAACGGTGGGATCTTCAACGGGCCTATGTTCAAGCGGGTCTACCTCACCGACCCTGATCACAGCGTGCCGTTCCTCGGCACGAAGGACATGATGGCGGCCGACCTCACCACGCTGCCCCGGCTACGGAAGGCGGATGCAGAATCGTCGGCATTGTCGTACCTGCGGCTCAAGCCGGGAATGACGCTGATCTCATGCTCGGGGTTCAACGCTGGGCGGAGGGCGTACGTCCGGCCGGATATGGGTGACTGCTGGTCGTCGCAGGACTCGCTCAAGGTCGAACCCAATCCCGAAAAGATCAAGTCCGGGTATCTGTATGCCTTCCTCCTCAGTCGGTTCGGGGAGTCGCTGGTGCGTGGTTCGGTGTACGGGTCGGCGGTGAAGCACATCGAGCCGCACCACATTGCGGGGCTTCCAGTGCCGCGCCTCGGTGCGGACTTGGAGGGGCGAATCCATGACCTCATGGAGGAATGCTCACAGTTGCGCGCCGAGCATCAAGCGGACTTGGTAGCCGCGACGAAGGATTTCTTCGACAGCAACGGGCTGTCGCAGCTTAACGACCTTCGGTGGCATCAGCAGGAGCGCGACCTTGGATTCAAAGTTGAAGGTTTGGGTGCCGAGTCCCTTCGGGCTCTAAACTTTTCTCCTAGGGCTCACGATTTGGCGCGCCAGCTGGAATCAGTTCCTGGAGAATCATTCGGGACTGTGTGTACAGAATCCAGTCTCAAAATTGGATCGCGATTCAAGCGGGTCGACGTTGAGTCTGGGAATGGCATTCGCCTACTTGGGCAGCGACAGGTTTTCTGGCTCCGGCCGGAGGGGCGATGGATCAGCGCCACAGAGGCGCCTAGTAATTCGAGTCTCCCGGATGAGACGATCCTGATCGCAGGTCGTGGAACTCTAGGAGAGAACGAAGTGTACGGCCGTGCCGTTTTCGTCACGGGATCTTGGCTGAAGAATGCCTACAGTCAAGATTTCGTACGCGTGTCCAGTGGCGACCGGGAAATTCCAGGTGCTTACCTGTTTGCATTCTTTCGCTCTGTGGTCGCTTTTCGATTGCTTCGCTCCATGAGCTATGGAGGGAAGCAGCAAGGGTTTCTTCCAAGCAGGCTCCAAAGCCTGCATATTCCTCTCGCTCCCTCCGTCGACCGCAACCGCATCGCCGAAACCGTCCGCAACGCCTACAAAAAACGCGACCGCGCCGACGTCCTAGAAGACAAAGCCCTCGCGCTGCTCACCACCGCCATCGAGGAGGCCGCTGGCTGATGGGTGCCAGGATCGTTGCAGTTGGGGAGGCCGTCAACGATGCCGAGCGGAGGGTGATCGCGTACCTGCGTGATCACGCCCCCGACGACTGGACGGTCCTGCACTCCGTCGAGATTCCGCGCAACCGGCACGAACTGTTCGAGGTCGACCTCGTCGTGGTCACCGGGCACGCCGTGTACGTCATCGACGTCAAGGGCACCCGGGGCCGCATCGAGGCGGATGGCCGCAAGTGGCACCCGTCCCGCCGTGCGCCGTTCCGTTCCCCGTTGCCCAAGCTGCGCCATCACGCCCGGCATCTGAAGTCGATCCTGGAAACGGCCCACCCTCCGCTGTCCCGGCTCTACACCGACGCACTCGTCGTCCTGCCGTATCCGGACGCCCTGTTCGTCGACCGCTCGCCCCGCCAGCAGGATGCCCGGGACACCATCACCCTGCCCGACCTGATCGGGCGGCTCGCGGACGTGAGCCGCGTCCCCACCTCCACCAACCGGTTCGACACGGATATCGCCACCCACCACGACCTGATCGTGAGCACGATCCAGGGCGCCTCCCGGCCCCCGTCCGGGCCGCTGCGGTTCGGCAGCTGGGAGGTGATGGAGCGGCTCGGTGAGACCGCGCCGGAGGAGAGCGGTAACGGTGTCCACCGCGAGTACCGGGCCAAGAACGCCAACGCGCCGCAGGGCTCGGGAACCGTCCGGCTGTCGGTGCGTACGGCCGACCCGTACGCACCGGAAGCAGAACGTTTGCTGCAGCAGAAGCGGATCGGCATCGCCTACGAGGCGCTCGGCAAGCTGCCCTCGCACCCGAACATCGTCGGCGCCCGCGACTTCTTCCCCGATGACGACGAAGGCGTCTTCGTCACCGTCTACGACGACGTTCCTGGTCACGCGCTGGCCCTGCACCTATCCGGGGCCGCTGACCCGCTCACCGCCGACGCGAAGCTGCGCACGGTCCGGCACATCCTGATGGGGCTTGCGCACGCGCACCACCGACACATCGCGCACCGCGAGCTGAACCCGTCAACCGTCCTGATCGCCCAGGACGGGCGGGCGATGCTGACCGGTTTCGAGTACGCAAAGACCGCGCAGCGGCGCACGCACACCGTGGGACCGGAGGCGCACCAGGTCGCCGACCGCGCGTATCTCGCGCCCGAGTGCCACGCCGACCCGTCCGCGATGAGCATGAAAGCCGACATCTACGCCGTCGGCGTCATCGGCTACCAACTGTTCACCGGCGAGCTGCCTTTCTCCTCGGCCACCGAACAGGCGGGAGCCGGAGGTATGCTGCCGGCATCCGGCCTTGAGGCGGCCCAGGTCCGCGTGGAGCTGGCGCACTGGCTGCAGAAGCTGTGTTCGACGGATCCGGCGGACCGGCCCACCGCCGTCGAGGCGCTGCGGCGGCTCGACCTGGTCGTTGGCGCGCAGAACGCCCCGGCCAGGCGCCGGGGTTCGTCTTCCGTCTCACGGACCCGGGCAGGTACCGCCGATCAGTCGGCACCGGATTCCCCGCGCGGCCCGGAGTTCTTCCGGGACTTGCCGGCTGATTTCCAGCTCGGCACGAAGTACCTGGTGCGCAACCGGCTCGGGCGTCCCGGTTCCTTCGGGGTGGCTTACCGGGTCTACGACACGATAAGGAGTGTCGACCGGGCGGTGAAGCTGGTCCTGCGGGACCGGGACTCCATCCTGGAACGGCTGCGCCGCGAGGCGGACGTCCTGCAGCGGCTGCAGGACGCACGGCATCCCAACGTCGTCGAGATGATCGACGCGGACCGACTGCTGCCACCGGACGAGTACCCCTACCTGGTTTTCGAGTTCGTCGACGGCAAGGATGTCGCGGAGGTGATCCGCGGCGGTCGGATGGGCGCGGCGGACGTGCTGCGGCTCGCGATCGACACCGCTCGGGGGCTGCGACACATCCACGAGCGCGGGGTGTGGCACTGCGACATCAAACCGAGCAACCTGCTGTGGACCGACGACGGCGTCAAGCTGATCGACTTTGGGATCGCGAAGACCGCCGACTCCTCCGAGGGACACACCTACACCAGCCCCCGCTACACCCCGCCCGACCTGGACCAGGTCCCTGCGGACGGCTCCGGGTACGCCGACCGTGACCTGTTCGGCCTGGGTGTCACCCTGTACGAGGCGCTGACCGGCGGCCAGTACCCGTGGGAGGGTGTCGGACAGCCGCCGCCCGGGGTGCGGCCGGTCGATCCGCGTACGGCGTACAGCGGATTCGGTGACCTGTCGCCGGGGTTCGCCGAGATCATGCTGCGAGCCATCTCGCCCCACCGGGGCGAACGGTTCACCACGGCCGAGGAACTGCTCGCCGCACTGGAAGGACTGGAATCGGCCCGTCTCGCCCCCGTTCCGGTCCCGCCGCCCGTCCTCGCCCAGCAGCCACCCGCCCCACCGGTGGTCACAGATGGAGACGAGGCCCCGCAGCAGCCCGACCACAACCCGTTCGTAGCCCATCTGCAAACGCTCTACAGCCAGAGCCGTCGCAGTAACCGGGGCACCCGTGGCCTCGATCCGCACGCCATGTCCGTGTACATCGAGACCGCCCTGGACCGTGAGCTCGTCCCCGCCCTCCGTGAAGGCCGTCACGTCCTGGTCGTCGTCACCGGCAACGCGGGGGACGGCAAGACCGCGTTCCTGGAGAGATTCGAGCGCCAGGCCCGCGAGCTCGGCGCCGAGTTCGGACCGCCCCGCTCCAACGGCACCGACTTCACCCTGGCCGGGCACCGGTTTCGCACCAATCACGATGGCAGCCAGGACGAGGGCGAGACCAGCGGCGACGACGTCCTGGAGGAGTTCTTCGCGCCGTTCGCCGGAGCCGACGAGACAGCGTGGCCGGTCCAGAGCGAGACCAGGTTGATCGCCATCAACGAGGGCCGTCTGGTGGACTTCCTGAGCCATCGGCACGACCGCTTCCCCCACCTGGCGAAGCTGACCAACCTCGGTCTCGCGGGAGGCGCCACCGGCCAGGCTGTCGCCGTCGTCAACCTCAACGCCCGCGATGTCGCCGCCCGCCCGCTCAGTGCCGACGGCGAACCGCAGGACGGGGAGTCACTCCTCGAGCGGATGCTCGACCGGATGACACACGAACGGTTCTGGGACGACTGTGAGAGCTGCGACCTGGCGACTGTCTGCTACGCCCGGCACAACGCCCAGACCTTCCAGCACCCCGCCGCCGGCCCACAGGCCAAACGGCGCCTGCGCCGCGTCTACGAACTGACACAGCTCCGCGGCAAGCTCCACATCACCCTGCGCGACCTGCGCTCCGCCCTCGCCTACACGCTCGCTTCGGGCCGCGACTGCTCCGAAATCCACCAGCTGTACGCGGCCGGCGACACCGAGGCGATCCTCGACGGCTTCTACTTCTCCGCGCACCTGGGCACCCCGCCAGCCCCGGACGGCACCCCGCGGGAACGGGACCGGCTGCTCTCCCTGCTGCGGGAGGCCGACGTGGCCGCCGTCCCGCAGCCACAGCTCGATCGACGGCTCGACTACGGCGGACTCCTCTCCGCCGGCGCCCTGGTCACCGTCGACGGACGTGGGGACCGTGACCGGATCTTGCTCGGCCAGGAGTTCGCACGGCTCGGCCGGTCGGTGACCGACCGGGCCGCCCAGGCCACCGGCCATCGCCGGTACGTGGACGCGACCCGCCGCCTGCTGTACTTCGAACTTCGCGACGAGGAACGGGCGGAACGGATGCTGCCCTATCCCTCCGTACTGCGGTTCATGGAACTGCTCTCCCGCACCGGCGCCACCGGCGTGGAGGAACGCGACACCATCCTGCGAGCACTCAACCGCGGTGAGGGACTCGTCGCACCCGAGCGCATCGGCGACGCCCTCGCCTTGAAGGTCCGGGATGTTCCGGGCGGAACCGTCCGGAGCTTCCGGCGCTTCCCTGCCGCCGGGTTCCGCCTCGAACCCGGCGCGGCCCCCAACTCGCCCTACATCGAGTCCGGGCGGACCTCGCTGCGGCTCACCTACCAGGACCCCGTCGGCCAGCAGGGCGGCACCGCCGAACTGGACATCCGGCTCGACCTGTTCGAACTGCTCCGGCGCTTCGAGCGCGGCTACCGGCCCTCGGTCACCGACCTGCAAGGACAGCAGCTTGCCCTCGCCGTGTTCAAGAACCGGCTGGCCGCCGTCCCGTACCAGGAGGTCCTTCTCACCACGCACGGACACGACCTGCGGAGGATCCACCGCACCGAGGACTCCGTACTGCACCTGGAAGAACTGACGGCCCGGACCGACGACGGTGAGCAGCCGGGCGCGGACGCCGCCGTTGCGGAGGAGACGACATGGCGCTGACCGGAGCCCTGGGCACGTTCACCCACCCCGGCGTCAGCCGGATCGACTACAAGGCGCTGGACATGGACCGCGTGCTCACGGCGCTCCTGGCACGGCTCTGGCACGGCGGTATGCCCAGCAAGATCAGCCGGACCTGGAACCTCGAAGTCGACGTGTTCGTGAAGCTGTTCCTGGGGAACCCGGAGGTGTTTGACGGATTCGACCGGGAGACCACCACCCGTTGGGCCTCGACCCATCTCCTCGATCTGGTCAACCGGGGTAAGCCGACGGAGGCCGTGGCCGCACCTCGGCCGCTGCACGGATTCACCTACCGCTTCCGCAACAGCCGGAAGTCCCGCCCGTACGGGGCCGACGAGCAGCTGTACGAGATGCTCACCGAGGACGAGGGAGCGCTGAAGGGACTGCGGGAGTTCTTCTTCTCCGATGTGGACCGCTCCACCGGTGACATCACGCCCGGCCCGGGGACCGATGTGGAGACCCAGGCACTGCTCCACCTCGTACAGCGGGCAGGCCACCAGATGCAGGACCGGGCAGACACCAGTCGGCCCCGAACGCCCTACACCCCCCTGTGCGCGGAGCCGGCACGGCAGCTCTGCCAGGACGTCATGCGGCTCCTGTACCACCAGGACCACATGCCCAGGACCGTGCTCGTGGACTACTTGAAGATCCTCTTCGCCTTCCATCTGTCCCTGTACCACCTGCGGATGATGAAGCTGCTTCCGGCGGTGATCGAGGCAGGCGCGGGCAATGCCACCTGCCGTGGGGGACATTCCGGCGGGCAGGGCACAGACCGCTGCCCGCACCGGCCCCGGCTCTTCCTCGACGTTGAGGGAGTGCCCGGAACTCCGGCCGCCGAGCTGGCCGAACGCAGCGCGGAGATCTGGTACCGGCGCGTCCCCCGCTTCGTCCAGGCGACCTACCAGGTGAAGAAGCTCGACGAGTTCTCCGCTCACCTGGTCCGCCACACCACCAAGCTGAGCTACCCGCCGGGGCGGAACTACTTCACCCCGGAAGAGGTGCTGCAACGGCTCGGAAAGTCGTACACCAAGGAACGTGACGCCTTCTTCCTCCAGCGGGTCACTCGCGTGCGGGACGAGGAGAAGGACCTTCCCCCGGAGCTGAAGCAGATCACCCAGCTCGGGCTCTCCGCCTTCGACGAGTACATCGAGATGCTGATGCACTACAAGGGGCGCCACTACCGGAACTACTTCATCGAGTGCCTCGACACCATGCTCCTCAAGCACCGGCCAGGCGCACTGATCGCCCAGCCACGCGGCGGGCGCACGGGCGGCAAGAGCGTTGCCCGACGCTTCGTCCTGGACGCCAGACTCCTGGAGGTCCTGTTGCAGGTGTCACTGCTTAGGGAGGGCGACGACGGCACCGGAAACCTGCAGACCTCACCGATGCGCGTCGACGAGTTCCTCACCTTGCTGCGTGAACGGTACGGGCTGCACATCGACCAGCTGCCGGACACCGACGGCTTCTCCGGAGCGCACCTGGACGACCAGGCCGCCCTGCGCGCCAACGCGGCAGCCTTCCTCGACCGGCTTCGCGAGATCGGCTACTACCAGGACATGTCCGACGCCTATCTGACGCAGACCATCACCCCCCGGTACAGCATCGGGACCGAGGCGACGACGGGAGCAGCGCCCCGATGAGCAGCAGCACCACCGGTCTGGTGGAGATCACGGCCAAGGACCTCCGAGAGGCGCTCGAAGGCGTCCTCGTGCCACGGCTGGCGAAACTCGTCGGGGAGCGGGCGGCCGGTCACTGCATGCGGATCACCGAGGTCGACGCCGAGCTGGCGGCGCCTCTGGTACGACGGCTGCGCGGGGCGGTGGGCCCGACCGCCACCGTCTGCGTCCTCGGCCAGGCCGACGACCTGGATCCGACCCGTCCCTTCCACGACGTGACCGTCACCAGCACCAAGCTGGTCGAACTCCGCAACCGAGCAGAAGGCGAGGGAACGCTCCCTGGGCCGCTCCTCGTGTTCGTTCCGCCCGGCACCCGGGTGAGCGCCGAGGACTCCTTCGGCATCGCGACATTCGAGGAGGTGCCGCTCGGTGACGCATACGCTCAGCTCGCCGACCACCTCCTTCAGCAGGTTCCGGACCGGCTGCGTCAGGGCGTTGACCAATTGCTCGCCGCACTACGCGGCCATGCCGACCGGCGGACGAGTGACCGCGCGGTCGCCGCGTACCTGCTGACGCTGCAGACCAACGGCTACCGGGAGCAGGTGTCCGGGGCGGCCGTCTACCACTTCGGGCTCGTCCCCGACTTCGACCTGTACGCCGACCCCACCGCGGTCAAGGAGCGGGTCGAACGGAACCGGGGGCTGGTCGACAAGTTGACTGCGTCGAACCGCTCCGAGCGCCAGCGCGTCCTGGACCTGGGACTGAGCGACGGCGATTTCGCCGCCAAACTCGCCGGATTCGCGACCCGCTGCGGCTTGGAGGACCCGGTGGTGTGGACCCGCCGTGTGGTCACCGACCGTGAGAACTGGGGACTGTCCTTCGGGAACTGGCGCATTGACGAACGCCGACGTGCCACGGTCGCCATCGAGGTACGTGAGCTGGGGCTTCCCACCGCCGGCGACAACGCCGAGGAACTGAAGAAATACCAGGCACTCCGGGCGATCGTCGGCCAGCCCTACCTGCTCACCGGCGACAACGGTGTACGCGAACTCACCGCCCGATTCACCGTGCAGCCCTCCCCGGTCAAGGTGGACGCGCTCCAGCGCTTCCGGGTGGAGATCGTCTCGGAGAACGGCGGACCGATCGGACGGATCGCGTACAAGGACAAGGGGACACGGGCGGTCCCCGAGTACAAGGTCAAACTGGCCAAACTGAACAAGATCGACTGGGAAGAGGGCTGGCACTACGTCCGGGTGACGCCCCTCGACGCTGTGGGAGACGCGCTCGACGTCGCCCCCAACGCTCACGAGCTGCCGGGCGGCGAGAGCGAGCGCTTCTACGTTGTCCCGAACGCCGAGATCGAGGAACCGCCCGAGCGCAGTGCGGGCCGCTATCCCGGGGTCGCCCAGGCACTAAGGTCACTGCAGTTCGACGCGCTTGCCACGGGGGACGACCCGACCCGAGTCGTACTCAACGACATCCGCTGGAAGCCCAGCACGCCGCGGAGCCCGCAGCGGGCCCTCAACGCCAAAATCCGTCCGGCGGGCAGCGCGGAAATCCGGCTGTCCCCCCTGCTCGTACAGGTCCAGCAGGACCTCCTCGCCCGCCCCGAGGACACCTCGCTGCGCCGCCTGGTCCTCCACCCCGACGGCACCTTCGAGATGCCCTCCGGGGACGAGGAGAACCTGGCTGGCACCCTGAAGGGGCGCGCCGCCGAGGCATACGACGCGTTCCTCTCCGCGCGGGGCTTCTACTTCGGAGCCGTACGCGGCGGGAGCGGTCACGGCGACGAACCGGTCGAGGTCGACGATCTCCTGGTTACCGAGGCCGTCGATTTCGAGACCGTACGCGAGGAACTCGCCGCGTACGCCGAAGCGTACGCCGAACTGGTGGAGGCCCAGACCTTCCAGACGGAAAGGGCAGGAGACGACGCCAGGGGCGCGGCGCTCGTGGCCCTGGCACGGATCCAGCAGATCGACTGCCTGGCCGTCAGCCTTACCGACGGTCTTGGCGGGCGCGACACCGTGCTGCTCGCCTCGCCCACCCACCCCCTGCGCGCCCTCTGGCTGGCCACCTGGTCCGCGATGGGCAAGGAATGGACCGGCCGTCTCGTCGGGGAGGACAAGCGCCGTGCCATCGCTGCCCGCGGTTCTCTCCAGGGAGCGCTGTCGCCGCTCGGATTCCCGTTCGTGGTCCCGCGCCAGGACGGGCGCCTCATGGCAGCGGCGGACAACCTCACCCCGTACTGGGGTGCCTACCTCCCCAGCGAGACCGCTGACCCCCGCGGCCTGCTCGGCCGCCTCTCCGCCGGACTGAACCTCTCCACCTCCGGCACCCGCGCGGCGAACGGCGCGAGCGCGCTGTCCGGTACGGCACTCGCCGACCGCATGGAGCGCTACGTACGGCTCCACCCGTACGTCCGCACCCTCGTCATGAACGTCGTCAACGCGGGGCGGGCCGAGGTCATCGCCGATGCCCTCCTCGAACTCCAGCGGCGCCCGACCACCCGTGATCTCACCTACGACATCCGGCTCTGCGTGACCGACCCCGAGGCCCCGGAGACCGGAACGGCGCTCGGTGAACTGCTCAGCGCCCAGAGCCAGATCTCCACCGCCGAGGCGGAAGCCTTCCTGCACACGGCGGGCGGGGGGCGCGACGCAAAACTCGTCTACTCGGTGCGCTCCATCGAGGAGTTCCGCAGCCCCTCCATAGAGTTCGACGCTCATCTGACCGTGCTCATCGACGCCTTCGGGGGCGAGCAGCACAGCTCCGTCAAGCGGCACGGCATCGCTCACGCGCCGGTACACGGACTCGTCCAGGCTACCTTCGCCGCGTATGAGGACTCCGAGCAGCAAATTGTTTGGCGGACCGTCCCGCGCTACGGAGCCGCCCTGCCCACCGCCCAGGGCGCCGAGGACCTCGCCACTCTCCTGAGTCGGCTGCCCGGCCTGCTGGCCGGCGCAGCCGCCAACGTCGCCACGGCAGGGCAGGCACCCCGCAACGTGCCGTGCACCGTCCTCTCCCTCGACAACGACGACCGCGCCCTGCTCTACCAGGCCCATCAGATCGGCGACTGGGTCGTCACAATCGACCGCACACTCGGCCTGGAGTACTTCGACCACGCCGGAGAGCACGGGCGCCCCGAGTACGTCATCGACTACGCGCCCGCGCTTGACAGCGGCCTCGGCCACCAGATCATGGTCAGCTCGAACTCGGTCGACGAGCTGCGCAACCTACTCGGCCCCACCGCACGACAGCACGGCATTGCAGTTGAGGAGCGCCACCTCAACTCCTTCTTCGACCAGCTGCGCCTGCTCTCGGGGAACCTCGCTTTCAAGCTGGCCTCCACCGCCCCCAACCAGCGCACCGAGGTTCTCGGGCTGTCCCTGGCCCGCCTCTACCTGGACTACCAGGACGCACTTCACAACCAGATCGTCGTCCCCCTGGACGCACACCCCGAGCTCTACGCCGAGGCGCGCCGCCGCGCCGGCGCGCTCGGTGACGTGCTCTCCTTCCAGCGCAGTGACCTCGCTCTGTTCCACGTCGACGCGAGGACACGAACCGTCACCTGCCGACTCGTCGAGGTGAAGTGCTACACGGCGCTCGACGACACCAGCGCCTACCAGCGGCTCAAGATCAAGGTCGCCCAGCAATTGGGGCAGAGCGAGCGCATCCTTGCCGAGTCCTTCGACCCGGAATGCACCACACCGGACCGTGTCGACCGGCCGGTCAAGAACCTCGCCCTCGGCTCCCTGCTCCGCTTTTACCTGGAGCGGGCAGCCCGTCACGGAACCATGGGGCGTGGACCCCAAACGTCCGCACATGCCCTTCTCGACTCCCTCGACGACGGTTACCGGCTCGAATTCACCCGTAGCGGACTGATCTTCGACCTGGCCCGGAGCGGTACGGATCGGGAGTTGGAGAGCGGGGTGGAGTACCACCGGATCGGCAGCGACCTGATCACGGAGCTGATCGATGCGATCCCCACCAGGCGACCGGGCGTCCCAGAGCCGTCCGATGCCGTCGCCGAGGACTCGGCGGAGTTCGGCCCGGATGCGGACGGAGCGGTCACCGCTCCCACCCTGGCCCTTCTGCAGCTGTCCGTTCCGCGACTCGCTGACGCGGAGTTCCGAGCTCCTGGGCGCGAGGAAGCGGATGGGGCGAACACTCCGGCGCAGGAGCTCTACAGGAACGACGGAGAGAACTCGGCCGGAGACTGCTCCGGAGCGGGCGATGCCCCGGCGTTCCCCGGCGACCAGATGCAGCCTCGTCGCTCGGAAGGCAGCATGGACGAATCGGTCGAGGATGGCGCACCTGCGCTGCCCGGGCCTCAGGCAGAGTCGCCCGTCCCGCACGGCACCCCGTCCGATGCTTCGTCGGCAGCGAACCAGGTTCCACCGCGGACGGAGACCGAGCTGGACAGGCGCGGCTTCCCCGAGGCGTCGACCATTGACGCCCAGCCCACTCCGGTCACGCTGGATACGTCCTCTGTGGGAAGCATCCCCGAGATCTTCCTCGGCGTCTCCCGCCCGTCCCTGCAGCACGGCGTGCTCGGTGAGGTTGCCGGACGAAAGGTCGCGGTCGACCTCTACGAGACCCACACCATCAGCCTCTTCGGTGTCCAGGGAGGCGGAAAGAGCTACACCCTGGGCAGCATCGTTGAGATGGCCTCGCTGCCCGCCCCGCCCGTCAACGAACTGCCCCACCCGCTCGCGACCGTGGTGTTCCACTACAGCCGGACCATGGACTATGCCCCGGAGTTCACCTCCATGGTGCGCCCCAACGACGACCAGGCGCAGCTCAAGGTCCTCAAAGAGCGTTACGGGGCCGAACCACGCGCCCTGACCGATGTCCTGCTCCTCACGCCCGAGGCCCAAGTCGCGGAACGCAAGCGAGAATTCCCCGGCATCGATGTCCAGCCACTGGCCTTCTCCTCCGGAGAACTCCAGGCATCCCACTGGCGCTTCCTCATGGGCGCAGTCGGCAACCAGTCCACGTACATCCGCCAGCTCACCCGCATCATGCGGGCGAACCGCGACAACCTGAGCCTCGCCGCCATCCGGCAGGGCGTGGACGACTCGGGCATGCCCGACCACGTCAAGCAGCTCGCCCAGGAACGTCTCAACCTCGCCGAGGAGTACATCGACGACAACGCCAGCCTCACCAGCCTCATCCGCCCAGGCCGACTGATCATCGTGGACCTCCGGGACGAATACATCGAGAAGGACGAGGCCCTTGGCCTCTTCGTCGTCCTGATGCAGCTCTTCGCCGAAGCCCGCGACGAGGAAGGGCACTTCAACAAGCTGGTTGTCTTCGACGAGGCGCACAAGTACATCGACAGCCCCGACCTAGTTGCCGGCCTCGTCGAGACGGTCCGCGAGATGCGACACAAAGGCATGAGCATCCTGGTTGCCAGCCAGGACCCGCCCTCCGTGCCGATCTCGCTGATCGAGCTCTCCGACCACGTCATCCTGCACAAGTTCACCTCCCCGGCCTGGCTGAAGCACCTCCAGAAGGCGAACAGTTCCTTCGCCGGACTGCGCTCGGAGCAGATGGCGCAGCTCCAGCCCGGCGAGGCGTACGTGTGGGCGAGCAAGTCCACCGACCCTGCGTTCACCCACGGCGCGGTGCGTGTGCGGTGCCGGCCTCGGGTGACCCGACACGGCGGAGAGACGAAGACCGCGTCAGGCGGGCAGTAGGGCGACAGTACGTGGTCCGGTTACAGGATCTGGGCCACGCGGTACCGGCGAGCCCGAGCCGCGTTTTGGAAAGATCGGGCCGGGACCGGTTCGAGGAGGGGATGGATCATGGGGTACTCGCTGGTGGTAGGTGCTCCTTACCCGAAGCAGGTCAACTGGCCGAAATCCGCGGCCAATCTTGTACTCAACGACCCATACGTAGAGATCATCTATGCGTTCGATGGGCTCACGGCTGGTGAAAAGCACGCGTTTAGTACTGGCGCGGCTACGTTCGCCGTTGTCCCTGGGAACGGGCATCTCATGTGGTGCTACCGGTTCGAGACTCCGGATCGACCAGACCGCCAATCGGACTCTCTCGGCTGGGGCGATTCACCCTGGGAAGCCCATCGGCAGCGCGACCGTAGGGTCGGGGTGCCTGGAGGGATCGGAAAACCCTTCATGGCCTACATGGTGCTCGTCGACTCAAGCACCGGAATCGTAGAGGGGCTGCGCGTGGTCGAGCTGGACGCGGAGATGGCCGACTCGCTCAGGGATGCGGTCGCCAGGCAGCTCGCCCGTCCGTCCGACGACGTGGCAGCCTCGGAGGAAATCGATGCCGTTTATCAGCGGCACCCCAGCACCCAGAGCCTCCTTTCCGAAGCTACGAGCGTGCAGATGGTTCCCGCGCCCGCGAAGTGACGACACCGCTCGATCCTCCTTCCCGCCTCCCGGACGTCCATAAGTCCGCAGGCGGCCCGCCCGAGACGATGCCGGGCACCGGTGAGGGATCTCCTCGATCACCACACCATAGGGGCGCTGTCTGAGGAGTACCGCGCCTCACCGGTGGCCGGTTCCGGTTCTCTGGTACTACGAATGCATGCGGATCGAACGGTTCATAGGCATCGACCTCGCCTGGGCGCAGAGCGGAGCCCGCACCCAGCCCAATGAAACAGGCGTGGCCGCCATCGACGCGCACGGAGTGGTGATCGAATGCGGCTGGACCCGTGGACTCGAGGAGACGATGTCATGGCTGGCCAGGACAGCCGTCGACGGATCGACCCTGGCATTCGTCGACGCACCGCTGGTCGTCGACAACCCGGCTGGCCAGCGGCCCTGCGAGCGGGAGGTCGGCCGACGGTACGGCCGTTGGAAGGTGAGCGCGAACAGTACCAACCAGAGCTCTCCCCGACAGGCCGGAGTGCTGCTACGGGAACGGCTGGAGGAGTCGGGCTGGTCCTACGACGACGGCAGGGGCGGGCCGCCGACCGGCGGCCCGGTCTTCTCCGAGTGCTATCCGTACACGACCCTGGTCGGAGCCGCCGAGCTGGGCTACGACCAGGAACGCCCCACGTACAAGCGCCGACCGGCACGAGTTCCGACAGCACAGTGGCGAGCGGTACGGGCGGCGGAGTGCGACAGGCTGATCGGGCACATGGCGGGCCTGGCCACCGCCGATCCGCCCCTCCTGCTCTCCTCCCACCCGGTCTCCCGTCAACTGCTCTCCGAGCCCTCACCTCAGAAGGCGGCTGACTACAAGCACCGGGAGGACCTCATCGACGCGCTGCTCTGTGCGTGGACGGCGGCACTGTGGTACCGGCACGGACTGGCGCGCTGCCAAGTGCTCGGAGCGGACAGTTCCCTGCCTCCCGGACAGGCTCCCACCATCATCGCGCCTGCCCGCCTTGAGCAGCGGCGTGACGGTGAGACGAGGTCAATCGAGGGAAATCAGCCGCTCGACGGTCCGTCGCCGGTGGTGTTACGGCACTGATCGCTTTCCTTCCCCGTCACGTGTCGAGTGTGAACAGGCGACTGACCAACTCCGGGTAGGTGAGACCTGCTTCGGCGAGAATCTTCCTGAGAGCTTCCGACGGGCCCTTCTGCAGCGGGGTCGGGGAACCGACGCGGCCGGGTACCGCGGAAAGGTCGCCGCCGCTGAACCGTGATTCCGGTGTGGCAGGGGGGCGTACCTGGTAGGTGAACCAGACGCGTGCCGGGGGATTCAGCAGGACCAGGTAGGGGTCCGCCCATGCCATGAAGGCCCAGCGGTTCTTGCTGCGGGCTCGCACGAGCACGCCGTCGGCGTGGTGCCGCCCGAGTCGTTCGGCCGCCTTGGCCACGACCGGAAGCGGATTGCCGAAGGAGCCCGTGATCTCCCAGAGCCCGTCCTCGCACGCGACCGACCAGCCGGCCGCGGTGAGCCCCTCTATCGCCTCCGCGTAGGGGTCGTCTTCCTGCGCCAGAGCGATGAGTCTGTCCACCTCGCTCCAGGGCGCGACGCGGGCGAGCGCCCGCTCCGGCGGGATCATCAGGTCCTCCGCCTCGGCGGGCTCGGCACGCGCGATCATCGCCTTGCCGCCGTGCCAGGCGCGGGCCGCGAGTACGTCGTGCTCGCCGCCGCCGGTGAAGGTGGCGTCCTGGACGAGCAGTGTCATCACCACGGCCGCCACCGCGTCCAGCCGTCGCCGGGTCTCGGGCGGCGCATCGTGGTCCGCATCGTCCGTCAGGTCTTCGGAACGGAGTGCTTCGAGGAGGCGGCTGAGTCCGTCGCGCCAGCTCTGGTCCTGCTCGTCCCAGACTCCGGCGGCCAGGAGCTGGACGTACAGGTTGGCCACGAGCAGCCGGACCGGAACCGGTGCTGCGGCTGAACCGTCAGGGTCTGTGAGCGCCGCGACCCAGCGCCGGGCCCAGGCGCGACAACGGGCACGCTGCTCTGGCGCGACGTACGGGGCGAGCGGCTCGCTCGTGGTGGGGAGGTCCACCTCCTCCGTCTCGTCCTCGTGATCTTCGTCGTCCTCCTCCTGCACGCCAAGGGTGACCGCCGACACGATCCACCGCGACGAGGGTGCCTGCGGCAGGTCGAGCGGCGAGGTGCCGAACGCCAGATCCGTCAACGGCGCCCCGATCATCCGGCGGCAGTCGGCGAGGTAGGCGTCCCAGCGGTCGACGCCGCTCGATGTCACCGAGCCCGTTGTCGTGTCTCCCGCCGGGCTCACCCGGGGAGCGGACGTTCCGGCGGTGAGTTCGCGCAGGCGCAGCAGATCGGTTTCGAAACGGCGTGCGGCACGCTCGTCGGCGAACAGGGTCTGCGCCGTGTAGTCGTATCTCAGCCGGGGACCGCTGTCGGCGCTGTGGCGCCGTGCGCAGTGCACGGGGCTGTACACAAAGACGACGGCGGATTCGGCGGTGGTGCCGTCAGGACGGGCGCACGTGGCGCGAACCGCCGCACCAGGAACCTCGGGCAGCGGGAAGGAGCAGGCCGCCGCCCCCGCCGGAATGGTTCCGGTCTGCGTCCAGGAACCCGGTGAACCGTCCGGAGACGTGCTGATCACCACGGGCAGGGGCTGGGGGTGCGCCAGAGAGACGTGCAGGCCTTCACTGTCCGTCTTCGCGCCCAGCAGGACGAGCGTGTGACCGGGTGACTGGAAGGGCCGGATGGTGCGACCCGTCAGGCTCGCGAGTGAGGTGATGCGCCCCTGTTCGGGAAGCAGCGGCGCGGTGTCGGCGGCGAGTACGGCGAGCTCGCAGTTGCCGCCGTCCCGGGTGCTGGTGCACAGCGCGGCGCGGGTGAGATTCGGGCTCCCGGTGAGAGCGTATCGGCGGCCGCCGGCCTGCCACTCGACGAATTTGCCGTGCCGCATCCGAGTCTCCTCGAGGAAACGGATCTGCACGTCGAAGCCGCCGAGTGCCCTCTTGATCGCTCCGGCGTCGTAGCTCGACCAGCGAGGCTGGAGCCCGAGGATGGTGCGGCGGGGTGTCAGACGGCCGAGCAGCCCGCTGAGGGCATGACCGGCCTCGTCGACGAACGGGGCGTACGTGTGCAGTTCGTCGACAGGACCGAGCGGCAGTTGGTCCAGCAGACTCTTCTGGAAGTTGTGCAGAAGCCGGACACCGGTTTCCGGTCCGGCCGGGGCGTTGACATGCCGCTCGGTCAGAAGGGCAGCAAGTTCCGCCAGATGACTCGCCGACCAAGAGGCCAGTTCCACGGCGGAGGGCAGTGCCTCCAGCCAGTCGGCGAGGTCGGCCAGGAGCGCGTGGGAGTCGTCGTCCTCGGTTTCCACCACCGTCCACAGCTCTTCGTTGGCGCCCCAGCCGGACAGCGTCGGGTTCCCCGAACCCACTGCGAGCCGGCAGGCGTGTTCTCCGATCAGAAGGACGACCTTGGGGTGGAACGCACGCTGGCAGGAGGCCAGGCCGTGCAGATAACTGCGTCCGGCCATGCGCACATCGACCGGGTCGTACAGCCCTTGGGCTGCATCACCGATCACCGCGGTACGGGCACCAAGGCCACGGGCGACGGGTATGGCGACCTTCTCCAGGAAGGGAAGATCAACTGTGAAACCCAGGAAGAGTGCTTCGTGCAGCGCCTGCTGATCGCTGCGTTCGCTCCACTCTCTCAGCAGTGTGACGGGGGATGCGAACCGGGTGTGCTGCGCCGCGCTCACGGGTTTGTCTCCAGGATTCGCCGTCCCTGCGCGGTGACGGTGTGGCAGTTGTCGCGGACGACAAAAAGCCCCAGCTGTGCTGCCAGGGAGCCCAGTTGGGGGATGCGGGTGCCGATGTCGGAGTCTCCTTCGTCACCGGTCTTGAAATAACGCTCGTTGCGAAGGTGCAGACGGGAGAAGATCTTCAGTCCGCCGGTCGCGGGGTCGGTGCGCAGCTTCGCGAGGGCGACTCTGCGGGACTGGGCGAGCATGTCGTCCACCAGCCGGGCGGCCAGGTCGCGGACCGGCCGGTCGGCGTAGTCGTCGATGAGGCCGTCGACCCACGTCGGGTCGAGGAACTCGGCCCAGCGCCGCTGACGGCCCAGGAAGACGGCCCGTACGTCGTCTGGCAGATGACCCTCTCGGGAGCGCAGCGCACCCACCATCAGGAGCAGCACATTGGTCATCGGGGCATCGGCACCCTGCGTCAGAAGGTGCCGTTCGACCGGCAACAACTGACCTGCCGCGTTCTTGAGCGGAGGCAGGTTGCCCAGGACCCGCCGCACATTCGCATCCGGGGCCTGTTGCGCCAGCCAGTCGCGCAGTTCCTCGGCCGACCGGTCGGCCTCGCCGTCCTTGGAGCCGACACCGGCCACCAGTGCCGCCCACAGCCGACGCCAGGCACCGACGGAGTAGTGGCGCAGCAGCACCCCCCACCAACCGGCCGTCTCGGGAATCGCCGCCAGAACGGGATCCGTTGTCGCCTCGCCACCGAAGGCCACCGCGGAGCGCAGCGTCTCCTGATACCCGTCGCCCTCATGACCGTGGAGATCGATCGCCCGGCCGAGGATACGTAGGGTCGCACGCCGAGTGCGGTCGGACGCCTCCCAGTCCCCCTGCGCGTGGGTTCTTCCATCGCGAGTTGCGGTCAGCACGTCCGTCAGCCATTCCCGCTCGGCCGAACACGGGACACCAAGAGCCGCCTGTCCCGCCGTCTCCAGTTCGGCGAAGGACACGACGTCCCGCGCCACGAGAGACAGCAGAGGGGCGAAGAGTTCCTTGACCGCGGGAGGGCACAGGTGCCGGCCGGGTCTGAGCACTCCGTCCCGGACGTCCACGGTGCCGAGCACCGTGGCGGGTCCGCCGTACTGCTCCCAAAAGCCCCAGCGGCGGGGTGAGTACGACTGGCTCAGATGCTCCTCGTCGGCGGCTCGTGCGAGTTCCAGTTCCTCTGTGCAGAAACGCCGCACCCGATCTACCCCGTGGGAAAGCCACGCCGGATCTGCCTCCGTGTGGTGCTGGAGCGCCGCCAGCAGGACCTCGCAGCGGCGGACCGCCCGGCGACACGCGGTGATGTCCCAAGCGTTCCGTTCCGCGTGCGCCGCGATCGCCGCATACAGCGAGTGGTAACGGATGTAGCGGGTCACCGTGGACACTCCAGGAACCAGCCGGTCCACCGCCCGCATCACCGGGCCCTCCACCGCTAGGGGATAGCGCCCGGACCGCGCACCCAATCCCTCGAGTGCCCATGCCGGCCCACGGACATCCGCTGTCACTTGCCACCCCTTGTCGGCTGCCGGAGCGTTGCATCGGCAGAAACTACCTGACCCTGCTTCAGGATAGGTGTTGATTTCGGACGAGAGGCCAGTACGGACGACTGGATTCTGGAAAGTTGCCAGGACGTGCCCGATCCACCCTCAAGGCCGTCCTGGCTTTCGGTAACTCCCCGGTTAAGTGGGGCGCAGGCGCAGGCGCCCGAGGTACCAACCCCATGGGGCAGCGATGACGGACAGCCCATCAACGGACTCCGCCATGCCCTCCACAGCATGGCGGCTGCAAGTTCCCAAGCTCGATGCCAAGGAACTGCGCCGCAAACACCCCGACATCGAGGCTGCCCTCAGACGTCGGTAACCGGGGTCAGAAGGCTCGCAGCCTCTCGATGTGATGTCTCTGATGTTTTTCGTCCTGTTCGATGTGCACACTGACAAGCACTCTTTGGCCGTCCGGCTTGTAGTAGATGCGGCCAAGTCGCTCGCTTCCCGCGATGCCCGTCGCCAATTTCGTCACCTCAAACCAGCCACGCATTCCCGAAAGGTCCTTCCCGACAGGGCGCCCAGAGTCGATCTCAGCAAGTGCTTTCATCGTGGACGCCGGCAAATCGAGGTTGGCGATCACATCGACTGCGTCGAGAACGAACTCGAGGCGGCTGAACGCCTGAGGCAGGAACTCAATGACACCCCCTCGCCGGGGCCGTTGCGCGGTCGCGGCACGAAGTCGCTCAGTCTCCAACGCCTCAAGTTCCGCCACTCTCCCAAGGAGAGTGTCTACCTGCGCCGCCAGGTCGTCAGCGCGCGCTCCGCATTCTGCGGCTTCCGAGTCGGCCGCTCGCACATGCTCCAGCAGCAGGGAGTTCTCGGTAAGAGCGAGTTCTCGCAGTTCCTCGGCGTCCGCGAGGCTTTTCGCCAGTTCCGCCGTGTCAGCCATGCCTCCCAGGCCTTCTCGGAGCAAAGCGAGTTGCTCTTGCAGATCTGAATGATGGCGTTCTGCGAGGGCAACGGATTCTCGATATTGATGCTCGCTCGCTTCGGCGTTGGCAAGATCGTGACGGAGCTGCGCGAGCTCACGTTCAGCCGCCTCGCCCTTGCGTGTCGCTACGTACAGCTGGTTGAGCAGCTCCTCGATCCGAGCCTCGGCATCAGCAAGTCGAGCGGTGGCCGGATCCGTGACTGGCACCGCCGGCGCGAGAGACGACGGCGGTGCGATGACAGCCCCGACGAGCGCAAGTGCTTCGGCCTGGCTGCCCTTGAACCGAAGACGCGCGAACCAGTCGTAGAAGTTGCCGTCATCTGCTGGACGATGGCTGACGTCCCAGCGCTGGACGTTGAGATCTGCGTCCTCAAGCGCTGACACTAAGTTGCTGGCAACGCGCTCCGACGCGTTGAAGACGACGTGATGCCCGTACTGGTTGGTTTCGAGGTGCCACTCGACGTCGAAACCGCTGGCCGCCTCCAGCGGTTCACCGGCAATGGGAGCGTACGGAACCTCTGCTCCGGCGAACAGGAAACGATCGCAGTCCGCGAGTTCCCAGCTCGATCCGCCCAAGTCGATGAGATCGCCCCGCCGGAGTGGGTAGACGGAGCCCGCATACGCGACGCCCGCATATCCATCGGGAGTCAGACGAATCGGACGGCGGACTCCAGACTCGACTTCCGTTTCGCGGTCAAGCACTCGCACGAGTGCCTTGGCGCTCGCCATGTCACGCCGATCCGCATCGACACTCCGGGTGCCCCCACTGACGCTTGCAGACGGCGCACGGCTTGTAGTAGAGGTGTTCCCGTACCTGGGCTTCTGTCGCTCCATCGCGCACGTGCCGGGCGAAGGCCCCTGAATTGTGCAGATACAGCACGTCGCCGGGAACGGTCGCCTGGTCCTTGTCCCTCGCCACATTCGCACGGACGACTAGTCCCGCTTGTGGCACGACTTTGGACTTTTCAGGTGCTTTTGGGTCCGCGGCAGCGCCTCCGGGCATAGCCGCAGCCGGGAGGCCAAGGCCGAACTCCAGGTCGTAGTACGACGCCGTGACTCGATCGCGCTTCTGGCTTGATGACGCCTCGACCGACAACACCAAGTCATCGTCGAGAACGACCTCCAGCTCGAGGCGCTCGTGCAATGGCGGCGCGGTCTTGTCGACGCCGAGTGTGATCATTCCCAGCGACGTTCGCCGCTCGCTCGCCTGCGGATGTGATGACAACGCGGTCGGAGTAGCGATCGGAAATTTCGCCTTCCCGTCCGTCGGATCCGCGCAGTACAGGTGGAGGGTTTCGTGCTTGACCTCGCCACCCAGAGGCATTTCAGTGCCCGCAGCGAGGAGCGGCATCAACGACCCACGGGCGAGTTCGAGTTCGATGGGCTTTGCCAGTCGGAGCCTCTGCCTGTCATGCGCAATCCACGCAGCTCCTTGTGAGATCAACGTGGCACTGTTCGTCGGCACCTCAACTCGGTCCGGGCCAAACAACTCGTGCAACCGGCTCCGAATCGCGGGCATTGCCGCCATGCCACCGACCACGACGACTAGCGAGACTTGGCCGGGCGCCATCGACAAGCTGCCGAGCAGCGACTCGATCTCATCAATACCTGCCGTCACGAGCGGCCGTGTGATCTCCTCCAGCTCCTGACGCGTGAGCTGGTACTGCAACGTGGCACCTGATTGGAAGTAACTTGGCCGGTAGAACGTCACGTCAACGCGGTCAGCCGAGAGCTCGATCTTGTTGCGCTCCGCGTCCTGGAGGAGCCGGAGCTCAGCCTCAGGGATCGCGAGGTCGTCGTCAGTGGCACTTCCGCGAGCCCGAGCGCGCTTCACGACCTCGTCGCGAATTACCTTGTCGAACTCGTCGCCGCCGACCTGGGTCGAGCCACCGTTACGAAGTTGTCGAATCTGGTCTTCGTCGACTCGGCAGAGAGTCAGGTCCAGCGTTCCGCCGCCCCAGTCGACAACCAGGACGTTTCGTCGTGCAAGCCGCCGCGCCATCTCTTCTGGGTCGTTTGCTCCCCGGATGAACCCATACAGGGCGGCGAGCGGCTCATGGACGAACTGCGCTACACCCATCCCGGCCCCGGCGAACGCCTCTCGCAGCGCCGCGCGCCGGTGCCCATTCATGGTCACGGGGATCGTGACCACAGCGTTGTCCAGGCCGCCGAGCACCTTCCGCTGCGGACTGCGCAGGGACTCCGATCGGACGTGCCGCACGACGTCCGCAACGATGTCCACCGGGCTTCGGTCAACGCCTCCGACGGCGATCGCCTCCTCGCCGAGGAGGAACTTCGGCGATTTCACCGTGTTGCCGTGCACCCCAATGCCCGCGGCACCCAACGCGTCCTTGGCATCGCGGCCGACGACTACCTGCTCGCCTTCGTACCGGACAATCGAGGGATGTGGCCGGCCGGTCTCGACGTCCATCACGTCGATCACGCGGTCACCCACTACCACCGAAACCAGGCTGTTGGTCGTTCCGAAGTCGAACCCGACGATCACGCGAAGCCTCCAGACGCGTCCTTCAGCTGCTCGACCTCACGCGTGAGCGCAAGCAGGGAACGGTCGAGGAACTCCTCCGCGACGTTGGGCGCACCGTTCCGGAGTGCGTGCAGACCATCGGTGAGTAGATCGATCTCACCCCCGAGGCGCCGGATGATGCGCGTTCGCAGCGTTTCGTAGTCGTCCGCCATATGGCTCTTGTCGACCACTCTGTTGTCGCGCTCAGCCGCGAGCTCCTTCTGTAGTCGCACCACGTCGGCAGAGAACACGTCGGCGCGAGCCAGCGCAGATTGCTCACGCTCCTCGACGGTCGAAAGCTCATGGCGGAGCCGAGTCTCGCGATTCCGCGCAGCACCAGCCTCATGCTCAAGTTTTGTGACCTGCTGTTCCAAACGGGCGATCCGGTCGAGGTAGTTCTCGCCGACGATCCCGAGCACGTCCAGATCGCTGCTTGCCCCGATCTCACTGACGGCTCGCTCTAGCCCTGCTGTCTTTGGGGCCTCGTGCTTCCAGACAGAGTCGTACGACGCATCGATGAACTGATCCAGGGTCCACTCACGTTGGAGCGCGCGGAGGATTCCATAGCACGCGGTCGCGTTCTTGACGAGGCGCTCACGGTCTGCGGCCTTGAACTGCTTCGGGGCCAGTCCAAACTTCTCGGCGTCGACCCGCCGGGCCTCGACACGCACGTGCTCGGTCGGGAGCTGCGGATCCTTGCGGGGATCGACCAGCTGGTCCACCCAGACCCGGAACACCGGGCTGTTGCCCATTGCGACTACCGCGAGGTCAACGAGCCGGTTCAACGCCCGCGCGAGATCACCATCCTCGGCACGCTTGAGGGGGACCCCCTGGCGCGCTGCATACTGAAGCAGCTTGAACGGGGTCGACAATGTTGGGTCTGTCGGCGCGAGAGACCCGACCAGCGCGCTCTGTGACGCGATGCCCTCGTCGGTAATCGTCAGCTTCTTGAGGTCCTCCTTCGAGAACTCAAGCAGTCGAGCGTTCGACTTGTAGGCGAACGTCAGCAACTCCTCGATCGAGGTAATGATCGGCTTTGGTTTAGTCTTGGACTTGGCCCGATGCGGCCGCTCCTCCGCAACGGATGCCGCCGGCGCATTGTCAGCAGGCGCGGCCGAGGCGGTGTCATCGCCGGTAGCGGTAGCCGACGCGGGGACGCTCGGCCCAGACTCCGCGCCGGGCTCTGGAATGGTCTCGTTGCTCAACGTCCTACCTCTTGCAATCGGGTCCGAAATCCTGCGTACCAGGCGCCAGTCTCCTTAGAGTGCCTGAGCGCCTCGCCGTGTCGTGATGCACTATCGATGTCTCCCACGGCGAGCAGCGCCTCAGCAGCGATGAGACGGACCTTGAATTGGTCCTGAGGGCGGAGCTCGCCCAGCGAGGGCAGCAGCTGGGTAACCACTGATGACTGGGCCCCGTCCAAAGCCGCTGCACCGACGTCCAGGAGGTCCTCGGTAACGGAGTCGCTCAAGGCCTGATCGAAGCTTCCGTGCGACCGGTCGGCCAGGCTTGTTGTGACGAATGAGCCGCCTGTGAGGATGGATCGGAACCGCGCCGCGACGTCGGAGACGCGGTGGCTGTTGGTCTTGCGCACCGCAAGTGCGAACTGGTTGTAGTGAAACGCGACCAAACCGCAGATCGCCTCCGCTGCGGGCCGGTCGAAGGCCGACAGAAAAGAGACGGCGCTGTTGTACCGCTGCTCGTAGAGCGGCGCACCCGACGCATCTACCCGGCCGGGGTCCTCGACCTCCTCACGCGCAAGCACGCCGTACAGGTATGTCGCCAGACCTTCGCGGTAACGGCGGGCCGTCGTCCCGCGGCCGGCACGCATGATGAAGGTGTCGATTGCGTTGCGACTCAACTCGCGACTGGAGATGAGCTTCTCCAAGGCCTGGTCGACGAGGCAGAGGTCGTCTTCTTCTGCAAGGCAGAAATCGAACTCGAACGTCCGCTTCAGTGGGCCATTGGAAACAGTCACTGTCTGGACGCCGACCTTCACGGACGCGAGGAAGCTGGCGGCCTCAGATGTCGAGGTTTCGCGGCCGTTGACGGTGATGGATTCGACATCCGATGTCACCCAATCGGCGGAGTCACTCGAACTCGTGACCATCAAGCGCGTGCGCCCGCACTCTCGTCCCCTGAAGAGGAGGGTCGGCCGCTTGGTCGCATGACCGTCGAAGCGGTGTGCTCGGCGGGCGCGCTCGGACGAGAAGACGAGTCCACACTCAGCGCAGTGAAACCGAGGGGGCTTTGGCAGGGCTGGCGGTCCGGCCGATTCGAATCCGGTCGGCTCATGGAACTCCATGTAGCCGGTGTGCCAGAACCCCACGTACCCCTCCTGTCGCTTGCTGATCCGCGTCCCCTACACCTTCGGAAGGCTAGTCTGAGCGCACGGACTTTGCGAGGTCGCGGGTTGAGTGAGATCGACCTGTGATGGGCTGTCATGTCGCGTTCGTGTGAGTGCAGATGTCGGTACGAGGACCACTTCGGCGATCATGCCTGAAGCTGTCAAGTCAATTGAGGCAATCTGCGGCTATAGGGTCTGTTTCTGCGGTTCTGTCCCAGGTCGGGGTTCGTTGATCCACATGGCCATGGGCAGTTGCCGGGGCCGCGTCCGAAGTGTTCGGGATGCGCCGCGTATGCCTGGGTGAGGATGAGCGCTCGCTGCTGGCGGGGGAGGGCGGCGGTGCCGTGGTGCACGCTGGCCGGGGTGCAGGCCGATCGCCGAATACCTGTGTTCGTGGTTGTAGTAGGGCCGCCAGGGGTGGGAGTGCTCGGATTGCTTCCGGGTTACGCCGATCCCACGGCCTTGCTTACGGCATGGCTGACACGATCACGGAGCGCATCAGGGGAGACATCTGAGAGTCCCTCAGCCAGCGAATTGAGCGCAGAGGCTCGTTGGAGGGAAGGCGTTCCAGTACTCCGCTGTGGCGCACGGGGTCGAAGACCTGCCTCACAGCGCGGTCGCTGAGGGTACGGCCGGGGGCCTGCGGTGCAGGGCGTAGGGCGAGGCCGGTACGCCGGTAGGGTTTGTCCTCCCGGTTCTTCCTGCTCACGCCCCTCGCAACCAGCCGGCTGACCCGATGTCCGGAGTGTACGTCGGTCGAGGATCTCGGCCGTCCGTTCGGTAACAGTGATCAGGCCCCGTTTCGACTCTCACGCCTCCAGCGTGGGCGCTCCGAGTTGATCGAGCATTGACTGGGCTTCGACCTGGATCGCGCTGATTTCGCGGTCCAGGTCGGTACGGGAGGCCCTCGCGTCGCGAACTGACCGGTTCACCTCGTCGATCGCGCGGAGCGCCTTGCCGAACTCGCCGTCGAGTTCAAGGCGCACCTGGATAAGCGTCTTCCTCGAGATGTCATCGCACTGCGCAAGAACGCGGCCGACCAGGGCGTTCCGGCGGCGCATCTTTTCCTTCGCAGCCCGCACCTCCTGACGCTCCTCTTTGACAACCGCATACGTCTCAAGGGCAACAGGGAGTACAGCGCCGCCGATCTTGGCACCCTTTCCGATGTTGTTCGCCCAGCGCACGGCCTGGTAGGGCTTGAACTTGATGTCGACGAGCTTTCCAGCCTTGTAGACGATCTTGTGTCCCGCGCTGCCTGCCGAGTTCTTGATGCCGTCGCCTGCGCCCCAGAGTTTCTGGAAGGCCTTCAGATGCTCGGTGAACTTCGGACCCCAGGCTGGGACGCGGGGTTGCTTCCGACCTGGCTGGCGTACCAGGCCTGGGTCTACCGGGATGTTCTGCGTCTCGATGTCCCCTTGGACGTCAAGGGCGAGCAACTGGCGGGCGTACGGCGACGCCTCGATTTCCCGCACCTCGGAGGTGAAGTCGGCCAACTGATAGGCCAGGACGGCGCGTACCCCGTCCACGAACCTCTGGTTCGCCGAGCTCAGCTCGTCGTTCAGAGTCACGGAGGCGGCTTCGACCCTGGACCAGTCGCGGTTCGGCGACTCTTGGATCGACTCCACCGTGTCAGCGAGGTGCTCGGCTGCCCGGATACACGCTGTGCGGAACGCGGTTTCCTGCCGTTCCAGGGCCGAGTCCAAGAGCCCGCGGTGCGTTGTGAGCGCGCTCCGCTGGCGTGCGAGGACAGTCAGGACTGCTTCCTCGTCGGGGTCGTCCGTGAGCGCGGCGAGTGCCTCGCCTGCGACGAGGGCGACCTGCTGGAGCGCCACACGGAAGCGGGCCAAGTCGCCGCGGGCCCGCGCGATCCGGTTGATCGCGTCCCTGACCTCGTCCATCCGGGACGCCGCGATGCGGCGGGCGGCCCGCGGCGGGTCCACCCCTAGCCCATCCAGGTAGGTCTTGGCGTCGCACTCGACCCACGGCACCTGGTCGGCGAAGCTGCCGAGAGCTTCACGGACCTCGGCCTCCCGCACTCCTTCGGCCGCGCGGAGGCTGCGGCACTTGGTGAGTACCACAAGCAACTGCGGCGCCTTTCGCAGATCCTCGGTGATGTGCCGCAGGTGTTCGACCAAGCGGTCGTCGAACAAGTCAACGGTGACGGTGAACAGCACAAGATCTGCGGAGCGTAGGGCCTCCTCCGCGCGTTCGTCGTGCTCCGGCCGGCCCGCCTGCACGCCCGGGGTGTCGACCAGGTCGACCATGCCGTCCCAGTTGAAGACCTCGACCCTGTCCGTCGTGACCGCCGAGCCCCTCCGAACCTGATACTTGCCGTCCGTGAGTGCCTCGATCAAGGTCGACTTGCCGCTGCTGTACTGCCCGGTGAGGACCATCTGGGGACGATGGTGTTCGTCCACTGCCAGCATCTGCTGGAGCCTCGACGCCTCATCGGGTCGAAGGTTTCGGATCAGCTCGACGAGCCGCTCCGAGAGGTCGCGCGCCACAGCTGGGGCGGAGTGATACAGAAGGTCATTCATGCTGGCACGCTCCTCGGTGCACTTGGTCGAACGATCTTCACCGGGGTGCCCAGGTGGTCGGACAGGGTTGCGGACCATGCCTCCAGTACCTGGTTCGGCGCTGGAGCAGTGGTGGTGACGATGGTGCCGTCGGGGCGACAGCAAATGGAGGCCAGTACCCCTTCGGTCAGGCCGAGGACGTATGACATCGCGGACGCGCCCGGCAGGTCGGGTGACGGTGTGCGCCCGAAGGCCAGGAATTCGGGCGAGGACGGCGGGAACAGCCGTGTATCTGCTAGGGCCTCTTCAGGCACCTCGACCAAGATGCAGACCCCGGGAAGCCGGGTCACCTTCCCAACGGACGCAGCTAGGCGAGGCCAGCCGTCTACGCGCAGCAGGCAGCGGACCGTCTCGTGGTCGAGGGTGGAGACCGCGGAGTCAATCACCTGCTGCTGACAAGCCAGAAGGTCGGCCACGACCAACGCGGCGGCCTCGGCCTTTGCGCGTCGCACGTGGGAAGTGGTGAGTGTCTCGAGAACCCCCGCGAGGGTCCCAGACACCTCGGCCAGCACCTGGGCCTCCAGCTCATTGAGGACCTTGCTGATCTCGGTCCGCAGCAGATCGCGGTTCGCCTCCATGATTTCCGCTCTGCTCGTGAAAAGTGACTGGACCTTCTTGCGCACCGGAGTGACGAGGAGCGAACCGAGGCCCATGACGACGGCGCCGGCGACTGTGCCGGCCGGACCTGCCAAAGAACCCACGTACGCGCCAAGTGCCATGGAGGCGAGCGCTCCGCCTGCCCCAACCGCAACCCCGGCTGCTTTCCGCTTCCACAGCCCCCTGAAGTCACGCATTCCGGTGACCTTAAGGTGTGGGCGGACAGCCGTCGTCCATTCGCGCTCGACGGCGGCAGCCGCTTCCTCAATCGCTCGCGCGAGGTTGCTGAGCCGTGCTTCCAGCGTCTCGTCGAGTTCTGCGACCAGAGCGGCCTGTTCCGTGTGCCATTGCTCGACGATCTGCGGGCCGAAGTCAGTGACGTTCTGGGGCCACCCCTGCCGTCGGCCGACGAGGCGAACAACGTCGTCCTCCATCCTCTGCATGCAGGCATCGACCAGGCGTACGGTCCGTCGTTCCTGGTCTTCGCGTAGCCTCCGGCCGACATCGACGATCTCTCGGGTCTCCCGCTCCACAGTGGCGAGAGCTCCGCTCAACGCCTGTGCCTGCGAGCGAACCTCGTCGGCCTCGCGCAGTACCCGCCGGGCGGTGCGGTGCTTGCGGCTTTCCTGTTCCAGGACGGCGAGCAGGGCGCTGAGGCGGCTCGCTTCCCAAAGGTCGGCACCGTAGTCGCCGTCCGCCCGCGCCTGGCGGGCGGCCTCGGCGTGGAGCATCACCTCGGCGACGGGGCGTACGGCGGCAGCGGATAGATGGGAATGGATCATCTTGAAGTGACCCTCGTGCTCGGCGAAGACTGAATCCGGGTCCTCCAGGAACTCCTCGCGGTCCAGATCGTCCACGAGCGGTTCGCGGCAGTTCAATGCCACAACGACAGGCTTACCTCGCGATGCCACCGCACGTAGCTCCTGTGCAGTCTCCTCCTGGAAGGAATCGTTGCTCGCAACCCACAGCACGAGGTCGGCACCGGGAACCTCAGCCATCGCTTGGGCGACGTCATCCGCACCGTCCCTGGCACCCACTCCGGGAGTGTCGACGATCTCAACGTCGTGCAGGTCCACCGCCGGGGCCGCGAAGACGTCGCGCGAATACCGCGGCCGGCCGTCCCCAATCCGCTCCGCAGACCCGCCGGTGAGCGCCGCAAGGAGGGTACTCTTACCGGCCATCGTCCGCCCCATCAGGACAATCCTCATCGGCGCGCCGACTGGCGGTGCGTCGGTGACCTCCACTGACGTAAGGAAGTCGACGAACTGCCTAGTTGTCTTCTCTGTCGAGGCCCCGTCCCGAGACAGCCGGTGAACCTCTGCCAGGGTCGCTCGGCAGGCAGCGACTGCCTTCGCATGCGCGGGCGAGGGGTTGTCGCACGGCGGTTCGGGACCGCGCAACTGGTCCCGAGTGGCAGGACTCCAGTCGTGCCTGTTTTTGCTCGCCAATCCCCCTCCTTGAAGCGCACCTGTCCCCTCGCAGGGTGTCGTGCCAGCGTCATGTTAGGCCGTATGGAGTGCGGTACTTGCGGTGCCGGGCCTGCCCGGTCGGGTAGGTTCACGGTTTCGCGCGTGGTGTCAAGGCCGGGCCGCTGCGCGGTCGCTTCGCGAGCCTTGACACCGCCCGTTTGAACCGGGAGTGATCGGCAGCTGCCGGGCGGGCCCGGCGGGAAGGCCGCGGGGACCGGGAATGAAAGACCGGGGTCTTGCACGCAAGTTGCCGCGGGTTGCCGCCACGGAGGACCGTGAGCGGTAGTGCCGTAATCGCGGGTACTGCGGTCGGGCTGGACGTTCACGCCCGATCGACCGTGGCCTGGGCCCTGGACGGCCTCACCGGCGAGGTCTTCGCCGAACACCTGGTCCCCGACACCGCGGCGGTGGTGTGCTGGCTGGAGCGGCTGCCGGGCCCGGTGGTCGTGGCCTACGAGGCCGGCTCGACGGGGTTCGGCCTGGCCCGGCCTTCTGGTGCGCAATCCAGCCGCCCACGTCGACCTCGAATCCAGACTGGGTGGTCGAATTGCTGCAGGTGCTGCGTGCTCGCTGAGAGCGCGGGCCGAAAACGCGGGACACCACCCCGCCCACTTCGCGCCCTATGGACGAGACCCCCACGGGCGACCATCTCTCACGAAGCGCAACAGGGGGCTGCGGTGATCTTTCGACTTCGAAGACGGCGTCGAAGGGCGACCGTACTTGCCGTCGCGGTCGCGAAGCTCCCAGGTCAGGGGGCGCAGGGCGCGGGATCACCGCGACGCTAATCCATGCATCTGCATATTGTCGGGGAGTGATCTTGCGTCCGACGGGATGTTCGTGAGCATTTAGGCACGCTGTGCCTGGTCAGGGGATTTCGTGAACGTCCCACACAAGAACCCTACGGCCCCCTTTTTTCGGGCAGGGGTGATCGGCACCCGTTTCGGCCCCTGGCCGGGGCGGGTGTTCTGCGTTCCGGTCCCTTCTCCCCGGCGCCGCCTTCCTTTCTCGGGTATCGGTTGCCTGTCAGCCGATGCGGACCCTTTCTGCTCGTGGCGTGTCCGCGGGCAGGGCCCTGGTCGCGGGGGCGTGAGCCTCAGGGTGATCTCCTGGGTACGTACTCGGGCGTGTCCCTTTACCGGGCGGCTGGAGGGGAACCGTGGACGAGGGAACCGGGGGTCCGGCCTCAGCGGGGCGCAGTGTCAGGGCTCAGGCTTCGGTGCCGAGACACCTCGGCGCCATGCACGTGAGTGGAGTCGTACTCCTGATCACGTTCCTGGTACCGCCGTTGTGGATGCTGGACTCCGCCTACGTGACCCCGCCGGGCGATCCCACCGCGGACGCCCCCTTCGTCCTCCTCCTCGCCGTGCCGCTGACCTGCGCGAGTCTCCACGTGATGGTGCAGATCCCGGCCGGGCTCCTGGCGTCCTGGCTGGGCAGAGGCCGCACGACACTCGTCCGGTACGGAAGCGCCGTCGTCATGGCCGGCGCACTGAGCGGGCTCCTCCTCTGGAGCCTGGGACGGAACACCGGGGGCGGCGTTCTGCCGGCATGGGCCGATGCGACGGTGCGCGGATCGATCGGTCTGGCCGGGTACATGTGGGTCACGCGGGTACGGCCGGGATCCGTGCGTCGCGGCCGTCGCAGTATCGCCGGCCGGCGCCCCCGGTGACGTGCCACCGCATCGGTGCTCAGCCCCGTCTCGCGCCCTTGACCGCCCGGTTCCGCCACAGGCAGTACACGGCGGCCGGATCGTCGTAGTACCGCCACGGAGCGGCGTTCACGTAGCCGTCGACCAGCCGGAACTGCTGCAACGCCTCGTCGTGACGGCGCTGCCGGGTCAGGAAGTACGCCAGCAGGTGACGTACGGACGCCGCGTCCGGGTGGTCCGGCGGGGCCGCGGCCACGTCGGCCAGGGCCGCGTCGACCATGTCGAGCAGGTAGGGCTCCAGTAGTTCGTCCGGATCCGCGCGGGTGTCACGGTGTTCGTACCAGACGATCAGCGGCAGCGTGCTGAGCAGGCTGCCGGGCGGCGCCGTGGCCTCCGCCTCACGGGCGAAGGCCACGGCCAGCTTTCTCCCCTGAGGACCCGGGCCCGGGGGCGGGGGGGGGGGCGGGGGGGGGGGGGGCCCCCCCCCCCCCGGGCCCCGCCCACGGCCAGCTCCTCCGAACCACGCCACTTCGCGCACCAGTACTGCAGCGCCGCACGGTGCGCGCCGTAGTGGTACGGATCCCGGGCGGTGACCTCCGCCCAGGTCCGGCGCATCCTCTCGTGCGAGTGGCCCAGGCCGAGCGCGGCCCAGATCTCGGCGACGTACGGCGACGGGTCGTCCGGGTTCAGCTCCGCCGCGCGGGCGTTGAGACGCGGCGCACTTCGCAGTGTGTCGTGGAAGCCGGCGAACTGCTGCTCGCTGGTGTCCTTCGCCCAGGCGCCGCCCCGCAGATGCCAGGCCAGGGACACCGTCGCCCGCGCCCGCACCAGCGCCGCGTCCGGGTCGTCCGGCCCGGCCGCCGCCTCCCACGCGTCCAGCCAGCCGTCCGGCTGCGCGGCCCGGTGCGTGCCGAGCACGTCGGCGTAGTACGAACGGCGCGCCCAGTCACGCTGCTCCCGCGTCCGGGCCATCAACCGCGCCGCCTTCTCCCAGCGGCCACGGGCGGCTTCCGCCCCGGCCCGCTCCAACTCGGCGTCGGCCGCTGTCAGCAGGGTGTTCTGTGCGGACTGCGGAAGAAAGCCCAGCGCTTCGGCCCTGCGGGACGAGCTCCGGGAAGGAGAGGGCTCCCCCGTCACCCGGCGGTAGAAGAGGGCGGAGGCCGCGAGGACGAGTCCGATGACGACGATACGAGTGATCTCCACCGGTCACATCCCGCCCTGCGGCACCGCGACGGCCAGGGAGCCTTGCACACGCACGAGCACACCCATCAGGGCAGAGTCCTTCACGGGGAGAGGGAGACACGGGACCGGCACAGGTGGGGGGAGTCGGAGTATGGCCCGTCGGCGTGACCGCCCGCAAACCGGTTTCCTGTGGCTGACCTGTGAAAAGGAAGCATGAATCCGGGTTTGCGGTGCTGTACGCGTGGGGTGGGAGAGAGGGACGTCAACGGGCGTCGCAGACAACACCGTTCCTCGCCCGCCGACCCTGCCGCCCTGACCGACAGGTACGCCCGGGCGGCCGACTCCCAGGGGCCGTCACCCTCCCGCAAGGCCAGAAGCGTCCCCCCGCTCCCGGGTTCGGGGGACGTGTGCGAAGGAGGAGTGGAACAGCCTCGCCAACCTCGCCTTCGTCACCGGCCAGACGAACAAGGTGATCTCCTCCGCCGCGAGTCCGCCGCCGTCCACTCACCGCTCTCGGACGGGTCCTCGGACGCGGACGTGGCGGTGAGCGCGGAGCGCCGCGCGAGCGTCCGCTCGTCCTCGTACCAGCGGAACTCCGGCCGGGCGCCCACCCCGCTCAGCACCCGCCCCACCGGACGGACCCGCAGGTGCGCCTCGATGTGCAGCAGCGGACGCGGCCGGCGCGCGTCGGACTCCGGGTCGCGCGCGGACGACAGCAGCGCCACGAGCCGAGACAGCGCCTCCAGTGCGAGCCGCGTGTCCCCGTCGGCCAGCGCGTACGTCGTCGTGAGGTACTGCGTCAGACTGCCACGGAGCTGCGCGGCGGCCGGGGTGGGCTACACGAGGGCCTTTCGGGCAGGGCGGTCGACGCGACCGCCGGGTGCGCCGCGCCGTGACAGGAGGCGAAGGCATGTGACGATCAGCATCCAAAGTAACGCCCACCTCGGACGACGACACCCACCTGGTCGAATCCCGGAGGCCGGTCGCCCCGCCGGGTGACGAAGAGGCGTCATGAGGTCGAAGCCCGGGGAGCACCGCCCACCTGCTACAACCGTCGCCCCAGGTGACCGGAACTCCTCAGGGAAGATGACGGATATCGCAGGGGAGGATCCGGGTGATCCAGGCCGGCCCGGTCGATCTCGGCGACAACCGCGGACAGCAGGGGGCCTTCAAGGGTTTCCGTGGTGATTTCCTGTCCGATGTGCAGAGAGATGACCTGCGAGCACGCCGAGATCGTATCCGCACCTGCCGAGGTGAGGGCATGGACCTTGCGTGCGAAGTTGTATCGACTCCGGCCTCGAACGCTGGGTGGATATCCTGGCTCGAACCATTCGTGAACTTTCCCGTTCGCGGCATAGTGGAACGTCTTCAGTGCTTTCGCTGTCCGGAGAAGGGTGATCGACTCGGTGTGCTCCGACAGGTCGCGCATGATTCTTTCCGTGCAGCCGATCGGGTTGTCGAACTCTATACAGAAAGCCCACCTCCCCAGTGATCCCGCCCGCAGTGCAACGCCCCGGGCGGGCGCGCTGGGAGCTGTATTCAGAGGTAGCTGGCGAGCCTTTTCGACGTCAGCTCCGTAGATGTCGATTATTTCTTCCGGGGTTCTGTCAAGGGAAATACTCAAGCAGAATTGCTCCGCATTCTCCCACCGCCAAGGGTTGGACATTCGGTCTCCTGGGAAGTGTCGTCACATCCGCTCTCGTTCATTCACGGATGGATCTCCCCGAATGAACGAGAGCGCGCTGGGGCTGCTACTCGACTGCGTCGAAGTAGTCCGGCACGGTGAGGTGGAAAGGATCCTTCTCGATCAGGCGCATGTTCTGTATGGGATTGCTGTACGCGGTGCCGGCCGGCTTGTTCTGATCAAGATTGACGTGACCGCGTACACCATCGCCGGACGGCTCGTGAGGACATGTCACCACACCGTTGAAATGAGGCTGGTTGATGGTTGATGCTTCACCTGAAGCACCGTCACATCGGAGATCCGACCGGAAGGAACCACGACACGATGAAGAGCCGATCCAAGAGACTGGCGCTGGGTGCCGTGGCGGCCGTCGCGGTGAGCCTCGCGCTCCCGGCGGCCCCTGCTTTCGCCACCGAGGAGATCGACTGCGCCGCCGGCACGGATGCCGTGCGGGTGACGTACCTGGAGAACGGCGCGGAACACGCCCGGTGCTGGACCGGACCCGGCGACGTCCGGCTCGAACAGGGCGATGTCACGTCCTTCTCCTCGGGCGCCCACGAGGTGGTCGTCTTCTGGAGGACGAACTTCGGATGGGACGTCGCAGTGCTCCCGCCCCACACGTTGGCCCCCTTCACCGGCGCCGACACCCACCACGTCTACGGTTTCCACGTCAGGTAACCGCTGACGGCGCTCGGCCGGCCCGTCCGGGCCGGGCCGGCCGTTCGCGACGCACACGGTGCCGAGGGGTGCTCACCACCCGTTGCCCCGGGACGACCGAGTCCCACCAGGCAACCGTCACCCTCGCCTTCCTGCTGATGTGGCCGTGACGTGTGACGACGACTTCTGGAAGGGGGCCAGGAGGAGCCGGGGGAGGTGGAGGGCTGACGCGGTTCCCGTCGCGCATCTCCGGCGGCCGGCGCCGGTCGATGGCGACGGCGGTCTCCTTGCGGGCGGCGCAGGCGTGGTCCCGGTCGGGCGTCCAGAAGTACGGGGAGGGGGAGAGGCCGTCGTGCACCATGCCGCACAGGGTCGCGCCGGAGTCCGTGTGGGCGTAGGCCGTGTCGTAGGCGTGGGCCACGTCCTCGGGCAGCTCGGGCGAGGCCGCCCGCTCCCAACGCTCGTGCACGGGCTGGTACTGGGGTCGTGAGACCTCACGGGGATCGTGTCCCAGCTCGGTCCACGCGTAGCACCAGGGGCAGAACCACCGCTCCTTCACCGGCAGGTCCCGTGCCGCTCGCGGCTCCGTCACCGGCACCTGCCGCATCTCGTGTCCACACACGTCGCACGTCACGGCCGGATCCTGCCACGGCACGGCGGCAGCCCGCCGACGGGACGGACCGTCGTGCGGCGGGGGAGGCCCGGAGCGGAGGGCTGACGGTCGGGCCAGGCTGTTCCGCGGTCGCCGAACTGCGGGGCCCGGGCCCCGGCTGCCGTTTCTCCGCGCGTTGTTTCGGCGAGCGGCACAACGGCCATTTAACGCCCTCCCGTTGAGGCGCAACTTTAACGCCTCGTCACGCGATCGGCGCCGGGTGGGGAGACGGGGGCGCGGGTGCAGGTGGGCGTCGCAAACGTGAGGGCAGGCACGCGTGCGTGCTCGGTCCCGCCGTCGCCGAGGCGCTCGATGGTGCGGGAACTGCCGGGGGCATCGTGGACTTCGTCAGCCGACCACGGCGCCGCTGCCGTCGGGCGTGGCGCGTCGGCGCCGGCCCCGCGTCGCCTGATCGGACATCGAACCGCAGGGAGGTCATGACGCTCCGGACGGTCGATTCCACGGTCGTCCGGGCTCACCAGCCCGGCTCCGCCGGTACACCCACGGGGCCGAACACGTCCGACCCCGTACGGCGGGGACGGCCTTGAGGACCATGGTCCTCGTCCGCCTCATCGAGGTCCGGCCCCGCCCGCCGGAGCGGTGATCCGGCCTCACGGTCCGCACGGCGCGCCGGCTCACGTCGCACTGAGGCCCGTGCACGGACGCCCGCGGTCGGCCAGGACGCAAGGCGTCGGGTCCGCCCGACCGCGGCGGACCCGACGCCTTGACCGTCGCAGCCGTTACGGCCGACGCGGCCCCCACCGGCCCGCCGGCACCGCGGACATCACTTCACCACGACGTGGTCCCCGGACGACTTCGACGATCCGGTGGTGGTGTTGCCGTAGTACACCCACCGCCACGTCCCCGTCCTGGACGCCTTCACGGTCGTCCTGAGGTTGCCCGAGCCGTTCGCGTACACCTTCTTCACCGTGGTGTAGGAGGTGGTGCCGGCAGGCTTGAACTGCAGGGTCACCCGGCGGCCTCCGTAGGAGGCGTACTTCCTGGTCTCCCAGTTGGCCCGGGTGACCTTTCCGGTCACGGTGATGGTCTTGCCCTTGGACACCGGTTCGGGCGAGGCGTTGACGGTCAGGCGGGAGTCGCGCTTGACGTGGACCGTCAGACCCTTGGCGTCGACGTCACCACCGCCGGCCTTGAAGTACACCTCGGCCCCGACCTTCCAGGCCCCGGCCTCGCTGTTGTGCATGTCCCACACGCCCGGGTCGAAGTACATCGTCTCGTTGAAGTCGCAGACGCCCGAGCGCACCTTGACGCAGTCGCTCGTCTCGATGGCGTGCCACAGCCGGTCACCCGAGCCCTTGCGGTACAGGAACACCGCCGGCCACTTCCACTTGTGAGTGGTCGCCATCCGGAAGGAGGCGGGCGCCGCGACCTCCCCCGACACCCCGATCACGATCGGCTTGCCACCGTTCACCTGGACACGGCTGAACGAGACCCCACCCTCGGCCGCCCCGGCCGGCACCGCGGCCACGGCCGTGAACGCCGCCGCCGCACCACCGGCCACGACGACTCTCCAGACCTGCTTCCCCACCTGGTCCCCAATCTGTACGGAAAGGCACCGGAGGCTCATCCCTCCAGCGCCTTACAGACAGCCGGCATCCACACGGGGTTGTACACCCGCGGATCACGATGGGGCATCAGGCGAACCCCGCCTTCCGCGAGGCGGAGAGGTCGGTGCGGCGGTGCGGCGGGGCGGCGGTGCGGCGGGGCGGCGGGCGAAGCATCGACCCCCTGGGCAGGATCCTCGAATGGAGCAGCCTGTACTCGGCGAGCTCTCGGGCAACGCCGCCAAGGGCGTTTGAGAGCTCGCCGGGCGGACCGCCGCCCGCGTGCGGGAGGCCGACTGAGGAGGGCCACGGCGGGCGGCCGGCCCGCCCGGAAGCAGGGGCTGCCGAAGCACTCTCCCCACCACACGCACCGGGGGCCGCACCCCCAGCGCGGGGTGCGGCCCCAGGCCGCTTGCTCGTACCCCGTGTGATCGCAGTCGGCGCCCCGCGATGCCGGTCCTGCTGCCCCAGGGCTGTCCGGTGAATGCTCTTCGAGCGGCTTCGGTCGTGGCAGCCGGGGAAAGCTCGAGGCCGTTGTCGCTCCACCCGCTCAGCCGGCCGAGGTGTTCTGTGCCGCCGCGCGTGCTTCGGCGAGGGCTCGCTGCCTGAGGGTGCCGCCGAACAACTGCATCGTGGTGGCGGCCAGGACGTCGTCCCCGCCGATGGTCCGCCCGTCCCCCCTGCGGGTGGACAGGGCCAGGAGGGGATCCTTGAGGAGCGGGGGTGGGGCCGGTTCGCCCGGCATCGCCAGGGTGACCGTACCGAAACGTTTGACTCCGCCCTCGCGGACGACCATGGCCGCGTCCCGGGCGAGGTCCGTCAGGAACACGCTCGCGATTCCGTCCAGGTCGCGGACCATCGCCGGGACGGCCGTCACCCCCTGGCTCCGCAGCAGCTTCCTGACCCCGGCCTCGAACCTGTGGGCGCCGACCACAGCACTCGGTCTGCGCGACCCGCTGCGCTGACGAGAAGGCACGATGCCCCCCTCGGCGTCGTACAGGACACCGGTCAGGCCTCGAAACGTCGGGCTGTGGTCGTACCACCTGCTCCCCACCTCGAGCTCGACGTTCCGGTCGATCGCCGAGAGAAGGTCCCCGGGAGTCAGCTTCCTCCGGGCCTCCGCCGCCGCTCTCCTCGCGCCGTCGATGATCTCCGTCAGCACTGTCCGCGTCACCGACGCGGCGGCCCACGCGGCCGACCGGGAGACGTGCATCGGGGTCACGTCCCTGAACACCGCTCTGACGAGAGAAGGCTTGAACGGCGGGACATCCATGACCGAGGCGGTCTCAGGACCGCTGCGCTCAGGGCGTGCGGGCTGGGCGGGCATCGGAGGAAACGCTCCCTGCTGTCGGAGTTGTCAGAGGCCCACACTTCACCACGCAGACCCGCTCTCTTCCCCCATCCTCCGTCGAAGCGGCACCCGGTCAAGGGCCCGACGGGCACGTCCCGACGGCCGGGCCGATGATCAGCCACCTCCCGCACGCCCTCGTACCGCGGCGCCTGCATCCCCGTTTGGCTGCGCCCCGTTCTCCCGTACCTGGAGGATGTGGAGCCCCGGACGTCCCTTGCTCGAGGCCGCCCGCTCCCGCGGCGCGAAGCAGGAGCCGACCCCTCCGGCGGCGCTTTCGCCGTGGTCACGGAGCAGCCGTGAAGAACAGCACCGTGTCCCCCTCCCCGCGCGGGGGAGGGGGACACGGCGGGACGCGTACGGCTCAGGGGGCCACGGTGGAGGCGGGGGACCCGTCCCGGTCGGCGGTGGTCCCGGCGCCGGCGGGGGTCTCGCCCTCGTCGAGGGCGACGTCCTTCGTCTCCTTGCCGACGATCAGCGCGACCAGGGTCAGCAGCGCCATCGCGGAGAGGTAGACGCCGACCAGCCACGGCGAGCCGTCGCCGGCCTCCCACAGGGCCACCGCTATGAACGGGGCGACGGCCGCGCCGAGGATCGAGCTGACGTTGTACGAGATGCCCGAGCCGGTGTAGCGCACGCTCGTCGGGAACAGCTCCGGCAGGAGCGCGCCCATCGGGCCGAAGGTCATGCCCATCAGCGTGAACCCGAGCACCAGCCACAGCACCACGCCGAGCGTGCCCATGCCGATCAGCGGCACCCACACCAGCCCGAAGACCAGGATCGCGGAGGTGACCCAGATCAGGGTGGAGCGGCGGCCGTACTTGTCGGCGAGCGGACCGGAGACCAGGGTGAACGCGGCGAAGAACAGCACCCCGAAGATCATCATCAGGACGAAGGTGGTGTAGCTGTACCCCAGGCCCGGCACGGCGGCGTCCTCGGCGGTACGGCCGTAGCTCAGCGAGAACGTGGTCATCAGGTAGAAGAGCACGTACGTCGCCAGCATGAAGAAGGTACCGAGGACCAGCTGCTTCCCGTGGCTGCGGAAGACGGTGGCCAGCGGCAGCTTCCGCACCAGCCCCGCCTCACGGGTCCGGGAGAAGACCGGCGCCTCGACCAGGCGCATCCGTACCCACAGGCCGATCGCGACCATCACCGCGGAGAACAGGAACGGGATGCGCCAGCCCCAGGTCAGGAAGGCCTCGGAGGGCTGCGAGGGGTCGGCACCGGCGCTGGACGGCAGGAGGGCGCCGATGACCAGGAAGAGGCCGTTGCCGATGATGAAGCCGAGCGGGGCGCCCAGTTGCGGGAAGGTGCCGTAGAGGGCGCGCTTGTTCCTCGGGGCGTTCTCCGTGGCGATCAGGGCGGCGCCGCTCCACTCGCCGCCGAGCGCGAAGCCCTGGGCGAGCCGCATCACCACCAGCAGCGCGGTGGCGATCCAGCCGGCCTGCTCGTAGGTGGGCAGTATGCCGATGAGGAAGGTGGCGATGCCCATGGTGAGGAGCGAGGCCACCAGCGTGCCCTTGCGGCCGAGCCGGTCGCCGAGGTGCCCGAAGACGACCGCGCCGATCGGGCGGGCGACCATCGCGGCACCGAACACCGCGAACGACGACAGCAGCGCCGTGGTCGGGTCGCTGTCCGGGAAGAAGAGCGAGGGGAAGACCAGGACCGCGGCGGTCGCGTAGATGTAGAAGTCGTAGAACTCGATCGTCGTGCCGATGAGGCTCGCGACGAGGACCCGGGAGCGGGAGTTGGCGGGTGCCTGGGCTGTGCTGGTGGCTGGTGCGGGCATGTCACGGTCTTTCCACGGAGAACGGTTGCCCAAGGCTCTCAGGCATCTCACTTATCAGGAATGACGTTTCAGGATGTGAGACATCCTGGTCGTCGGCGCCCGTGGAGAATACGTGGCTCCGCCCCCTCCTCCCTCCCTCCCTGCACTCACCGGGCAGGCGCCGCCCGTCCCCGGGCCGCGCATCCATGACCAGTGAGGGGAGACCGGCCGTGCGTCGTCGCGCCGCTGCTGTCGCTCTCCGTTCCCCGTTCCCCGTCCCCCGTCCCGTCGGGGGCCGGCCGGAGCGTGACACCGCCGAGCACTTCGCCTGGCACTTCGCCGCGTACGCCTCCGTCGTCGCCGAACGCCTCGGCGGCCGCGTTGCCCCGCTGGGCGACCCTCGACGAGCCCCTGTGCCCGGCCTGGACCGGTCGCCTCGAGGGCCCGGTCGGCCGAGCCCGGTGCTCGCGACACCAGGGATCGCATCCCCTGGTTGCCCCTTCCGCGGACAGGAACACTCGACGGCGAAGCCACCTGCCCCGGGTGGACATCAGGCGACGTCACAAGGAGTTCCTCATGAAGCGGCGGACGGCTCTGCTCCTCGGTGCCGCCCTGGCGGTGGCCCCGGCCGCCCGGGCCCACGCGCATCCCGGCCACCCGACATCCCCCGGAGGGGCGCCCACGGCACCGCAAGGGCCCTACCGCGGGGGATGGCGGCGGTGCGCACCGATCGCCGGCGGTCCCCGGCAGGAGCACAGCGTCGCCGCCGTCGGCGACGACGTGTACGTCATCGGCGGCATCCTCCCCGGGGACGGCCCGTCAGGCGGCGTCACCACCACCGGACGGGTGGAGGTCTACGACACCCGGCGCGACACCTGGTCGGACGCGGCCCCGCTCCCCGTCGCGATGAACCACCCCAACGTGGCGGCGGTCGGAGGCAGGATCTACGTTCTCGGCGGGCTGTCCGGCGGGGCCGAATGGCAGGCCCTCCGCGACTGCTTCGTCTACTCTCCGCGTGCCGACCGCTGGCGGCGGCTTCCGCCCCTGCCCGCGGATGTGGCACGGGGCAGCGCCGCGATCGGGGTGCACGGGACGACGGTCCTTCTGGCCGGCGGCATGCGCGTCCTCGTGCCGGGCGCGGGCGGCCTCCAGGACACCGTGGACACCGTGTCGGCGTACGACGTGGTCACGCGGCGCTGGGAGACCCTGCCGAGCCTGCCGCAGGCCCGGGACCACGTGGGCGGCGCCGTCGTCGGAGGCACCTTCTACGTGCTCGGGGGCCGGGACCGGGGGCAGGTGAACGTGCGGGACACCGTCTACGCACTGCACCTGTGCACCCGCCGCTGGACCGAGCGGGCGCCGATGCCCACCGCCCGCGGCGGCATCGCCGCCGCGGCCGTGGGGACGAGGATCCACACCTTCGGGGGCGAGGGCCGGCACGACGGCACCGACCCGAACACGGTCTTCGACGAGACCGAGGCGTACGACACCGTCCGCGACCGCTGGCAACGCCTGGCCCCCATGCCGGTACCGCGCCACGGCACGGCCGCCGTCGCCGTACGCGGCACCGTCCACATCCCCGGTGGCGGTGTCCGGGGCGGCGCCGCCCCGGTGGACGTCAACGACGCCTACCGTCCCGCCCACCGGTGAGCCTTCGTCGACACCCCGGAGAGAGCCGCCCGCGGTGCTCGACGACACTCTCGTCGAGCACCACGGGCTGCCCCCCCCCCCCCCCCCCCCCGCCCGGGGGCCCCCCCCCCCCCCCGCCCCCCCCCCCGCGGCCCCCCGGCCGCTCCTGCACGGTCACTGCTGTCACGACCCCGGACCCCTCCGGGGCGCGGACATCTCCGGGGCCCTTCCCGCTCCATGCCACCTGCACGATTGTCAGTGACGCCAGGTAATCTCGGACGCGTCGTCAACGCGGCCCGACGGGCTTCCGCTCCACCCCGGTGGAGTCTCGAAGGACATGCCCCCACCCGCACGAGTCTTTCGTGCTGCCTGGGGGAAGTCCTTGCTGTTCCGCGCGTCCGCGAAAACGGTCGCCGTCATGGCGCTCGACGGTTCGCTGTTCCTGCACCTCACCGACCAGTTCGTCCACATGCACGGTTACCGGCCCGGCACCTCGGAGACCCGTTCCTGGGAACGCAGCCTCCCCGTCCTGGCCGCCGCGCTCAACGACGCGGGTCTGGGCGACGTGGAGATGATGCTGGAGTACGCGCTCCCGCTGAACAGCAAGCGCGCCGACGCCGTGCTCGCCGGGGTTCATCCGGCCACGGGCGCGCCGTCGTACGTCGTCGTCGAGCTGAAGCAGTGGAGCCAGGCGGAGCCGGACGAGGACGATCCGGCACTGTGCCGGATCGACGCCTACGCGCATCCGGTCCTCAACCCGATCGAGCAGGTACGCCGCTACTGCGAGTACCTCGTCAACTTCAACGGAGCGGTCGCCGAGCACCCGGATCGCGTCAGCGGCGTGGCGTTCCTGCACAACGCGACCGAGTTCGGTGTGAGCGGACTGCGAGCGGTCGAACTCGACGAACACGGGCGGTTGTTCACGGGCGAGCAGCGCGGCGAGTTCATCGACCACCTCCGTGCCCGGCTCAGCGGCCGGCACCCGGGCGCCCGGGCCGCCGACGAGCTTCAGGCGGGCAGGACGGTGCCGTCCAAGCAACTCATGTCGGTGGCGGCCCAGGAGGTCCGTGAGCGCGAGCAGTTCGTCCTCCTGGACGAGCAACAGGTCGCGTACCGCATGGTGCTCAACGCCGTACGCAGGGCGAAGCAGTCCGATCACAAGGAAGTCGTGGTCGTCACCGGCGGCCCCGGCACCGGCAAGAGCGTCATCGCGCTCTCCCTGCTCGGCGAGCTGTACCGCCAGGGGGTTCCCGCCCTGCACGCCACCGGCTCCCAGTCCTTCACCAAGACGATGCGCAAGGTCGCGGGCACCCGCAAGCGCGAGGTGCAGGAGCTCTTCAAGTACTTCAACAGCTTCATGACGACCGGGAAGAACACCCTGGACGTCCTGATCTGCGACGAGGCCCACCGCATCCGCGAGACGTCCGCCAACCGTTACACCCCGGCCGCCAACCGAACCGGCAGACGGCAGATGGAGGAACTCATCGATGTCGCCCGCGTCCCCGTCTTCCTCCTCGACGAGCATCAGGTGGTGCGCCCGGGGGAGAGGGGAACGGTGCGGGAGATAAGGGCGGCCGCGGCGGCCAAGGGCCTGGAGTGCCGTGTGGTGCCGCTGGAGAGCCAGTTCCGCTGCGGTGGCAGTGACGCCTATCTGCGCTGGGTGGTGCGGCTCCTGGGTCTGGAGCCCGGCGGCGCGGTCGTCTGGGAGCCCGACGACCGCATGCGACTGCTCGTCGCCGAGAGCCCTCAGGCGATGGAGGCCTTCCTGGAAGCCCGCCGGAGCGAGGGCTACGGCGCTCGCATGTCCGCGGGCTACTGCTGGCCCTGGTCCCCGGAACCGAAGCCCGGTGACCCGCTTCCGGCCGACGTCGTCATCGGTGACTGGTCCCGCCCCTGGAACCTGCGGGGCGAGCGCTCCGTCTCCGGTGCGCCTCCGTCCGCCCTGTGGGCCACCGACCCGGCAGGGTTCGGCCAGGTCGGCTGTGTCTACACCGCCCAGGGCTTCGAGTACGACTGGTCCGGCGTCATCATCGGCCCCGACCTGCTCTGGCGCGGCGACCGCTGGGTCACGGACCATACGGCCTCCAAGGACCCGGTGTTCAAGAAGTCCACCCCGGACGACGACGTCGACCGCCTGATCCGCAACACCTACAAGGTGCTGCTGACCCGGGGGATGGTCGGCACGGTCGTGTACTCGACGGATCCGGAGACGCGGGAGAAGCTGCGGGAGTTGGCGGGCGGCCGGCTGGAGCGGCGGGCTTCCACGGTGTGACGGGGGGCAGGTCCTCGCCACGGAGCACGCGATCCGGCCATGATGGCCGCGCTTCGCGTCGATCACCGCGTCGCCGCCGTCCGTGGGGCGGCTGGTCTCCCTAAGATCCCGAGTACTGATTGCGGCCCGACGGGCTTCCTCACGCGAGGACATGCCCCCACCCGCACGAGTCACTCGTGCTCTGGGGGACCCACCTCGTGTCCATGCTCCTGTTGAGGCTGGCAGCGCAGGATCTGCTGACCCTGAACTCAAGGCGCCGTATGGTGCCGCACCTGGCCGCCAGATGGCGGCACTTCCGAGGCGCCGACGCCTCGCTGTCGGAACGTTCCGCGTGGGCCGAGAGCCTCGTGCACCTCGCGCGGGACCTGGTCGCCGCCGGGCGCGGGAACGTGGAGATGATCGTCGAGTGCGCCGCCACCCTCGACGAGGCCGACCGCCCCGGCGACCCCAGGCTCATCGACGTCGTCCTCGTGGGCCATCATCCGGAAGAGAGGGGACTGTCCGTCCAGTTGGTCGAGCTGAAGCGCTGGTCGACGGTCACCCGGGTGGAACGGGCCACCGCGGAACTGGTCCACGTACCGGGAATGGGCAGGAAGAAGCACCCCGCCCTGCAGTTGCGCGAGTACTACGAGGCGTTCACGGGCGGCAGGGGACCGCTGCACGGACTGGACTTCGAATGCGGCGGGTTCGCCTACCTGCACAACGCCACCGACGCCTCCGTCCGGCCCCTGGTCGACGTGGACGCTCCGACCGGCGCCTACGCCCGCGTCTACACGAACGACCGGCGCGATCAGTTGATCTCCGACCTCCGTAAGCACTTCGCCGAGGAAGGCGGCGCGTCCGCGGCCGAGTTACTGCTGCAGAGCATGGGCTTACGCAACACACCCCTGCTCGACGCCATGATCCGCTCCCGCGGAGAGGACACGGTCTTCACCCTGCGCGGCCGGCAGAAGAAGGTCGCCGACCAGATCCTGGACACCGCGGCCAAAGTCCTCCCGGATCCGCGGCGCCCCGCCCTCGTGCCGGACGAGCGGCGCGTGGTCTTCCTGGTCACCGGCGGCGCCGGTACCGGGAAGAGTGCCATCGGCCTCCAGATCAAGGCGGAGCTGGAGGCAGGCGGCCACACGGTCAAGTACGCCAGCGGCAGCAGAGCCTTCAACGGCGCGATCCAGGAGCACGTCGGGTACGGGGACCGGGAGTTCAAGGAGACCTTCACCTACTTCAGCAACTTCGTCACCCCACCGGATCCGCCGCTGGACGTGCTGATCTGCGACGAGGCGCACCGCCTGCGGGACCGCTCGACCAACCGCTTCTGGAAGCCCGAGCAGCAGGGGACCAAGCCCCAGGTCGACGAGCTGCTCGACGCGTCCCGTCTGACCGTGTTCTTCCTCGACGAGGGCCAGTGCGTGCGGCCGAACGAGGTCGGCACCTCCGCACCGAAGCGCTGGCCGGGGCGTCCGCCCGTCTCGTCGCGGGGTACTGCTGGCCCTGGACGAAGCCGATCGGCAAGGAGAGGCGGCTGGAGGCCGACGTGCGGATCGGCGACTGGCACAGACCGTGGAACGCGGACAGCGACGCGGTCTGCGAGAACGGGGCGCCGCCGTCCAAGATCTGGTCCGTGCACGAGAAAGGGCTTGATCAGATCGGTTGTGTGTACACGGCTCAGGGTCTCGAGTGGGACTGGTGCGGTGTGATCCTGGGTGAGGACATGGTGCGCCGGGACGGCCGGTGGGTGTTCCGCCGGGGCAAGGAGCGCAAGGACCCGGAGTCCGGCGTCAAACGCGTCGCCGTACCCGGCTCGTTCGACCCCAAGGTGAGGGCGGGCAGCGTCGACGAGCAGGAGTTCGCCCGGCTGGTCCGCCACGCCTACCACGTGCTGATGACCCGGGCGAGCCGGGCGACGGTGCTCTACTCCACGGACGGGGAGACCCGGAGCTACCTGAAGGACAGGGCCGGCGGGCTCCAGGTGCACGGGCTGCGCCCCACCTGGGAGAACCTGCCGGAGGAAGCACGTGTGCCGCACCTGCCCCGGCCGCGCCGAGGGCGGCCCTCCCGCAGGAAGCGCCAGAGCACGGGCCCGCACTCGCCCGACCTGTTTCTGTTCTGACGCGGCGCGGACTGCTCGCATGAGGAGTGGCGGGCTCTCCGGGCCCGCCACAGGCCTGCGTCAGAAGAGCAGGCGCGCTGCCGCGGCCAGGGCCGCCACCACGAGCTGGGTGGCGACACCGGCGGCGACGTCGACCAGGATCTCGCGAAGCCGGTGACGACGTGCGGGCTTGTACTCAACGGGGTTCATGGATGTCCACTCCTTGGCGTGAGCTGGGAATGGCGGGACCGCCCTTCCGGGCATCCGCAGTCACGCCGCGTGCGACACGCAGCGGAAACCACTCGTCAGTCACAGCCGGGAACCGGCATCCGAACACCGCAGACGTACCCTCCGGGAAGGTGCGCAGCGGTGAACAACATTAGTACAGTGCCAAGTTGTGGCTGTTCATTTTTGGTTGCCGACGACCATGCGGTCACCGGTCCTGGGGTAGTTGATGTATCGCCTGCTCGCGGCTCTCTGATGCGGCATCGACGCACTGTTTCCTTCGCCGTGGACCCTGCGTGTGCCTAGCTGCCGCTTCACCGTCGCGGCGGGGGAGTGCGGGCGGAGGTGGACCGGGTGTGGGTGGAGCGGAAGCGGTGAGTGCATGAGCGTGCATCCGGGTTGCGTCCTGAGAAGTGGTGTAGGGGTTGCCACCTGATCCGGGCATTTGGACCGGCGTCGGGGCGAGTGTCAGGATATGAGAACGGCCACCGGCTGATCTTTCAAGACGACCAAGTCTTTGAAGGAGATCAGCACGATGACCACACCCGATAGTCTGCCCCTGCACGCCCTCACGGAAGACAATCTCGCATCGGCGAGTCCGGATCTGCTGCGCGCGATGATCAAGACATTCGCCGACACGCTCATGTCGGCGGAGGCCGACGCCCTCTGCAACGCCGAATACGGGCAGGCCAGCGACGAGAGAGTCGACCACCGCAACGGCTATCGCCCGCGCGAGTGGCACACCCGCGCCGGGACCGTCGAGCTCGCCGTTCCCAAGCTGAGGCGGGGTACTGAACTTGATTGGGTGATGTCGGAGCCGTTCACCTGACGGCGGCCGGTCCGCTCCGGTAGCCCTGGACCGTGAGATACGTACAGGGCGGCGGGTTGACCGACGCCGGGAGGGCCGCGAGGGAGCGGGTGCGGCTGCAGGCCGTGGAACGCTTCGAGAGCGGGCAGAAGAACAGGGAGATCGCTGCCGTGCTGCGGGTCAGCGAGCGGTCTGTGGAGCGGTGGCGCCGCCAGTGGAGCGAGCGCGGTGAAGCGGGGGTCCTGTCGAAGGGATCGCCGGGGCGGCCGAGACTCAGCGACGCGCAGATCGCAAGGCTGGAACGGGAGCTGGAACGCGGGCCACTGGTCCACGGCTGGACCGACCAGCGGTGGACGCTTGCCCGGATCAAGACGTTGATCGACCGTCTGTTCCGCGTGAGTTACACGGTGGAGGGGACGTGGCTGTTGCTGAAGCGGCACGGCTGGCCCTGGCAGCAGCCCGCCCGGCGGGCGATCGAGCGCGACGACGCGGCGGTCGAGGTGTGGAAGAAGGAGACCTGGCCGCGGGTAAGAGCACCGCGGCGGCGTGTGACGGCTGGATCCTCTTCGAGGACGAAGCCGGACAGTCGATGACGCCGCCGCGCGCGAGAAGCTGGGGAAGCAAGGGCGCAACGCCTGTGGTCCGGGTCCGTGGCCGGGGCTCGGGCCGGGTGTCCATGGCCGAGCTGGCCTGCTACAAGCCGGGGAAACGGTCGAGGATGTTCTGCTCGGTCCGCGAGTACCGGGGCCGCAAGGGCGAGCCGAAGGGCATCGGCTGGCGCGACCTGCGCGACCTGCTGGTCAGAGCACACATCCAGCTCGGTGGCCCGATCGTGCTCGTGTGGGACAACCTGCGCATGCACCTGGTCGAACCGATGCGCCAGTTCATCGCCGACCACGCGGACTGGCTCACCGTCTTCCAACTTCTGAGATACACGCCGGACTTGAACCCGCAGGAGGGCATCTGGTCGCTGGTCAAGCGCGACATCGGAAACCTCGCCGCAGCTGACCTCGGCCAGATCGCCCGGGCCGTCAAGCGCAAGCTCAAGATGGTGCAGTACCGACCGGACGTCATCAGCGGCTGCCTCGCCGGCACCGGCCTGGCCCTGGACGCCTGAACGCAATGGCTGGCCGATCGGCGATTGGCCGGCACGGTCAAGTCAAAAGTTGCTGGTCAGATACGGTGACCGAATGACCGAGAGCCTGCCTGCCGACGTAGCCGACGTGCTCGCGGCAGTCCTGACCACGGAAAATCCGGTTCATGTCGCGCTCCGAAGGCAGGTTCCGCACCTCAGCGTGCGAGGGCGCTGCACATGCGGATGCGGAACCGCCTATTTCGAACTCGACACCAGCAAGGCGGAGCCCGCACCCACCGGCCCCAGCACTGTCGTGGCGGCCGAAGCGCAGCTCGTCACCGAGGCTGGCGAGTGCCCCGGTGAGGTCCTGGTCTTCACGCAAGGCGGCTACCTGTCGTGGCTGGAAGTCTGTTCCTGGAGCGACGACGTCGAGGTGACCCTGGCTGCCGCGCGTCGCTGGCTGCAGACACTCTCTTGATCTCGAACGGCCAGAGTTCAGCGATCTCTGCGACACCACCGACATCACGAGTTCAAGGTCAGTAGCTACTTCCCGCACTGGCTCCTCGAACGACGCCGCCAGGCCGAACAGGCCCTGATCTCGGTGGTCGCCACCGCCTACCTCCTCGAGGGCTCCACCCGCAGAGTGGAGAAGCTCGCCGAGTCCCTCGGTCTCACCCAGCTGTCGAAGTCCCAGGGCAGCGCGATGGCCAAACACCTGGACGAGCAGGTCACAGCCTTCCGCAACCGGCCCCTGGACGCCGGCCCGTACTCGTTCGTCCGGGTCGACGCCCTACGCAGAAGGTCTGCGAAGACGGCCGCATCATCAACGTGCACGCGCTGATCGCAGTCGGCCTCAACGTCGACGGCCACCGTGAGATCCTCCGCATCGACGTCGCCACCGCCGGACACTCGAAGGAGGAGGTCCTACAGAGCGCGAGGTCGATCTCCTGGACGAGGAACGGTGGACGGGTCGGTGGGCCCGCCTGAAAAGCTAAAGCATATAAGCCGATCAAAGGTTACGATCATCGTGTGGGCATACCTGATCTCGCTCAAGGCGCGGTGGAGTCCGTGCCGAATGCCGAACCGGAAGTGCGCGTACTGGTCTGTCCGGCGTACGGCAGAAAGGAGTCGCGCAGGCACTGGCACGACACCCTTGAGAAGGAAGTCCTCTTCACCGAGGAGACGTTGACCGGACGTCTGGAGCCCCGGCAGCTCGAGCAACTCGTCCGCCTCCACCCCGCAGGTGCGGCCCGCTTCTGGGGCGCCACCGCGACGCACGACAAGGCAATGGCGAAAGTCCGCACGGGTGATGTGGCGTTGTTCACCGGCAAGAAGAAGCTACTGGCGGTCGGTGAGGTCGGCGCCGTCTTCGCCAACAGCGGATTCGCCGACGCCCTCTGGCCCCCCGCACCGGGAGGAAAGAGCTGGCGCACGGTGTATAGCCTGCGCGACTTCGTCCCAGCCGATCTGCCGTACGAGGTCCTGGCCGAGCTGATCGGGTACTCCAGGACCTACGGCTTCCCCGGCCAACTGGTGCTGGAGGGCGGCCGGGCCCAGGCCGTCGTCAAAAGGCTGGGCATCACCACCAGGACGGTTCTGGAACAGTTGGGCGTCGAGGAACCGCCCGTCCCTGATCCGGCCGCAGTGACCCAACGAGTCGAGCTGGAACGGCAGCACACCACGACCGTCAGCTTCGAACGCGCGACGGCGACGACTCTCTATCGGCGTGAGGAGCAGCCACTGGTCATTGAGTTCTGCGCCACGCTCACCATCCCCACCGGGCGCTTCCGCTCTCCCGCGGGCCTATGTGACATCTACCTGGAGGGGCCCGACGGCGTCGAGGTGATCGAGGCGAAGAGTCGCACTGGGCACGCGTACGTGCGCGAAGCCCTCTCCCAACTGCTGGACTACGCTCCGCACAGCCCACTTCCCGCGGACCGGCTCGCCGTCCTCGTCCCCGGTCCGCTCGACGAGCGGGAGCTGTCCCTGCTCCACCGGTACGGCGTTGACTGCATCTACCGGACCTCTCCGGGAGCCTTCCGCCGGACCCCGGCCCCGGAGCACGCACGCCGCCGGATGCGGGAACTATGGACGGCGGGCTGACGCGGCGGCGGCACGGGACCAGCCGCCGCTGAGCGGCCGTACCCCCGCCCGGACGGAACGGGACCGATGCTTTGATCCGGTATTACGAGGGCTCCGGGCTGCCGTGTCACGATTCGGCGTCACGTGCAAGCGAAAGTCGTCCGAGGCCGGCGGCGCGAGCACGGCCCCGGGGCCACGATACGCGGACCGGAGCCCTACCGACTGGACCGACCAGCCCGATCCGCGCGGCCTGCCCGACTTCCTCGCCCAGTAGATCGATGCCTCCTTCGCCCGCTCCTTGGGCGCCTGGACCGAGGCAGGCACCCAGCCCGGCTCCATGCTCACCGTCGAGACCATCCCCGACCGTGTGGTCGGCCCGGCCGTGCGACACGGGGAGGAACGCCGGGTGCTGCTGCTCGTGCTCGACAACATGAGCGCAGCCATCGCGAACGGACTCAGGGAGTAACTGCGCCATCCCTGGGCCGAGTTCGACCCGCTGCCCGAGGGCAGCACTCCGCACCGCCGGGCGATGGCCGCCGCCCTGCCCACGGTGACGGCCCTCTCCCGCACCTCGCTCTTCGCGGGCACGCTGATAAAAGACACCCAGGCCGGCGAGAAGCGGCTCTTCCCCGTGCTGAAGCTGTGGGGGCGGGGCCCGGGCCACCTTGTTCCACAAGGACGACCTGCGCACCGAGACCGCGGGCGACACCTTCGGCCCTGCGCTCACGGAGACGTTCGTAGATGGCAGGACCCATGTCGCCGTCGTCCTCAACGCCATCGACGACCGGCTCGCCAAGAAGCAGAAGCTCGGCGACGGCGCCTGGCGGATCGACGACGTGCCAGGGCTGCGCGACCTGCTGCGGGTGGCGGCCACCCAGGGCATGGCACTCATCCTTACCAGCGACCACGGCCACGTCGTCGACCGGCGCGGCACGAAGAGGGCGACCCCGCCCGCCACCGTCTGCCCGGCAGCGGCCCACTCGCCGAACGGGAGATCGCCCTGTCCGGGCCGCGCGTGCTCTGGCTCGAACCCGGCGCGTCCATCGCCGCCCTGTGGGACGCCGACTCCTGCTACACCGCTCTCAATGCCGGCTACCACGGAGGTGCCCCCCTCGCCGAGGTCACCATCCCGGTGCTGGCCTTCCTGCCGTTCGGCGCGGAGCCGCCCAAGGGATGGCGGGAGCTGGGCGACCAGCGCCCGGTCTGGTGTGCTCCGGAGGACACCAGGAAGGCACCGCTGCCGGACGAGCACGCGGCTCGGCCGGTGACCGGAACGCCTCCCGCTCCCAAGAAGCCGACGGGCAAGGCCAAGAAGGACCAAGCGGAAGTCGCCCGGATGCACGAGGCGCTCTTCGACGTGGCGCTGACGGCCGGAGGAGACGACGCCCTGCTCATCCCGACCGTCGTCTCCCGGACCGAGACGCTGGTGACGGCACTGCTCGACTCGGAAACGCACCAGGCGCAGCTCGACGGCCTGGCTCGCAAGCCGCAGCAGGTCCACAAGGAGCTCGCCGCCCTGCTGGACGCGGGCGGCACCCTGCCCGTGACCGCGCTCGCCCAGCGCGCCGGCATGCCCGTCACCCGGGGCGACGGCTTTGCCGCCGTTCTGCGGCAACTCCTCAACTACGACGGCGTACAGGTCTTGGAGACCCTGCCGGACGGCCGCACGCTGTGGCTCCATGAGGCTTTGCTGCGCGAGCAGTTCGCTCTCGGAGCGGGCTGAGAACACGACTCGGGGCGCCTCCGGAACTTGTCTCGGAGACCCCCGGAGCGTGGTCCGTCGTCAGGCGGTGATCTCACCCGCGTAGGAGGTGAACGCGGCCCATTGCTCCCGTGGGAAGGCCAGCATGGCTCCCGCCTGCGCCTTCGAATCCCGGACATGGACGGTGCCGGGCGCGATGGCGATCTCTACGCAGTCACCGCCACCTGATCCGCTGTAGCTGCTCCTGCGCCAACTGAGTTCGGCTCCACCGTTGCCGGCGTTCAGATCAACGATCATGCTGCGGCCGCTCCTGCCAGTCTCCCAAGCAAACGTGCAGACTCTCCCGGGCTCAGTGCCTGCGAGCGCAGCTTGCCATACCGCAAGCTGAAGACGCTGACTTGGACGGGATCGGTCACCACGGACCCCACTTCCTGCGACTCGACGTAACCAACCTGACGGTGCTCCGCCGTCTCGAGCACGACGAAACCGCCATTGAGACCCGGATGAAAACCGTAGACCGCTGGCATGATCTGGAGGCTCACGTTGCGCAGTTCCGCCAGCGCTGCCAGCCGACGGAGCTGCTCCCGCATCACCTCGCCCCCTCCGACGGGGTTGGTGAGCGCCGTTTCCCCGATCACGAACGACAGCTCGACGATGGGGGAGCGCGTCAGAAGTTGCTGGCGGTTCAGCCGAGCCTCCGTGTGGGATTCGATCACCTCGTCTTCCAGCGCCGGACAGTGCGCTGAGAACAGAGCCCGGGCGTATGACTCGGTCTGCAGGAGCCCAGGAACCAGAAGCGGATCGAACGAGAAACGGCTCACCGCCTCGACTTCGATTGAGGCGAAGTCCTGGAAGAAGCTCGGCAACTTGGCACGGTCCACGTCCTCCTGGAGCACCCGCAACGCCCCACCCGCCCCCAACACCCGCTCCGCCGCCTCAGTGAAGGCGAACTTGGCCGGGCGCCGGCCCTGTTCGACCGAGGCGACCTGCTCCAGCGAGTAGTCGATGGCTTCCGCGAGGCCCTGCTGGGTGAGTCCCGCCCGTTCGCGGAAGAGGCGGACCAGCTTGCCGTAGGCGCTCCACACCGCGGGATGTTCCTTGCCTGGTGCACGTCGGCCCGTCGTCCGGCACTCGCGTTCGCCCGCCTTGCCCATCGCGCCCCCTGACCGCCGCAGTGTCCCGTACCGTCCCCAACGACCCGACCGCTGTCGGGTCCCGGCACCGGACCCGTACGGATGCCGTACCGACTCGTACAACGGCTGTACCGTGCCACTGGGTACGGTCGTCCGACCTGGCCCGGACCGCCTGCGTGACGAGACGGTCACTATATGGAGTCGATCGATGCAGTGACCGAGACGCCCGCGCAAGTCCCACAGTTCACCGTCCGCCTCAGCGCCACCGGACGCGGGGCGCGCCTCGCCCGCCGTCTCGCCGTGCAGCAGCTCGCGGCCTGGGAAGTCCCGTACGACAGCGAGGTGTCCCACACCGTCGCCGTCGTCACGGCGGAGCTGGCGGCCAACGCCGTCGCCCACGGCCGGCTGCCCGGCCGGGGCTTCAGGCTTTCCCTGCTGCGGCTCCACGGGCACGTCCGGGTCGAGGTGACCGATGTGCGGCCCGAACACCTGCCGCCGACGGCCCCCGCCGCCGAGGCCCGTTCACTGGACGCGGACTCGGGACGGGGGCTGCTCCTGGTGTCGGCGTACGCCGAACGCTGGGGTTGCGAGGTGCGGGACACCTGCACGAAGACGGTGTGGGCCGAGATCGCGTGCCCGCAGTGAGGAGCAACCCCGCGCCGCTACTTCACGGCGCGAACTCCCGCAGCACCCTCGCGAGGGTCGTCAGCTCGTCGGCCGTCTCCGGCGAAAGCGGCTTCTCGCCGAAGTGGGCGATCCGGTCGATCGGCAGCAGGGTGCCGTCCAGGACCACGAACGCCTTCGTCCGCACGGTCCTCATCGCTTCGGCCAGGGGCGGGGTGAGAGCGGTCAGGACGTCGAAGGCCTCGCGTATGTAGTGGTAGGCCGTCGCGACACCCATGCGGAACCCGGCCGTGAGCTGGGCGTACGTGTCACCGCACCTCAAGTGGGCCAGGGCGAGCAGGGCATGGCGGCCCGCTGGCAACCGTCGCCACCGTGTTCCGAATTCGCTCTGCCGGGCGCGTAGTTGTTCAGTCAGATAGCGCAGGGTGTGGCTGGACAGATCGATCGACGACGGGTAAACAAGCACGCGAAGCTCCTGGCGGACACGGGTGATCTTGGTCGTGAACCCGTCTACCAGGAGCTTCTTCGCGTGGTACAGCAGTCCGCCTTGACGAGGCCGCCGTCAGATTGGAAAGGGCTCACTGCGGTCCAAGTGCTCCATCACCATCTGGTGCGCCCGCCACCCGTCCGACCTCGCGCGGCTCGTCGAGGAGGACCCCTCGCTGGTGGCGCGGACCGACCGGGAGACCGGTCAGACGGTGCTGTCCGGCATGGGTGAACTGCATCTGGAGGTCGCGGTGGATAAGATCCGGCGTGAGTACGGGCTCGGCGTCCACGTCGCACGTCCCCGGGTCAGTTACCGGGAGACCGTCGGGCACGGGGTGTCCAGGTTCGTGTACCGGCACGTCAAACAGGACGGCGGGGCGGGGCATTTCGCCCATGTCGTGCTCGACGCCGAGCCGCTGGACGCCCCGGACTCCACCAGGTCCAGGTCCAGGTCCGGACCCGGGTCCGGGTTCGGGTTCCGCTCGGTCGTCGTCGGCGGGCGCGTGCCGCAGGAGTACGTCCGTGCGGTCGAGGCCGGCTGCCGGGGCGCCCTGGCCGAGGGGCTGTTGGGCGGTCATCCGGTGACCGGTCTGCGCGTCACGCTCACCGACGGGGCGACCCATGTGAAGGACTCGTCGGAGACGGCGTTCCGCACCGCGGGCCGGTTCGGCCTGCGGTGCGCCGCGGGCCTGCGCGATGGTGCTGCTGGAACCGGTGGTCGAGGGCACCGCCACCGTGCCCGAGGACGCGGTGGGCGGGGTGCTCGGAGGTCTGGCTGCCCGCCGCGGAAGGGGGACCGGTTCGGACACCCGGACGGGCGGCAGGGCCGTCACCGCGACGGTCACCGCCACCGTGCCGCTGGCCGAACTGTTCGGCCACGCCACCCGGTTGCGCAGCCGCACCCAGGGCCGGGGCACCTTCACCACCCGCCCCACCGGCTACGCCCCGGCGACGGCGGCGGAGCCGTCGCCCGCTTCCGCGCGGTAGCCGGCCCGTGCGAACGGCAGGTCCTCCCGGTCACGTACCCCGGAAGGACCCGCCACCGGCGACACACCGGTGCCCGCCCCGGCCGCCGGCGCCGGTCGGGACAGATTGCGGACGCCGGAGTCCGGGGTCAGGGCTCCGGGATCAGAGATCAGGGGTAGGAGACCACCTTCGACGGCACGGTGTTCGTGCCCGACGTCGGCGCGCCGGTGTCGTTGATGACGCACTCGTACTGCCCGTTGCCGCTGAGCGACACGACCAGCAGGTGGTGGAAGCGGACACCCGGGCGGTTCGGGGCGGCGAAGCCGTGGTGCTGCACGATCGTCGGGTTGACGTTGTAGTAGCAGTAACTGCCCATGCCCCAGCCCTCGTGGGTGATGACATGGTCGCCGACCTTGTACGCGGCGTAGCCCTTGATCGAGCCGTTCTGGATGGCGGCCTGGTCGGGGGCGTCGTACGCCTTCTCGTTCTGGAAGAAGACCGTGCGCCCGCGTTCGCCGTTCCACTGCACGTCGTACTTGTTGAAGTGTTCCACGAACAGGCCGGTCGCCAGGACGTCGTGGCCGTTGACGACGACACCGTAGTCGCAGCGGTTGGTCTCCCAGCCGACGCCCTCGCCGTGGTCGGCGCGCCAGACCCAGGTGTGGTCGACGATGGTGTGCCGGGCGTTGACCACCATGCTGGTGGTCGCCTTGCCGGGGCCCGCGCCGCCGATCCGGATGAACACGTCCTGGACGGTGATCGGGTCGGCGGCGTGGTTGCGGGAGGCGCCTCTGGGGCCGATCTCCACCAGGGTGCGGGAGTTGACCGGTCCGGCGTCGACGAGGAAGCCGGCCAGCCGCACGCCGTCGACGTCGGCGACCCGGAGGGCGGTGGCGCCGTTGTCGGGGATCAGGGTGGCGTAGCCGAGACCGAGGACGACCGTGCCCGGGCGGTTGACCCGGACCGGCTGGTCGACGTGGTAGATGCCCGGTGTCAGCAGCAGGTTGAGGCCCTGGGCGAGTGCCTGGTTGAGGGTGGCGGCGGAGTCGCCGGGCTTCGCCACGTAGAAGCGGTCCAGGGGCAGGGAGGTGCCGCGCGGAGTGCCGTGGCCCCAGGTGACACCGCGTGCGTCGCGGCGCAGCGCGGGCAGGAACACGCGGTAGTCGGCGCCGTCCAGGTACAGGAACGGCTTCTCGCGGGAGAGCGGCGTCCGGTCGAGCGTGGTGTACGGCGGCTCCGGGAAGCTCTGTGCGGGGGCGCCCTCGACGCCCGAGAACACCATGTTCCACACGGCGTTGGTCCACCCGCCGACCGAGCTGTCCCGGGTGTACCACTGCTGCTGCGAGTACGGACCGACCTCGCCGTCGATCCGGCTGTCGGCGATGTAGCCGCCGCTGGCCCAGCCGTAGCCGGCCGGCGCCAGGTTGAGGCCGCCGCGGATGTGCATCCGGCGGAACGGGGCTGCCTGGGCGACCGCCCAGCGGTTGGTGCCGTTGACCGGGACGAGGGCCAGGTTCTCCGCCGAGCGCCAGAAGTTCTGCGTGGCGTTGCCGTCGAACCAGCCGGCGTCGACCGTCACGTCGCCGTGGATGGTGGTGTCGTCGGGGGAGAGGCCGAGGCCCGAGACCGAGGTGTAGAAGCCCAGTTGGGCGTTGAGCCCGTGGTAGGTGCCCGGCTTGAAGAAGAACTGGTAGCGCCCCGGGCCGAACTGGTCCGACTCCTGCCGGGCGAACACCTCGTCCAGCTTTGCCTGGATGCCCGGCGTCGACGGGTCGAAGACGATCACGTTCGGGCCGAGATCGCCGCCGGCCCGCAGTCGGCGCCGCCTCCCGCGCTTCGTCTCGGCGGCAGGGACGGCCTGCGCGGAGGGGGCGGCCGGTGCGGCGGAGGCCGTGGTGGTGGTCAGTGCGGCCAGTACGGGTGCGGCGGCTGCGGCTCCGAGGACGGCCCGGCGGCGGAGGTCGGTCCGGGGGCGGAGGGCGGTCCGGGGGTCGTCGGCGGGGGGCTGGGCGGAGGGGGAGTCGGAGGTCATGGGGGCTCTCCTGGTTCAGGAAGTGAACGGTGTGGGGGAGGTGGGAGCGCTCTCTCGCCGCTGATGGTTCATCCGTGGAACAGACGAGTCAAGGGGTGCGGCGAGAGTTGGGCGACTCCGTCCAAACCCTTGACGGCGTTCCTTCCGAGGGTTTAACTCACGTCCTAAATTAAGCCATGAGTGGCCTCCCCTCCGTCCTCCCCGCATGCCCCCCCGCACCCTCCCTTCGCATCCCCGCATCCCCGCATCCCCGCATCCCCGCACACACCCGCGCCCCTCGCACCTCCCCTGACCCCTCGCCCCCTGCCCTCGCGGAAAGGCACATCAGGAGCCATGCGCAGCATCCGAGCCGCGGCCACCGGCGCCGTCATCCTGTCTCTCGTACTCACCGCCACGGCCTGCGGCGGCGGATCCACCACGGGCGGCGGATCCGACGACTCGCCCGGGAAACTCACCTACTGGGCCTCCAACCAGGGGGCCGGTGTCGAGATCGACAAGAAGGTGCTCCAGCCCGAACTGGACAAGTTCGAGAAGCGGACCGGCATCAAGGTCACCCTGGAGGTCGTGCCCTGGTCCGACCTGCTGAACCGGATCCTCACCGCCACCACGTCCGGTCAGGGACCGGACGTGCTCAACATCGGCAACACCTGGTCCGCCTCGCTCCAGGCGACCGGCGCGCTGCTGCCGTGGGACGCGAAGAACTTCGAGAAGATCGGCGGCAGGGACCGCTTCGTCGACTCCGCGCTGGGCTCCACCGGCGCCGAGGGCCAGGACCCGGCCGCGGTCCCGCTGTACTCGATGGCGTACGCCCTCTACTACAACAAGCAGATGCTCGCCGACGCCGGTGTCGACGAGCCCCCCGCCACCTGGGACGAACTGGTCGCCGCCGGCAAGAAGGTCTCCGGGGACGGCAAGTGGGGGATCGCCATGGAGGGTTCGAACCCCTCCGAGAACGTCCACCACGCCTTCGTCCTCGCCAAGCAGCACGGCGCCGACTTCTTCACCGCCGACGGCACGCCCGACTTCACCAACGACGGCGTGGTCACCGCGGTCAAGCAGTACGTCGACCTCATGGCCAAGGACAGGATCATCGCCCCGGGCAACGCCGAGTACGCCCAGAACCAGTCCGTCAGCGACTTCGCCAAGGGCAGGACGGCGATGCTGCTGTGGCAGTCCGCGTCCGCCAACCTCACGTCCCAGGGCATGAGCGAGGACGACTACGGCATCGCCCCCGTGCCCGTGCAGTCCGGCACCCCGGGCGCCGGCACACAGGTCAACTCGATGGTCGCCGGCATCAACCTCGCCGTCTTCAGGAACAGCGACAACATCGACGGCGCCACCGAGTTCGTGAAGTTCATGACCAGCGACGCCGAGCAGAGGATCCTCAACACGGCCTACAGCTCCATCCCGCCGGTCAAGGCCGCCCAGGACGACGCCGCCTTCGACTCCCCGGCCGACGCCGTCCTGAAGGACACCCTCGCCGAGAGCGCCGTACCCCTCCCGCAGGTCCCCGACGAGTCCCAGTTCGAGACCGCCGTCGGAACGGCGATCAAGGACCTGTTCGCCGAGGCCGCCGGCGGCCGCGAGGTGACCACCGGCTCGGTCGAGGCCGCCCTCACCAAGGCCCAGCAGCAGATGCCCGAGAAGTGAGTCCCGACACCGCCATGACCGCCACCGTCCCCGCAGCACAGGCCGCCGCGCGGAAGGGTTCCCCCGGTGCGGCGCGCGGCCCCCGCCGCCCCGGGCGGGTCCGCCGCATCGGACTGCCGTACCTGCTCCTCCTGCCCGCGCTGCTCCTCGAACTCCTGGTCCACCTGGTGCCGATGGTGATCGGCATCGTGATGAGCTTCAAGGAACTCACCCAGTTCTCCCTCCGCGACTGGGGCGCCGCCCCGTGGGCCGCCCTCGACAACTACAAGGTGTCGGTGGACTTCGACGCCCCCGTCGGCGCGGCCCTGCTCCACTCCTTCTTCGTCACCGTCGCCTTCACCGTGCTGTCGGTCGGCCTGTGCTGGCTCCTCGGCACCGCCGCCGCGATCTACCTGCAGGACACCTTCCGCGGACGCGGCCTGCTCCGCGCCCTGTTCCTGGTGCCGTACGCGCTGCCGGTCTACGCCGCCGTCATCACCTGGGTGTTCATGTTCCAGCACGACAACGGGCTGGTGAACCACGTCCTGCACGACCAGCTCGGCCTCACCGACAAGCCGTCCTTCTGGCTCATCGGCGACAACAGCTTCTTCGCGCTGCTGACCGTCTCCGTGTGGAAGGGCTGGCCGTTCGCCTTCCTCATCGTCATGGCCGGCCTGCAGAACATCCCCCGCGAGCTGTACGAGGCCGCCGCCCTCGACGGCGCCGGGATGATCCAGCAGGTCCGCCGCATCACCCTGCCGTCGCTGCGTCCGGTCAACCAGGTCCTGGTCCTGGTCCTGTTCCTGTGGACGTTCAACGACTTCAACACGCCGTTCGTCCTGTTCGGCAAGGCCGCCCCCGAGGCCGCGGACCTCGTCTCGGTCCACATCTACCAGGCGTCCTTCGTCACCTGGAACTTCGGCACCGGCTCCGCGATGTCCGTCCTGCTCCTGCTCTTCCTGCTCGTCGTGACGGGCGTGTACCTCGTCCTCACCTCGCGCCGACGGAGGCCGTCACATGGCTAGTCCACCGACGAAGACCCGGACCCGGGTGTCTCCGGCGGCCTCCGCGGCCTCCAGGCCCCCGGCCTCCCCGGTGTCGCCCATGGCCCCGCCCCGCTCGTTCCTCTGGTCGAGGCGGATCTTCCTCACCCTGCTCACCGGCTTCGTGACGGTCCCGGTGTACGTCATGGTCTCCAGCTCGCTGAAGCCGCTCGCGGACGTCACCGGTGAGTTCCGCTGGCTGCCGAGCGAGCTGACCGTGCGCCCCTACATCGACATCTGGTCCACGGTCCCGCTCGCCCGGTACTTCGTGAACTCGCTGATCGTGGCGGGCGCGGCGACCGTCTGCTCGGTGGTGATCGCGGTCTTCTCCGCCTACGCGGTGAGCCGCTACGACTTCCGCGGCAAGCGGGTCTTCACCGTGACCGTGCTGTCGACGCAGATGTTCCCCGGCATCCTCTTCCTCCTCCCGCTCTTCCTCATCTACGTCAACATCGGCAACGCCACGGGCATCGCCCTGTTCGGCTCGCGCGGCGGCCTGATCCTGACGTACCTGACGTTCTCCCTCCCGTTCTCCGTCTGGATGCTCATCGGGTACTTCGACTCGGTGCCCCGCGACCTCGACGAGGCCGCGCTGGTCGACGGCTGCGGCCCGCTCGGCGCGCTCTTCCGGGTCGTCGTGCCGGCCGCGGTCCCCGGCATCGTCGCGGTCGCCGTCTACGCCTTCATGACGGCCTGGGGCGAAGTGCTCTTCGCGTCGGTGATGACCAACGACACCACCCGCACCCTCGCCGTCGGACTCCAGGGCTACTCCACCCTCAACGACGTGTACTGGAACCAGATCATGGCGGCCTCGCTCGTGGTGAGCGTCCCCGTGGTCGCCGGCTTCCTGCTGCTGCAGCGCTACCTCGTCGCCGGCCTGACGGCAGGAGCCGTCAAATGACCGGCTCCACCCCCCACGAAGGGACTTCCGTGACCATCGACTACGCCGCCCTCCCCGACGACTTCCTGTGGGGCACGGCCACCTCGGCGTACCAGATCGAGGGAGCCGTGGCGGAGGACGGCCGCTCACCGTCGATCTGGGACACCTTCTCGCACACCCCGGGCCGTACCGACAACGGCGACCACGGCGACCTCGCCTGCGACCACTACCACCGCTGGCGCGAGGACATCGGCCTGATGCGCCGCCTCGGCACCAACGCCTACCGCCTGTCCCTCGCCTGGCCCCGGATCGTCCCCGGCGGCGACGGCCCGGTCAACGCCAAGGGCCTCGACTTCTACGACCGGTTGACCGACGGCCTGCTCGAGGCGGGCATCACCCCGTCACTCACCCTCTACCACTGGGACCTGCCCCAGGTCCTCCAGGACCGCGGCGGCTGGCCGGAGCGCGACACCGCCGAGCACTTCGCCGCGTACGCCTCGGTGGTCGCCGAACGCCTCGGCGACCGGGTGCACCACTGGGCGACCCTCAACGAGCCGTTGTGCTCGGCCTGGATCGGCCACCTGGAAGGCACGATGGCGCCCGGCCTGACCGACCTCACGGCAGCCGTCCGCGCCTCCTACCACCTGCTCCTCGGCCACGGCCTCGCGGCCCGGGCCATCCGCGCCGCCGCCCCCGACGCCCAGGTGGGCATCGTCAACAACCTCTCCACGATCCACGCGGCCACCGGCAGTCCCGAGGACCTGGCCGCCGCCACCCGCATGGACGGCCACACCAACCGCTGGTGGCTCGACCCCGTCCACGGCCGCGGCTTCCCGGACGACATGCGCGAGGTCTACGGCGTCGAACTCCCCGAGCGATCAGGCGACCTGGAGACCATCGCCGCCCCGCTCGACTGGCTCGGCCTCAACTACTACTTCCCCCAGGCGGTGGCCGCCGACCCGAACGGCCCCGCCCCGCACGCCGCGTTCGTACGCCGCGCCGGCGTCCCGCGCACCGGCATGGACTGGGAGATCGACGCCGGCGGCATCGAGACACTGCTCCTGCGCCTGACGAACGAGTACGGCGCCCGCAAGCTCTACGTCACCGAGAACGGCTCCGCCTTCCCGGACGTGGTCCGCCCCGACGGCACGATCGACGACCCCGAACGCCAGGACTACCTGGAGCGGCACCTCGCCGCCTGCGCCTCCGCCGCCCGCAGGGGCGCCCCGCTCGCCGGCTACTTCGCCTGGTCCCTGCTGGACAACTTCGAGTGGGCCTACGGCTACGGCAAGCGCTTCGGCCTCGTCCACGTCGACTACGCCACCCAGACCCGCACCATCAAGGGTTCCGGCCACCGGTACGCGGACATCATCCGAGGGCACGGGGGAGAGGCCCGGCGGGCCGCGTAAGGGCCGCTTCGGCGTGGAGCAGGGGCCGGGCCGGGGCCAGTGCCTCCGGCACTGGTTCACGAACTGCTGCAAGGGCCTGCATGTCCCCGTCCGGCAGCTGCCCGGCCGTCGGCCGGACCTGCCTGCGCCGGCCGTCCGGCATCAGCCCCCGCAGACAACACCCGCTCCACCGACGTTGATCCCGCCGCGGCACCGAGGCGAACACACCGGCAGCGCACTGCGCCACCTCACCCCGGAGTCGTTCCACCTCCCCGGCTTCGCACCAGGAAGGTGCCCACCCACGGGAAAGACCACCCGACGTGACGAAGCGCTACTGGAGTTCCGCCTTTTCCCAAGGCCTGACCCCGAGCTTTCCCGTGGTTCCGAGGTCGAGGTGCGGGGTCACCGTCACCGGGGCGGCACCCTCCTTCGCCCTGACCCGCACGTAGGGCACGTTCACGGCCGTACCGAACCCGGTGGTGTTGCGCCAGACCAGGCCGGCGGTCGCCGACTCGCCGGGCTCGAGCGTGACGGACCGGGGCTGTTCGTCGGGGCCGGCAGCAGTGGTGATCTCACCGCTGCCGTCGAGGATCTCGACACCGTCGACGGGCTCGAAGTCGCCGTCCAGGAGTTCCAGCAGCGGATAGCCCTCGACGCCATAGGCGTGCGTGCCGCAGTTGTCGAGCCGCAGGCTCACGACGCGCAGTCCCATCGCCGCGTTGCCCTCGTCGGCGCTGACCCGGATCCCGGAGGCGGGGCACGCGCCCGGCTCGGCCGGCGCCTCGCCCGCGGGGACCCTGGTCACCTCGAGCACCTCGACCTGGGTCACCCGCGGCGCGGTGGGCGGCAGTTCCCCGGCCCGGACCGTACCCCGCACGGTCCGTCCGGGGCCGACGTCGCGCACGGTCTCGGTCCGGTTGGTCACGGCCCCGCCGTCACCGCCCCTGAAGGTGAAGACGACCGAGTAGGTCAGGGTCTCGGCGCCCTCGTTGGTGACCTCGTAGGCGGCGAAGACCCCCGAGTCCGAGCCCGTGGTGAGCCTGTCGGCGGAGACCGAGTGACTGCGGGTGGGCGAGGGGGAGGCCGACGGGAGGGTCAGCGAGGTGATCCGTACGCCGTCCTTGCCCGGACCGTCGATCCGTGTGCCGTCCTGCGACGCGACCGCGTCGGTGCCGCCGCCCCCGGCACCCGCGCGCTCCGTCCCGCAGCCCGTGAGCAGCAGGGCGGTCGCGGCGAGGGCCGACAGGAAGGGGAGGGCGGTCGCGGCGGGAGGCGGGCGGAGGCCGGCGGGTCTGCGCATCGGCTCATCCCATCAAGGTGTGAGCCCCCGCGCGTGCGAGGAAGATCACAGTTACGGTCACAGGGGTGTCACAAGTGAGTGGGAGACGGCGGGGAGAAGCGGCCCGGTCCACGCTGCCACTCCTCGACGCCCCGTGGCTCCGCCGGCGGGAGGGGCGGTGCCGGCTGTGCGGGGCGCGCGGGCGGTGACGTGGCGCGGGTGGACGGACGCCGGGATCAGGGGCGGGCACCATCGCCGACGGCACGGACGCCGTGCCGTCGGCGATGGTGCCGGTCCTGTTGACGACGCACCCGGCGCACCCGGCGCGGCGGGCGACGCGCGAGCGTCGTGCGGTTCACGGCGGCCGCGACCTCGCGTCGTACACCTGTTCGAGTTACGGTGAAGTTCAGGGCCTGCCGGACACCCGGGGGAACCGCCCCTCGCCGGCCGGGGCCCGAGGAGGACTTCCCGATGTGCCCGGAGGGCCCGTCCGTCCCGCATCCGCGGGGCGGGCTCTCCGCCCGACCGGTGTCGACGCGACCCGATGCACAGGCTTGGTTCGATCATGAAGACTTCGACTCCCGAGGAAAACGCCGTACGGGTGCTCGGCGTGGACCCGGGGCTGACCCGGTGCGGCCTCGGAGTGGTCGACGGTGCCCCCGGACGGCCGTTCGCGGTGACGGCCGCCGGTGTCCTTCGCACCCCGGCGGACGCGGACACCGGTCACCGCCTCCTCCTCATCGAGCGCGGTATCGAGCGGTGGCTGGACGAGTACCGGCCCGGAGCCGTCGCCGTGGAGCGGGGGTCCAGCCGGTACGGCGTGCGCGCCGTGATGGGTACCGCGCAGGTGAGCGCGGTCGCGATCCTGTGCGCGGCCCGGCGTGGCCTGCCCGTCGCCTGGCACACCTCCAGCGAGGTGAAGGCCGCCGTCACCGGCAGCGGAGTCGCCGGCCGGACCCAGGTCGGTGAGACGGTCACCCGGCTCCTGCGGCTCGACTCCCCGCTCGGGCCGGCCGGCGCCGCCGACGCCCTGGCGCTCGCCATCTGCCACATCCGGCGCGCCCCGGCCCTGAACCGCCGGCAGCAGGTGCACACCGCCGCCCCTTCCGCTTCCGCCGCCCCTTCCGCTTCCGCGCACGCCGAACCGCGCACGCCCGGTTGAACCGCACACGCCGAGAGGAGTGGACCGCATGCCCTCGGACGAAGCCGAAACCGCCGCCCTCGTCGAGCGGTTGGTGGGATCTGTCGCCGACGGGGAGGAGCGGGCCGTCGAGGTCGCCCTGCGGCCCAAGGACCTGGACGAGTTCATCGGCCAGGAGAAGGTCCGTGAGCAGCTCGACCTCGTGCTGCGCGCCGCGCGCGGGCGCGGTGCCACCGCCGACCACGTGCTGCTCTCCGGCGCCCCCGGCCTCGGCAAGACCACCCTCTCCATGATCATCGCGGCCGAGATGGAAGCCCCCCTCCGCATCACCTCGGGACCGGCCATCCAGCACGCCGGCGACCTCGCCGCGATCCTGTCCTCCCTCCAGGAGGGCGAGGTCCTCTTCCTCGACGAGATCCACCGCATGTCCCGGCCCGCCGAGGAGATGCTCTACATGGCGATGGAGGACTTCCGTGTCGACGTCATCGTCGGCAAGGGCCCCGGCGCCACCGCCATCCCCCTCGAGCTGCCGCCCTTCACCCTGGTCGGCGCCACCGTACGGGCGGGCCTGCTGCCGCCCCCGCTGCGTGACCGCTTCGGCTTCACCGCGCACATGGAGTTCTACGAGCCCACCGAGCTGGAGCGGGTCGTCCACCGCTCCGCCCGGCTGCTGGAGCTGGAGGCGACCCCCGACGGCGCCGCCGAGATCGCCGGCCGGTCGCGCGGCACGCCCCGCATCGCCAACCGCCTGCTGCGCCGCGTGCGCGACTACGCGCAGGTCAAGGCCGACGGGCGGATCACCAGGGAGACCGCCGGGGCGGCCCTCGCGGTCTACGAGGTCGACGCCCGCGGCCTCGACCGGCTCGACCGGGCGGTGCTGGAGGCCCTGCTCAAGCTGTTCGGCGGCGGCCCCGTCGGCCTGTCCACGCTCGCCGTCGCGGTGGGGGAGGAACGGGAGACCGTGGAGGAGGTCGCCGAACCCTTCCTCGTACGGGAGGGGCTGCTCGCCCGTACCCCGCGCGGCCGGGTCGCCATGCCCGCCGCGTGGGAGCACCTCGGTCTCGTGCCGGCGCGGCAGGGCGGTCCCGTCGACGGGCGGGACCGGTTCCCGCCGGATGTGCGCCGCGGTTGACCCGGCCGTACCGCCGGCGCGGCGCCCTCGGACCGCTCCTCGATGCGGACATATGGAGTATTGGCGATTTTCCGGAGAAAGGTGTTGATTTTTCCCTCGCTCGATGTCTAGCGTGGGGTTCCACGCAATTTCGAACTAGCATTCGAACTGAGGCTTCGGCCGTGTGGGTGCACGTCTTGCCGGAAGAGGACCGCTTCCCGTCCCTCCCCAAGCCCACCCCGGACCGCCGGAGCATGCGCCAGAGGAGAACGGCGTGAACAGCTTCACTTTCACCCCCGCCACCAAGGAACAGGCCAAGGCCCGCATCGCGCTCACCGGGCCCACCGGCTCGGGCAAGACCTACACCGCGCTCGTCCTCGGCGCCGGGATCGGCGACCGGATCGCCCTGATCGACACCGAGCACGGCAGCGCTTCCAAGTACGCCGACGAGTTCACCTTCGACGTCCTCCCGCTCACGACGTTCGAGCCGCCCGCGCTCGTCGAGGCGCTCGCGGTGGCCGCCCACGAGGGCTACGACGTCGTGATCGTCGACTCGCTCACCCACTTCTGGTCCGGTTCGGGCGGAATGCTGGAGCAGGTCGACAACGCCGCGAAACGCGTCGCGGGAGGCAACACCTTCGCCGGCTGGCGGGAAGCCCGCCCCCTGGAGCGGGCGATGATCGAAGCCCTGCTCGCCTATCCCGGCCACATCGTCGCCACCATGCGCACCAAGACCGAGTACGTCGTGGAGGCGGACGACCGCGGACGCAAGGTGCCGCGCAAGGTCGGGCTCAAGCCCGAGCAACGGGACGGCATCGAGTACGAGTTCGACATCGTCGGCGACCTCGACCACGAGAACACCCTGGTGATCTCCAAGTCCCGGGCGAAGCCGCTCTCCGGACGCGTCATCCGCAAGCCGGACGAGAAGTTCGCCGAAGCCGTCCTGGAATGGCTCAACGCGGGCAAGCCCACCCCGAGCGCGTCCGACTACCTCACGGCCGCCACCGCCCCGCACGCCGCCTACGAGGAACTCCGCGGTCTCTACGAGGAGGTGCGCCGGCACAACCTGCTCGCCTCCGCCGTCCTGGACCCCGCCGGGGGATCGACCACGCTGGGCGAGCTCATCGTGCGCCGCGGCACCGCGGCCAAGAAGGACACCGGGAAAGAGACCGAGCAAAAGGGTGAGGCCGCGTGAACCTCCGGGACCACGCCACCCGGGTCGTCGTACTCAGGGTGCTGCGCGACGCGGTGGAGGCCGAGTACCGGGCCGAGCGCCGCGCGGTCCTCGACGGACTGCGCGCGGCGCGCGCCGAACTCGCCCTCAAGTCGATGCGGGTGACCATGCCGGACGACACCCCGATCGCCACCCTCACGCTCATCGACCCCCAGCCGACGGTCGTGGTCGCCGACGAGGACGCCTTCACCGCCTGGACGGCCGCGAACCACCCCGGCGAGGTGGAGACCCTGGTCCGGGTGCGCTCCGCCTGGCAGCGGGAGTTCTTCGCCCGGCTCGCCTGCTCCGGCCCGGTCGCCGACCCGCGCACCGGCGAGGTGGTCCCGGGACTGACGGTGGCGCCGGCCCCCGAACCGCGTTCGTTCAGCCTCCGGCCCGTGCCCGGCGGAACGGAACGGGTCGCCCGGGCCTGGCGCACCGGCGAGATCGACCTGCGCGGACTGCTCGCCCTCGACGGGGGCGAGACGTGATGACCACCGTCATGGCGCGCTCCACGGCCACCACCACGGCGTGCTCCGCCAGGGACTCGACCGCCACCCTGTGGTTCCTGATCTCGCGGGCCGCCCACCTCGGCTGCGGCCGCTGGAGCCTCGGGGACGACGGGCGGCTGCGCTGTGCCTGCGGCACCGTCCTGTACCTGTACCCGCAATCGGCGGACGGGGCGGGAAGTGGAGCACCGGGGCCACCCGGGGAGCGCCCCCGCGGAAGGGAGGAACGGATGACGCCGGCCGAGACCGCCGGGCTCGCCGCACTGGTCGCGGCGATGTGCCCGTCGATGCATCTGGAGGAGACCACGACGGACGCCTGGCACCTCCTGCTCGCCGACCTGGACGTCGCCGATACGCGGGAGGCCGTGATCCGGCTGGGCCGCAGACAGCCCCGCTTCGACGCCGCCGACATCCGCGCCGAGGTGCGCGAGCTCCGGGAGGAGCGGCTCGCCCGCGACCCGCTGCCGCTCCCGGACGCCGACCCGGACGACCCGCACCGCTATCGCGCGGAACTCCTCGCGATCGTGACCGCGATCGCCTCGGGGCAGCGCGTCAGGCGGGCACCCGCCGTCCCGGTCCCGCCGTCCCCCGCTCCCGCGGGCCGGTCGAGGGACGACCTCCGTGTCCACGCCCTGCGCGTGCCCTGCCCCTGGTGCCGGGCCGCCGCCGGCCGTCCCTGCACCGTCCCCCGGCTCGGTGTCCCGCTGAGCAACGCCCCGGCTCACGCTTCGAGACTCGTCACGGCGGGGCCCGCCGAACGAGGGGGAAGCGCACCGGACGGCGAACCCGAGGACACCCCGAAGCACCGGTGTGGTGGTCGGACCACCCACTCCTCCAGCCCGTACACGCGTTAGGAGTACCTCTCATGGTCGGCGAGACCGTCGTCACCGTCGTCGGCAACCTGACCGACGACCCCGAGATCCGCAGCACCCCGTCCGGCGAGGCGGTCGCACACTTCACCGTCGCCTCCACGCCCCGCACCTTCGACCGGCAGAGCAACGAGTGGAGGGACGCCGACACGCTGTTCCTGCGCTGTTCGGCCTGGCGGAAGACGGCGGAACACGTCACCCGGTCCCTGACCCGCGGCACCCGCGTCATCGTCCAGGGGCGGCTGCACCAGCGGACCTACGAGACCAGGGAAGGCGAGAAGCGGACCGTCATCGAACTGGAGGCCCTGGAGATCGGCCCCTCCCTGCGCTACGCCGACGCGACGGTCAGCAGGATCCCGAGCGCGGGCGGACCCGGCGGCACCCTCTTCGACACCGCTCCGCCCGCGTCGAACGACCAGCAGGGGGCGTCCGACGGGGACAGGAGCGCCTCCCACGACCACAACAGCCCCACGTTCCCCTTCTGAACCGGCCGAGAAGTGCAGGGCGACCGTCATGAACGCCCTCCCGCCCTGCGGGCCGACCCGGCTCGAGAGCCGCACCCCGGCAGCGGCCGTCGGCCCGACCTGCCCCGGCCGCCGGTACACCGTCCCGGCCCCGCCCCCGACCGCCGGCACACCGCCTCGAGATGGCCGGACGACGGGAACGGGACGGCCCGCGGCGAGACCCGGCGCGTCCCCAGGTCTGGAGTCCACCGTCCTCGACGAGGCATCCGGCACGCAGGACGAGACGGCACCGGAGACGGTCGCCGCCACGCCGGAGGAACCCGCAATCCGCAGGGGCCGCACGGCCGGCTTCGTCACGCACGTCAAAGCCCCGGCCGAACGGGTGCCGACCCGCTGTGCCGTTCACCGCGGCCGGGTGCCTTCTCGGTACAGCGGGAGACGGGGATCACGAGCGGAGCCCCGGAGTCGACCACCGATCTTCGACCACGAGGAGGAACGACCGGTCTGTGGTTCCGCGCGTCAGTCGGCGTCGGTCGCGGGCGTGGAGCCCGGCCTGCACAGGTCTTCGAGGTCGGAGCCCCCGCCGCCCCACACCAGAGTGCGGGAGCCCCAGTCCAGCTCCACGTGCTCCAGCCCCCGGTGACGGACCATCCAGTCGTAGTTCTTCAGAGCGGTCTCGGCCTCTTCGGTCATGGTCCGAGGCTATGGGGCGACCGGGGCCGGAAGCCGTATCTCCGACCCGGGACGCACCGGGATCCGATGACGCCGGGAACCCGCGGAACGAACGGGCCGTCACAGGAGACAACGGGGGCTCGTGAGCGGCCACGCGGGCGGACCGGTGCCGGACGATGCGCGACGCGTCGGGCACGTCGCACGGATGGACGCCCTACGGGGCTTCCGCCCCAGGACGGAGTTCCGGGCCGGTCAGCAGCCGCTTCCGGTCAGCAGGCGCAGGAGGTGCGTGCAGGCCGATTCCTCCCGCGTGTGCCGGGCGACGATCTCCCAGGTGCCCCGTTCGTAGGCGCCGGTCTCCCACATGCCCGGGGCCGTGCGGGAACGGCGCAGGTAGAGGAAGTCGGTCGGCAGGGGAGAGGGCTCGTGCACGCCCTCGATGTAGTAGTGGCCGTCCCGCACGCCCAGGGCGCGCAGGACGGTGTGCAGGGTGCCGCGGTTCACCGGCAGGCCCGGGTCAGCCCGTCGCGTGAACGAGGTAGCCGTTGTCCAGGAGCCATCTGACGTTCAGACGCTCGCCGTCGCCCGGGGTGAGCAGCGCGGGGTCGAGCTTGATCTGCTGTCCACCGCCGGGCTGTTCGAACCAGGGGGCGATTCCGCCCTGCCAGACGGCGAAGGGCCGCGTGACGGTGTAGCGGTGGTAGTCGCACGGGTGGGCAGCCTCACGGGTGTTGAGGTTCTGCGGCGGCAGTGCCCGCTTGGCGTAGGGGTCGCCGGCGGGGGCGAGGTAGGAACCGTACTCGGAGCCGAAGCGGTCCAGGTCCTCACCCGGCTCCAGGACCTCCACGTGCTTGTCGAGCTGCCCGTTGACCTCGGCGAACCCGTCGTTGGGCGGGTACTTCCATCCCGCCGGCCCCTCAGGGTCCTCCTCCTTCCAGTACGTCGCCAGGAACGCGTCGGGGGAGAGGTCACCGGTGCGCCGGTAGTCCTTCAGCAGCGGTCCCACCGGGGCCTCCCAGGGGCGGGGCAGGGTCTTCGGACCCAGCCGGGCATCGCCCCGGTACGCGCCGGTGCACGGGACCGGACGCGACACCGGACGCGGTGCCGCTTGCTCCGTCCACTGGTACTCCTCGGCCACCGGGGGCGTGGGCGGTGCGGGGGTGGACGCGGTCGCGGTCGCCGGGGGCAGTGCGGCTGCGAAGGCCAGGGACAGCGCGGACAGGGCGGCGCGTGAGCGGTTCTTCACGTCTCTCGTACTCCGGTGTTCGTCGGGGCGCCCCGGCTCGTACGAGGCCACCTACCGGGGCGCGCTGGGGAAGGTGAACAGCGACGGTGGCGCATGCCGGGGCCGATGCCCTCCGGCGTCGGCCATGGCCCGGCTTCCACCGTCAGGAGGTGGCCGTCCCGGCCGCTTCGACGTGAAGACCAACGACCGTGCGGCGGCAAGGACACGCGCCCGCGTGACCGGAGACAAGGAGACTCGGAGACAAGAAGACACGGAGACACGGAGACACGGAGAAGGATCACCCGGACCACCCGGTCGCGAGCGTGGAGGTGCGGCCTGCGGCCGCCGACCGCACGATGGGCCGTGTCGCCGACCGGCATACCGGTCGGCACCGGCCGGACGCGAAGGAGGCCCCGCGGTGGGCGAGCTGTACATCGACGGCGAGTGGACACAGGCCGCGGCCGGCGGGCAGCGGGAGGTGGTCAACCCGTACGACGCCTCCGTCGTCACCACCGTCGACGAGGCGGACGCCACCGACGTGGACCGCGCGGTGCGCGCCGCCCGGCGCGCCTTCGACCAGGGGGAGTGGGCGAACGCCCCCACCCGCCACCGCGCCGACCTCCTGCTGCGCGTCCACGACCTGCTGCTGCGCGACAGGGACGAGATCGCCCGCACCGAGACCCTCGACACCGGCAAGACACTGACCGAGGCCCGCATCGACGTGGAGGACGTGGCGAACGCCTTCCGCTACTTCGCCGAACTCGCGGGCAAGGACGGAGGCCGGGTCGTGGACGTCGGCCCGGACGTCCTCAGCCGCGTCGTCTACCAGCCCGTCGGGGTGTGCGCGCTCATCGCCCCCTGGAACTACCCGCTGCTGCAGGCCTCGTGGAAGGTCGCGCCGGCGCTGGCCGCCGGCAACACCTTCGTCCTCAAGCCCAGCGAGACGACGCCGCTCACCACGATCGCCATGATCCGGCTGATCGAGGAGGCCGGCGCGCCTCCCGGCGTCGCCAACCTGGTGCTCGGCTCCGGGGCGACCGTCGGCGCCGCCCTGACGGACCATCCCGAGGTCGACCTGGTGTCCTTCACCGGCGGCCTGGCCACGGGACGCGCCATCATGGCCGCCGCCGCCCGGGGGCCGAAGAACATCGCCCTGGAACTGGGCGGCAAGAACCCCAACATCGTCTTCGAGGACGCCGACTTCGCCGCCGCCGTGGACTACGCGCTGGACGCCGCCTTCCTGCACTCCGGGCAGGTCTGCTCCGCCGGCTCACGGCTGCTGGTCCAGGACTCCCTGCACGACCGGTTCGTGGACGCCCTCGCCCGGCGCGCCCGGGCGATCCGCCTCGGCAACGGCATGGAGGAGGGCACCGAGAGCGGCCCCCTCAGCTCCGCCGAGCACCGGGAGAAGGTCGAACGCCACATCGCCGCCGCCCGCAAGGAGGGCGCACGACTCGTCACCGGCGGCACCCGCCCCGACGACCCGGCGCTGAGCAGTGGCTTCTTCCTCCTGCCGACCGTCTTCGCCGACTGCGACCGGTCCATGGGCATCGTCCAGGAGGAGATCTTCGGACCGGTCGTCACGGTCGAGCGCTTCCGCACCGAGGACGAGGCGGTGGAACTGGCCAACGACACCCGCTACGGCCTGGCCGGCGGCCTGTGGACCTCCGACGCGAGCCGCGCCCAGCGCGTCGCCCGGCGGCTGCGGCACGGCACCGTGTGGATCAACGACTTCCACCCCTACGTGCCGCAGGCCGAGTGGGGCGGCTTCGGCCGCTCCGGCGTGGGACGCGAGCTGGGCCCCACCGGGTTGCGCGAATACCAGGAGGCCCAGCACATCTACCAGAACCTGGCCCCCGCACCCTCCGGCTGGTTCAAGGGATGACCAGGCGCGGCACACCGCCCGCAGCTCATCGCTCGCAGCCCGCCGCCCGCTCCCGACGGCTGCCGAAGAAAGGCATCCCATGGCCCCCACCACCCCGCACGGCGCCGAGTCCGCCTACGACTACGTCATCGTCGGCGGCGGCACCGCCGGCTGTGTGCTCGCCGCCCGCCTGAGCGAGGACCCCGACTGCCGCGTCTGTGTCATCGAGGGCGGCCCCAGCGACGTCGGCGACGACCGCATCCTGCGCCTGCGCAACTGGATCGACCTGCTCGGCTCGGAGTTCGACTACGGCTACACCACCGTCGAGCAGCCGCGCGGCAACTCCCACATCCTGCACTCACGCGCCCGCGTCCTGGGCGGCTGCTCCTCCCACAACACGCTGATCAGCTTCCTGCCGCTGCCGCAGGACCTCGACGACTGGGTGGCCCACGGCTGCACCGGCTGGGACCCGGCGACGATCCTCCCCTACCGCGACCGCCTGCTCACCAAGATCGTCCCGGTGGCCGAGGCCGACCGCAACCCCATCGCCAAGGACTTCGTCACCGCCGCCTCCCGGGCCACCGGAGTCCCCGTCGTCGACGACTTCAACGCCGAACCCTTCGCCGACGGCACCGGCTTCTTCTCCCTGGCCTACGAGCCGGAGGGCAACCTGCGCTCCTCCGCTTCCGTCGCCTACCTCCACCCCGTCCTGGACCGCCCCAACCTCACCCTCCTCCTGGAGACCTGGGCCCACCGGCTGCTCGACGACGAGTCGGGGAGGCCGACCCGCGTCGCCGTCCGCGGTGCCGACGGCGAGCCCGCCACCGTGCGCGCGGAGCGTGAACTCCTGCTGTGCGCCGGCGCCATCGACACCCCGCGGCTGCTGATGCTGTCCGGCATCGGCCCGGCCGACGACCTGCGCCGCCTGGGCATCAAGGTACGGGCCGACCTGCCCGGCGTGGGGGAGAACCTGCTGGACCACCCCGAGTCCGTGATCGTCTGGGAGACCGACGGCGCCCTGCCGCCCAACTCCGCGATGGACTCCGACGCCGGTCTGTTCCTGCGCCTGGAGGCCGGCCAGCCGCGCCCGGACCTGATGTTCCACTTCTACCAGGTGCCGTTCACCGTCAACACCGAACGCCTTGGCTACCCCGTCCCGGACCACGGGGTGTGCATGACGCCGAACGTGCCACGAGCCCGCTCCACCGGCCGCATGTGGCTGCGCAGCGCCAACCCGACCGACCATCCCGCCCTGGACTTCCGGTACTTCACCGATCCCGAGGGCCACGACGAACACACCATCGTGGAGGGGCTGAAGATCGCCCGCGAGATCGCGGCGACCGAGCCCCTGAGCAACTGGCTCGTCCGCGAGGTCGCGCCCGGCCCCGACGTCACCTCCGACGCCGACCTGTCGGAGTACGGGCGCCGCGCGGCGCACACCGTCTACCACCCGGCGGGCACCTGCCGCATGGGCGCCGCGGACGACCCGACGGCCGTCTGCGACCCCGAGTTGAGGCTGCGCGGCGTCGAGGGCGTGCGCATCGTCGACGCGTCGGTGTTTCCGACGATGCCCACCATCAACCCCATGGTGACCGTCCTGCTGGCCGCCGAACGGGCCGCCGACCTGCTCACCGGTCGCCCGGGGCCCGCCGGGGGGACGGGGCGGTGACCCGGACCGCAGCCGTCCGGGTCCCGGGACCGGAGAGCGAGGCCACCATGTTTCACCGGTGCCGGTCGGGGACACGGAACCACCAGGACACCCCCGTACCACCCGTACCACCCGTACCACGGCGAGTCCGGACACCGGCGAGAGGTCTCCCGCGCTCCGCGCGCGCCGCCGCGCCGGCCGCCGCCGGCCGCGAGTCGATGTCCTGACCCTCGACCAAGGAGGAAAACGGCCGTGTCGACCACAGGAGACAAGGGCGTCGGAGCAGCACCGGAAGAACCGGCGGTGGAAGCCGCGACGGCGGGGGCGGGCACGCTCAAACCCGTGGTCTTCTTCGGGGCGGCCGTGCTGATCCTCGCGGTCTCGATCTGGGCGATCATCACGCCCTCCGGCGCGGAATCGGTCATCGGGGTGGCGGTCGACAAGATCTCCTCGTGGTTCGGCTGGTACTACTTCCTCGCCGCGACCCTGTACCTGGCGTTCGTCGTCTTCATCGGCGTCTCCAAGTACGGCACGGTCAAGCTGGGGCCCAAGCACTACAAGCCCGACTACGGTCTCTTCGCCTGGGCGGCGATGCTGTTCGCGGCGGGCATCGGCATCGACCTGATGTTCTTCTCGGTCGCCGGACCCGTCAGCCACTACCTCGCGCCACCGGAGGGCGACCCGGAGACGGTCGAGGCCGCCCGGCAGGCCGTGGTGTGGACCCTGTTCCACTACGGCATCACCGGCTGGGCCATGTACGCGCTGATGGGCATGGCACTGGGCTACTTCGCCTTCCGGTACCGGCTGCCGCTCGCGATCCGCTCCGCGCTCTACCCGATCATCGGCCGCCGGATCCACGGACGGATCGGTGACGCCGTCGACCTGGCGGCCATCCTCGGCACCGTGTTCGGCATCTCCGTGTCGCTCGGCATCGGCGTGGTGCAGCTGAACTACGGACTGAAGGTCCTCTTCGGCGTGCCGGAGGGACTTCCCGCGCAGATCGGCCTGATCGCGGTGGCGGTGGTGATGGCCACGGTGTCCGCGGTGGCCGGTGTGGACAAGGGCATCCGCCGGCTGTCGCAGCTCAACGTCCTGCTGGCCGTCCTGCTCATGCTCTTCATCCTGGTCGTGGGCGAACCGTTCCGGCTGCTCAACTCCCTCGTCCAGAACGTCGGGGACTACGTCAGCAGCTTCCCGTCGATGACCCTGAACACCTTCGCCTACGACCAGCCCACCGAGTGGCTGGACGCGTGGACGCTCTTCTTCTGGGCCTGGTGGATCGCCTGGGCGCCGTTCGTCGGGTTGTTCCTGGCACGCATCTCCCGGGGCCGCACCCTGCGCCAGTTCGTCGCGGCGACGCTGGTCATCCCGTTCCTCTTCACCGGCCTCTTCCTCGCGGTCTTCGGCAACAGCGCCCTGTTCCTGGTGCGCGACGGGAACGCCGAGTTCGGCGAAACGGCCATGAACGCCCCCGAGCAGGGCTTCTACGGCCTGCTGGACCAGTACCCGGGCGCCCTGTTCAGCGTCGGCCTCGCCACGTTCGTCGGTCTGCTGCTGTACGTCACCTCCGCGGACTCCGGGGCCCTGGTCATGGGCAACCTCAGCTCCGACCTGCCCACCCCGGTGACCGACGCGGCCCCGTGGCTGCGCATCTTCTGGGCGGTGGCGACAGGGCTGCTGACCCTCGCCATGCTCCTCGTGGGGGGTGTGCAGGCGCTCACCGACGCCACCATCATCATGGGACTGCCCTTCTCCTTCGTCATGTTCCTGATCATGGCGGGGCTCTATCTGGCACTGCGCACCGAACGGATGCGGGCGGAGGCGCTGATCACCACACTGCCGGCGTCGTTCTCCAGCCGTACCACGCTGCAGGGCCCGCCGGGGGCGCGCAACTGGCGGCACCGGCTGGCGCGGGTGATGGCCTTCCCCGGCCGGCGGGCGGCCACCAGGTTCGTCGACGAGGTGGGCCGCCCCGCCTTCCAGGAGGTCGTCCAGGAACTGCGGGAACAAGGGGTGGAAGCGGAACTCCTGGAAGGGGTCGACGAGGACAACGGCCTGACGCACGTCGGCCTCCGGGTACCGAGCGGCCCGAGCGACGAATTCGTCTACCGGATCTGGCCCGTGGAGCTGCCGACGCCCGCGTTCGCCACCAAGTCGGTCAGCACCCACGACACCTACGTACGCTTCGAGGTCCAGCTCGCCGAGGGCAACCAGGGCTACGACGTGATGGGCTACACCAAGGAACAGCTCATCGCCGACAGCCTCGACCAGTACGAGCGGCACCTGGAGTTCCTGCGACTGCACCACGAGGCGGCGGCCGGGTCGGCCTTCCCCGACCACCGCCCGGACGCGCCGGAGGCACACCTGCCGGAGTAGGCCCCCGTACAAGGCCGGCACGGCAGGCTCCGTGGCGGCCGACACTCGGCCGCAGTCCTCGCCCGTGAGCGTGTGACCGGGCCTTGCCCACGGGGCCGCCGTCCCGGACGTGCCGTTGGCGCGGCGGAAGCCGAGGTCGTAGGGGGAGCCGTGGCACGGGGAGGAGCCGCCGCGCAGGCCCCGTGGGGTTCGGGGCTTCGCGCCGTGCGGGTCCGCGGGGACGGACTCCGCGGATGACCGTCGACGACGAGCCCGCCGCCGGCACCGCCCGACAGGCCTGTGTGCACCGGGTCGGCGACGCCGCCCACGCCGCCGACAGCCTCGGCGAGGGCGCTCAGGCGGGTGTTGTCGTCGACGGCGACCGGCGCCTGGAAGCATTCGGCGAAGGCCACGTCGATCCCTTCCGGAGCCGGGCGCAGCACCGTCCCCGCCGCAGTGGCGCGAGACCGGCCCGCCCCCGGGGACGGGCCGGGGACCGGCACGCCGGCCCTGATGCCCTGAAGCGCCCGTAGTGGACCCCGACCTCGGCGGTCGGCCGTTCGACCGGCTTGAGAACCGGTTCGGTCCGCGCCGCCCGTGACGCCGTCCCGTCGTGCCGGACGGAACCCGACAGCATGGTTTCGTGCGAGGCGTCGGCCACCACGGCGTGGACCCGACGATGAGCGAAGCCGACGCCCATGAACTGCGCCGACGCCGGGTCGAGCGCCGGCCGCTCGGCGGGCCGACCACTGCCCTCGCGCCGCGAGGCACCGGTGTCCAAGACGACGACGGCGCCTCGTCCGCGACCACCTCGACCGGGCCGCAGGCACGAGAGCCCACCAGCACCGAGGCCGTACGGCGCAACGGAGCCCGGGCGGTTGCCACGTGCGCGTGAGTCTCACGGGGCCGGGGGTGGCTGGGTAACCTGATCCGTACTCCTCGGCCGTGTGCGTGGGGGGCGTCGGGCAGTGTGCAGGCGGGTGCGAGGAGCGGCAGAGGTTCTCGGCCAAGGAGGGCGCTCGTGGAACGGGACGCGCAGGAGGAGGAGCGGACGGGGGACGGCGACACCCACAACGAGTTCTCGGGGGTCGGCGGGCCCGTCGTCCTGGGGCGGGACTTCCTCGGTCCCGTCACCGTCAACCCTCCCGTCGACCCGCCGTCCAGGACGACGGGGGAGGCCGACCTGGTCCGGGCCGCGGACGACCTCGCGTCCGCCGTCAAACGCCAGTGGAGGGAGGAGGCGGCGCTGCGGCGCCTGAACGATCCGTATCCGCTTCCGGTCCGGTGGCGGTCCGCCGATCCTGAACTCATGGAGCCCTGGCGTTCGCTGGTCCGGCTGGCGACGACCGGAATCGGCTGGGCGTCGGCCTCGCCGTCCGGCTGGGCGTCCGGGCCCGAAGCGCTGTCCGGGGGCGGCGGCGAACTGGTGGGGGTGCTGGCCCGGGTACCCACGGGGCGCCTGGTCGTGCTCGGGGAACCGGGCTCCGGCAAGACCGTGCTGCTGGTGCGGCTGGTGCTGGATCTGCTCGTGCGCCGCCGCCCCGGGGACCCCGTGCCCGTGCTCGTACCACTCGCCTCGTGGGACCCGGACCGGGAGGAACTGGACCTGTGGCTGGAACAGCGGCTGGGCATCGACTATCCGTGGCTCGGCGATCCCGGCCGCACGGGAGCCAGCAGGGGACGGGAACTCCTGGACGCCGGCTGGATCATGCTGGTGCTGGACGGCCTGGACGAGATCCCCGACGGTGTCCGCCGTCGTGCGATCGCCCGGATCAACGACACCCTCGGCCTCCACCCGGGCCTCGGAATGGTCCTCAGCTCACGCAGCGCTCCCTTCGCCGCCACCGTCCGGCCCCGCAGCGGGCCCGAGGTGCGGGTGATCGGCGCGGCGGGCGTCGAGGTCGAGCCGCTGGACCTGGACACCGTCGCGTCGTACCTCCGGGACTCCGCCGGCGGGCCGACCAACGAAGCCCGCTGGCAGGAGGTGTTCGCCGCGCTGGCCGCCGGGCACGACCCTCATCCCTTGGGCCAGTTGCTCACGACGCCGCTGATGGCGTACCTGGCCCGCGTCGCCTACGACCCCCCGCCGGACGCAGGGGAGGGCATCGGGTACGCCTCCGGACCGGACCGCCGCCCGTCGGATCCGGCACAGGACTCCGCGTACGTCCCCGCACAGGACTGTGAACGAGACCCCGCGCCGGACGGACACCACGCCCTTGCCGGCCATCCGGCCGAACTCCTGGACCGCTCACCATTCCCCACGCCCGCCGCGATCCGGGCACACCTGCTGGATTCCTTCATCCCCGCCTCCTACGCGCGGCACCGGACCCCGCCCCCGGCCCGGACGGCCGGTCCTTCACGGCCGAAGCCCCACTGGACGCTCGGGCAGGCGGCCCACTTCCTGGCCTGTCTCGCCCGTGACCTGGAACACCGTCAGCAGGGCACCACCGACCTCAGATGGTGGGATCTCCCCGACGCGGCGCCGAGGATTCTGGCAGGAGCCGTGGTGGGACTCGTGGCGGTGCCGGCCGGTGTGGTGATGCCCTTCGGCGCCTGGCTCGGGGTCGGCATGATCGTCGGTGTCGCCGTGGCGCTGCTGGGCCGCCGGTGGAGTCCACCCAACCGGACCTTCAACCGCGGGCTGGCAGGAGGTCTGATCGGCAGCCTCCTCGGGTCCGCGTTCGGGCTCGGCATGCGCGCCACGCTCGGGATCGAAAGCCCTGCGGGGTACCTCGTCAGCGGGCTCGCACTGGGCCTGGTGCCCGGGTTCCTCGGCGGCTTCCGGGCCGGACTGGCGGGCGGTCTCGCGGCGTCCTTCGTCGGGGCGTTCGTCGGAGAGCCTGAAATGGGGGCCTCGGCGCCGTGGGTCAACAGCGTCGGGTTCGCCGTCGCCGCAGCCTGCGTGGTCACCCTGGGGCACAGCCGCCTTCCGGCGAGAGGACTCCGCTGGTCACCGCTCGGCATCCTCACCGGCCTGGGCGGCGGTCTCGCCCTCGGGATCGCCGTCACCCTGCAGGCCGGCCTGCTCAACGGGCTGCTGTCGGGCGTGGTGGGTGCCGTTGGCGGTTCCTTCGGCGCAGGGCTGGAGGCCAAACCGGCCGAGGCGACGGCCGCGGCGGACCCGCAGACCGCACTGGCCCAGGACCGCGCCACGTTCTGGACCACCGCCATGGCGGGCGGCCTCGCGATCGGCATCGCCGCCGCCTTCGTCATCGGATCGCTCCTGGGGCCATGGCGGGGAGCCCTGGCCGGAGTGGCCGACGGGCTGGCCACCGGCCTGGCCTGGGGCTTCCTCCAGGCCAGGTACGGATCGTTCACGCTCGCCCGATGGTGGCTCGCCCTACGCGGCCAGGTGCCATGGCGGCTGATGCCGTTCCTCGCGGACGCACACCGGAGGGGAGTGCTTCGGCAGGTCGGCGCGACGTACCAGTTCCGCCACGCCGAACTGCAGCGTCGCCTCGCCGGGAGGGCGTGAGTCGATGCCCGCCGGCGACGCCGGTTCAGCCCTCCTGCGAGTCACCCGTCGTGGAAGGCGTCGCCCCGTCCGGGGCAGGGCGCGTCGGTCCGTGCCTGTCAGTGGACACCGCACCGGGCCCGGCCGGGCCGTGGGCGGTGAGGGTGAGACCGGAGAAGTCCCTGCCCAGGACGACGGGACCGTACTGCGTTCCCCCACTGACCCGGTTCGTCACCGCACCTTCACCCGTACGCACCGACCGCGCCTGCTGCCACCAGCTCTCCAGGGCGAGGCGAAACTCCGCGTTGAGCGCAGCGCGCACGGCAAGGGCCGTGCTCAACCGCTGGGCTCGCTCCAACTCGCCGGGATCCTGCGTCAGCGCCGTGAGCTCGGCCTCACCGGAACTCACCACCAGTGCACCGGTCTCACCATCGGCCTCATCACGCCGGAACGGGCGACGGACCAGCGTGCTCAACGCCGCCCACGCCTGCCGGCCGGCCTCGCCGCCGACACCCCCTGCCAGAGCCGCCAGCGCGGCTGCCGAGATCGGATCCATCGCCACTCCCCAGACACTTGTCGGTCACCGTGCCCACCTGCCGGGCACCGGACAACACACCCACAGAGCATGACCCGTCCAACGGCGGCGCGCCCCCGACTCAAGGTCCTTCCCGGCAAAAGGAGTCGACGACCGTCAAGGACGAGGTGACTGAGCCGGCACTCCAGCCGGACCTCGTATCCCGCGGCCCCGGCCGGGAACCGGGATACCAGGGCGGTCAGTGCCCCGATGCCGGGACGGCTGCGGAGACAGCCTGGCCGCGCCCGCCGTGACGGCTCGGTCGGCCGGGGTGGTGCGTTCGGCGTGGGGTCGGCCGGCGCGGGGTCGGCCGGCGCGGCTCGCCGTACACGTCGCGCTGACGGCAGACCGCCGGCGGGTGCGGGCGTACGGCGGCTACCGGGCCGTGCCGAAGTTCTGGGTCCAGTAGTCACCGGGCTGCGCGAGACCGACACCGATCTCCTCGAACGCGCAGTTGAGGATGTTCTCCTTGTGACCGGGGCTGGCCATCCAGCCGGCCATCACCTGCTCGGGAGTGGAGTAGCCGTAGGCGACGTTCTCGCCGTAGGTGCTCCAACTGTAGCCGGCCCGTGTGATGCGGTCGGCGGGTGAGGAGCCGTCCGAGCCGGTGTGCGACATGCTGCCGCTCGCCGCCATGTCCTCGCTGTGGTCCTGTGCGGCCTCGGTCAGGGTGTTGTTCACCTTCACCGGGGAGCAACCGACCTTGCCGCGCTCGGCGTTGACGAGTTCCACGACCTTGGCGACGGCTCCGGAGGTGGTGGGGTCACCCGTCGCCGCGGGGCTCGAGGCACCGGCGGTGGGTTCGGGGGCGGCCGTAGGGGGCTGCGGCGCGGTCGTAGAGGACTCAGGGGCTGCGGTGGTGGGCTTCGGGGCCCCGGTGGTGGGCTCGGTGACGGGCTTCGGGGCCGTGCTGACGGGCCTGGAGGCGGATGTCTCGGGAGCCGTCTTCTTCGGCTTGTGCGACGGCCTGGCGCTGCCGTGCCTCGGTGCGCCGGCCTTCGAGGGGCTCGCGGTGGCGGCCGGTGTGCTCGACGGCGCCGTCGAGGGCCCGCCGTGCTGCCGGCCGTTCCACGGGCGGTACCGGTCGGCGCCGCCCCACCCGTCCTCGGCCGCGACCGGGGCGGCGGTGTCCTGGTTCTGCCGTTGCCCGCTGCCGGGCCAGTCGGCACAGGCCATGGCGACCGAGGGTATGCCTATGGCGCTCATGGCGACTGCCGTGACGACCGTCCGCCGGTACCGCTTCTGATGACGATGCTTTCCCATGCGTGACCTCACCTGCTGCTGTCCGGAGGCCGTCATTCTTGGGACGGCCCGGCGCCGGGCGCAAAGGCCTTCGCACTACCGGGCTTCGTAGGTCCGTGAGGGTCTTGCGGCGGGCGGGAGAGCGTGCCGACCCGCTCGCGCCGTGCCCCGCGGGACGCCTGCCGCCTCGTCAGAAGCCCTCGTCCGGCGAAAGAACCGCGGCACTCGGCTCCCCACCGGATCGCCGCCCGCCTCGGCCCGCCTCACGCCCACGGCAAGACGGATAAATCCCCCATGTCATCTGAGCGGGTTCTACTAAACGACCTGCGTAGATCGCGGACGGGGTGTGACAGGTGTCACGGAATAACGGATTCCGGATCGTTGCCGGGGTCCGGGAAGCACGCCCGCGGGTGCCGGACCTCGTGCACCGGCTGCCGCGATCCGGACTCCGGCCCGGGGCGGACGGCCCGCCCGGAGCGCCTCGGAATCCGGGCACCGCGGGGGCTGTGCCCCGCCTCGACGGACGGGCGCCCGCCCCCCGTGAGCTCCTTCCCGCCGAGGCGACGCCCGAAGCCGGTACGGTGTGCGATGCACGCCGGCGCACGGGGGACGGGACGTCCGTGCCGTACCGCCTCACCCGCCGTCAAGGGAAAGGGGTGGGCCGGGGTGTGGTCGCGCTTCGTGGGGTTCGTCGCGGAGGTGCGACCTGTGTCCCGGTCGTCGCGCTCTCCGGGAGATCCATGACGAGTAGGTTCACCGAGCTGGTCGTTGACTGCCGCGATCCGGAGGGACTCGCGGCCTTCTGGTGCGAGGTCCTGGGCTTCGAGGTGATCGACCGGAGCGGGAGCAGGGTCGAGATCGGCTCCTGGGTGCCGACCGTCGAGGAGGTCCGGGCCCGCCAGATGCCGCCCACCCTGCTGTTCGTCCGGGTGCCCGAGGGCAGAACCGTGAAGAACCGGCTCCACCTCGACGTCAGCCCGGTCGACGGCAGCACCGAGGACGAGGTGACCAGACTGCTCGGTCTCGGTGCCACCAGGGCGGATGTGGGCCAAGGGGCAGGCCGGGGCTGGGTGGTCATGGCGGATCCCGAGGGCAACGAGTTCTGCGTCCTGCGCACCCTGGCACCGCAGGAATAGTGCTGCTCCGCAGAAGCCCGCGGAGGGGTTGATCAAGCTGTCCCGGTCGTAGTCGACAGGGTGCCGCCGTCCGCCTGCTCACCGGATGCCGGAGTCGGGATGCCCGGCATCCCATTCCCGGCGTGCCCGCGCGATGGCGTCGCGGTGTTCTGCCGACCAGTCCGCGAGGGCCTTGACCAGATGGGTGAGGCTGTGGCCCATCGCCGTGAGCTCGTACTCGACCTGCGGGGGCACCGTGGGGTGCACGGTCCGGGTGACCAGGCCGTCGCGTTCCAGCCGGCGCACGGTGAGTGTGAGCATCCGCTGGGAGATGCCGGGCACAGCGCGCTGCAACTGCCGGAAACGGCGGACGCCCTGGGCCAGTTCGACGACGACCAGAACCGACCACTTGTCGCCGATCCGGTCGAGCACCTCGCGGATCCCGCAGTCCTCGTGCTCGTCGCCGCACCTGACGACGGGCTCGGTGGTTACCCCGGTGTGCCCCACTGACATGGAAGTGCCTCCTTACGCTCCCCGGCGCAGAACCGCAGGATGGTCCCGGTTACCGAAGAGAACCTACCGGAACGGGAAGACCCTGATGATCCTGGTCACCGGCGCCACCGGCGCCCTGGGCACGCTGATCGCCGAACGGCTGGCCGCCCGCGACGACACCGTCCTCGGAACCCGCGACCCCCAACAGCTCCAGACCCCGCTGCCGGTTCGCCGCGTCGACTTCGACGAACCCGCCACCCTCGCCGAGGGCTTCGAGGGTGTGGACGTACTGCTGCTGATCTCCGCGGGCTACGGCGAGGACGACACCGTCATGGCCCGGCACGGCGCCGCCGTCGACGCCGCGGAGAAGGCAGGCGTGAGGCATGTCGTCTACACGAGCCTGACCGCCGACGGCGACCATCTCCCCTACGCGCTGCCGCACCGCTGGACCGAGCGCCGCCTTCAGGACAGCACCATGGACTGGACGATCCTGCGCAACGGCCTGTACGCGGAGTTGCTGGGCGGACTCGCGGCGCCGTCGGCCGACGGGCGGATCACCGCCCCGCTCGGCGAGGGCCGGCTGGCCGCCGTCGCACGGGCGGACCTGGCCGACGCTGCCACACGTGTGACGCTGGAGGCTCCCGCTCACGCGGGCCGGATCCATGAACTCGTCGGTGAGCAGGCCATCGGCGGCGCCGACCTGGCCGACGCGCACGGCCCGCACGTCACCTACGCACCGGAGACCCTCGCCCAGGCCCGCACCCGTGTCGCCGCTGCCGGCGCCGAGCCCTTCCAGGTACCGATGCTGGTGGGCACCTGCTCCGCCATCGCGGCCGGGTTCATGTCCCGCACCGGCGGCGACCTGCGCCGACTACTGGGCCGCGCACCCCGCTCCGCGCTCGCGGCAGCCCTCGACTAGGGCCTGTGTGATGTGTGAACAGTTCTGCCGATCCGGGTCCGTGGGGCGGGCGAATTCTGTAGGAATGGAATCGTGGCGCGCAGGCAACTGAGCGAAATGGTGAGGGAGCCGGAGAAGGCGACGAGGACGCCGGAGCCCGGGTACTCGGTGCGGTCCCCCGGAGGTCGAGGAGGAGCTCACCAGGCTGTTCGCCCTGAGCGCCTCCGAGCGTGCGGCGCCCCGGCCGACCCACCCCCAGCGGGACCCCGGCCCCACCGGCACGCAGCCCGGTGGACGACCCGTCGGTGGGCCCCCGGCAAAGAACGCCGGGCCCGCCGCCGCCGGTCTTCCTGGCAGCCAAGGCCGCCGGCCGGGCGCCGCTCACCCCGCCGACGCCCGTGGCCGGGCAGCCCGCCCCGGCGACCGGGCAAAAGCCCGCCGCCCTGGTCGTCGACGGGTCCAACCTGGCCCGGAACGGCCGCCCGCCCCGCGCGGCAGGAGGAAAGCCCAGCTTCCTCGCCCTGCAAGCAGCCATCAGGTCCCTGCAGTTCAAGAATCCCGACCGGGACATCCACGTCGTCGTCGACGCCACGCTCCGCCACGACGTCACGGCGGAGGAGCGGCCACTGGTGGAGCAGGCCGTCGCCGACGGCACCGTGGTCCAGCCGCCCGCCGGGACCGAGGGCCGCGGTGACGCGCTGGTCATCGGCATCGCCGACGAGATCGGCGGAGTGATCGTCTCCAACGACAACTTCGCCCCGTTCCAGAAGGCCAACCCCTGGCTCCTGGAGAACAACCGGGTCCTGGGAGCCACCCACTCCCAGGGGCTCTGGGTCTTCAACCCCCGCATCCCCGACGCCGCCGTACCGACACGCCGACGCCACTGACGGCGGCCGCCCAGGGCTCGCGCCCCGCCCGATCTCCGGTCGGGCGGGGCAGATCTCCGACGGGAGGCCGCTTCAGGCTCCCTGATACCGGTGACCGGTAACCACCGCTCGCCGTTCCGGAATCCTGGCGAACGGCAGACCTCCGAGCCCTGGCGCGAGAGCCACTGAGATGAACTCACCCTCGGGAAAGGGAGGATGGGGGAACGTGGGCCGACGGCGCGCCGTTCTTTCGTGCTGCCCGTGCTGCCCGTGCTGCCCGTGCTGCCCGTGCTGCCCGTGCTGCCCGTGCTGCCCGTGCTGCCTCAGCCCTGCACGGTTCGGTATGCCCGGAGAAAGGTCCGCACTCCCTCGACGACGAGTGGCCGGACGCGGCTGTCCTCCGCGGCGTTCGCGGAACCGAGCCTGTCTATCGCGACGCCGAAGGTCAGCGCGATGAACTGGTCGGCCGCGAGCCGGGGGTCGGGGACGTCGAGCAGCCCGGCTGCGGCGAAGGCGGCGAACCGCTCGGCGAGTGCCTCGTCGGGGGTGTCGGCCATGGAGTTGTAGCCCCGGTGCGGCAGGTGGCCGGATTCCGCCCGGACCAGTCGTCGCAGCGTTGCGTACTCCGCCGAGTCGAGCATGTCGGTCGAGATGCGCATGGAGAAGGTGACCAGGGCGTCCTCGAGGTCGGCGTCCTCGGCGAGGTCGGTGAGGGTGTCGTCGAGGGTGCGTCGGATCGTGGTGATCAGTGACTGGCCGACGGCGTCGACGACTGCTTGCAGCAGCGTCTGCTTGTCGCCGAAGTAGTCGTAGACCGTCCGCTTGGACACCTCGGCCCGGGCGGCGACCGCGTCGACGCTGGACCGGTCGAAGCCGTCGGCGAGGAACAGTTCCCGGGCCGCCGAGAGGATGGCGGCCCGCTTCCGCGCGGACCCCTCGCGCAGTGTCTTCGTGGTCGGCATGGGCACATCTTAACCGTCCTACACTGCACGGTGTAGTGTAATGTCGGCTCATGGCGCGTGCCGCACTCCCGCACCCGCTCCGTCGACGGAACCGTGCATGCGCCACCTCGGATACCGCTTCACCGGGTTCACCCCGCCGGACGAGCCCGGACCCGTCCACACAGCACCATGCGCACTGCCCCCGGTTGCCCCCGGTGAGTGGCCGCCGTGTCCGCGCCGGGCACGGCAGGGCGGCAGCGCCACGCGTACGGCCGACTCCTTGCTCGCCCGGCAATGACGGAAAGGACGTCCATGACCGCAACTCTGGCTCCCCCGGTCCGCATCGGAAGGGCCGCTGTCGGTGCTCTCGGCATGCTGGCAGTCGCCACCGGTGCCTTGGAGTCGGTGGTGACGCCGACGCTCCCGCTCCTGCAACGCGAGCTGGATATGAGTCCGGCCGAAGGGGCGTTACTCAGCATCATGCTCCTCATCACCGGCGCGCTCGTCACGCCGGTCGCAGGCAAGTTCGGCGACCGCTACGGCGGAAAACGAGTCCTGATCAGGCTGATGACGGTGGTCTCGGCCGGTGGTCTGGTGTCCGCCCTGGCGCCGAACCTGCCCGTACTGCTGCTCGGCCAGGTACTGCAGGGGGCGATGGTGGGCGCGCTGCCCCTGTCGTTCATCCTGGTACGCGAACACCTCCCGGCGGGAGAGTCGAAGGTGGCCATCGGGGTGGTCAGCGGGCTCTTCGTGGGGGGCGGGATGGCGGGAACGCTGTCGGCCGGCCCCGTGGCGGAAGGGCTCTCCCGGCACTGGATGTTCGCGCTGCCGACGATCGCGGTCATCGGGGCCACCCTGCTCGTGAACAGGCTGATGCCGCATGACCCGCCGGGCCGGTCGGACGCTGCCGGGGTCGACTGGCCCGGCCTGGTTCTCCTGAGCGGGACGCTGGTCACGCTCATGCTCGTGCTCGCGCTGGCGCCCGACATCGGCTCGCAGCCACTCGTGCTCGGCGCCCTCGTCGTGGTCCTGGCCGCCTTCGTGACCGGATGGACAGCCGTTGAGCGTCGTGCGGCCTCACCGATGGTCGATCTGCGCATGCTGGCACGGCCTGCGGTGTGGAAGTCGTGTGTGCTGACGTTCGTGATGTGCGTCGGTACCTCGGTGGCGGTCTATCTCGTCCCGCAACTGTTCGCGGTGTCCGCAGGCGAGTACGGGTTCGGGGCCGGCGCCACCGAGATCGGCTTCTTCCTGCTGCCCGGCGCCGTGGCGGCGTCGCTGGCCGGGCCGATCAGCGGGATCGGGGTGCGGCGCTTCGGCTCGCGTGCCGTGGTCACCGCAGGGACCGTCATCATGGTCGCCGCCCTGATCGCCCTGGCAGCCGTGCACACCGAGGTCTGGCACCTCGTCATCGGCAAGATGGTGATCGCGCTTGCCAACGGCCTGTGCGTGACGGCGATGGTGACCATCACCGCCACATCCGTCGATCACGGCGACACCGGCATCGCCACCAGCCTGGTCCTGGTGACTCGCGTGATCGGCTACGCCGTGGGTGTGCAGGTCAGTGGTGCGATCCTCACCGCCGGGACCCCTCCCGGGTCGGACACCCCGGCCGAACAGGCCTTCGTCACCGGCTTCGCCATGGCCGGTGCCGTCACGGCGCTGTCCCTGCTTGTCGTCCGCACCATGGACAAAGGAGCCAAGGAATGAACCGCATCGATCTGTTGAGGGATGTCCGTACCGTGCCGAGGCGCAAGGTCCTGATATCCGGGGCCAGTATTGCGGGGCCCGCCCTCGCGTTCTGGCTGAACCGCTACGGATGCGCGGTCACGGTGGTCGAGAAGGCGGACGCACCGCGTCGCGGTGGTTACCCCATCGACGTGCGCGGCACCGCACTCGAGGTCGTCCGGAGAATGGGAATCCTGCCGCAACTGCAGGACGCGCACATCGACCTGCGCCGGCTGACCTTCCTCGACGGGGACGGCGGCGAGGTGGCCTCGCTCACCCCGCACACCGTCACCGGCGGTGTCGCGGGACAGGACCTCGAGGTGCGGCGCGGGGACCTGACCGACGCTCTCCACGCGGTGGTCCGTGACGACGTGGAGTTCTTGTTCAACGACTCCATCGACGCCCTCGACCAGTCCGGCCACGGGGTCGACGTCACCTTCCGCGGGGGCGGCCGGCGTACGTTCGACATGGTGTTCGGTGCGGACGGTCTGCACTCACGTACCCGGGAGTTCCTGTTCGGCCCCGAAGAGCAGTTCCACCGGTACCTCGGCTACTGCTTCGCCGGGTTCACCCTGCGCAACACCTTCGGGCTCTCCCACGAGATCATGATGTGGAACACCCCGGGCAGAGCCGCGGCACTCTACGCCGTGGGGGACAACGACGAAGTGCACGCCTTGCTGAACTTCGCCCACCCGGAACCGCCGGTCGACGCGTTCCGGAACCCAAAAGCCCGGCGGGACCTGGTCGCCGCGGTCTTCGCCGACGCGGGATGGGAGGTCCCGGGCATGCTCGCCGCCATGCGTGACGCGGACGACCTGTTCTTCGACGGGGTCAGCCAGATCCGCATGCCCCGCTGGTCCAGCGGCAGGGTCGCGCTGGTGGGCGACGCCGCGTACGCACCCTCGTTCCTCACCGGACAAGGCTCCAGCCTCGCGCTCGTCGGCGCGTACATGCTCGCCGGTTCCCTGGCCGACCGGGACCACGCCGCAGGCTTCGCCGCCTACGAACACCACACCCGTGAGTTCGTGACCGTGAACCAGGAACAGGTCGGCGAGGGCGATGCCACCCTCTTCCCGACCACCGCCCGGGCCCTGGAGCAGCGAAACGACATGCTGCGCAATCTCGCCGACATGCCCTCCGCGGAGGGACGACCGGCCCATTCGGCCCTCACCCTGCCCGAATTCACGCCCATGACGTGAACCCGGGCACGCGCACCGTTGGCGGGTGCCGTCACCCGCCACCCGCCATCCGCCGCTCGCCGACGGACAGGACCCGGACCCGGACCCGGTGACGGTGGGCGCGCTGGTCGCGAAGCGCTACTGATCCCCTGGCGCAGTGTTCCGCTTCGCCGCCGTTGCCGGGCATCGGGTGGGGCCGGACCGGTCGCTCAAGAAAAAGGGCTGCGGCCCGACCGTGTGCCGAGCCGCAGGTCGGCCTCACGGTTGCTCGTCCTCGGCGTCCTCGGCGTCCTCGGCGTCGTCGGCGGTGTCAGGGGGCGCGACGAGGCGGAGGGATTGCGGTGAATCCCGCGGGCGGGGCTGTAGTTCTTCGCTGGTCGGCGTCAGTTCGTGACGTGTCGTCACACGATGGGGTGAGGGCAGGGTGGGGCGGGCACGGGTGGGGGCCGTGGGCCGTTTGATCCAGCGACGAGGGATTCCCTTACATCCCGCTTCGTTGCTTTTCATCCCCCTCGCGGACCACGGGAGCACATATGAGCCTGTCCTTTCACCGCAACCCCGACGGCACGACCACCGGGCACAACGACGCCGGCGGGTTCACCGTGACCCACGCCGACGAGGAGGAGGTCAAGCGGCAGCTGTACGAGGACGCCGGATGGGAGTACACGCCGCCACCGCCTCCGGTCCCGGCCGGGTTTCATCGGTTCTCCCTGGTGCACGAGGAGTTCGACGCGGCCGGGTTCGGGGACGAGCGGTACGCGGGGCTGCGGGAGCGGCCGCCGGACGGATGTCTGCCGGTCGACCGGGGGTGCCTCGCTCTGGAGTGCGAGCGGCCGGGGAGGAGTCTGCTGGACGCGGTCGCCGGTACCGTCGCCCAAGTCCGGCGCGAGCACGGGCTGGTGATGAACAGCCTGGGGATCGAGAAGCCGCAGGAGGGGTTCGGCGACGACAGGGACGGATGCGCGGCGCACATCGCCGCACACCTGTTGCTCACGGGTGTGGACCGTGCGCGGCTGCTCGGGTACGGGCGCAAGGACCTGGTCCGGCTGCTCGACGCGACCGGTATCGAGTAGGGGGACTTCCGTCGAGCGGGAGGCGGTTGCCTCGCTGCGGTCGGGGAGCCGGCTCGTCCGCTGCGAGGCGGCTCCTCCATGTCACCGGACGCCCTTTGTCGGGGCGAGGCCGTCCGTCCTGCCGCGGAACGCCTCGAAGTCCCGAAAAGCCGGAAGGTGTTTCCGTGTGGAGCGCCTGTGCCTCCGAAGACTTCGTGCACAGCGCAAGGCTCCGCTTCTTCGGGGGGTGCCGCGTCTGACGCGGATCCTCGTGCCAGGCGCGTTGTCCAGGGGGACGGAACGGCCGGCGGCCCTGGTGGGGCTTGGCTCCGGGCTATGGGGCCACCCGGGCGACCGCTCCTGTCTCGAGGGCCACCCAGAGGGCTCCGTCGGGACCCAGGGCGATGCCGTGTGGTTCGGATGGCGGTGACGGCAGGTCGTACCCGGTGATCTCGCCGCTCACGGTGATGTGGCCGATGCGGTCGGTTCCCCATTCGGTGAACCAGCAGTCCCCGGTGGAGACCGCGGCAATGGCATGGGGTCTGGCCGTGCGGTCGGGGAGCGGGAACTCCCTGATATCGCCGTCCACCGAGATCCTGCCGACCTGGCCCGCTGAGATTTCGACGAACCACAGGGCCGTTCCGTCACTGGTGATGCCCACGGGCGCGGCGTTCGGAGTGGGCAGTGGGTGGATGGCGGTGTCGCCGTCGGTGGTGATACGGCCGATCGCGTTCGCCTGGTTGAGGGTGAACCACAGGGCTCCGTCAGGGCCTGTGGTGATCGCCGACGGGAAGCCGCCCGCGGTGGGAAGGGCGAATTCGGTGATCTCTCCCTTGCCGGTGATGCGGCCGATGCGGTCGGTGTTCATCTGCGTGAACCACACCGCACCGTCCGGGCCCGCGGTGATGCCGAAGGGTCCGCCGTCGGGCGTCGGCAGGGGGAAGGAGGCCGTTTCGCCGGCAGTGGTGATGCGGCCGATCCGGTGGTCCTGAGTACGAGTGAACCACAGGGCCCCGTCCGGTCCGGGAGCAATGACCGTGGGGAGGCAGGCGGGTGAGTCCAGGGGGTACTCCTTGAGCTCGCCGTCGAGGGTGAGACGCGCGATGCGCCCGGTGTGCGCGAAGGTGAGCCACAGGGCGTCGTCAGGGCCGGTCGCGATGCCGTAAGGCCCGGCCTCCTTGTCCGCCACGAGGATCTTCCTGGTGACCGGTGCATCGGAAGGGGGCACAGCAACTCCTTGCGGGGCCGGGCATCGATCAGCGCTCCTGACCGATGTTCTCGGATCGGTTTCGTACGAGGTCAGCAATGACCGCGGCGAGCTCGGCGGGCCGGGTCATGGGGACGTTGTGGTGCGAGCTGATGCCGACGAGCCGACGGCCGGGGGCGGCATCGACGACTGCACGCGCCTCGTCGCATCGCGAGGCGTAAAAGCCCTGGTCGGCCAGCACGATCGTCATCGGGCAGGTGATGCGGTCGTACACGTCGATGCTCGGGAAGACCGCTGTACCGGGCTCGACGGCACTGACGGCCACGATCTCCTCTACGGTCGGCTGTCGTGTCCATCCGTGGCCGCGGCGGAGGAAGGAGCGCCGGGTGACCTCCTCGACGAGGGCGGGCCGTGCCCCGGCGTTGAGCCAGTCCCCTCCGGCCTCCTGCACGCACTGCTCGACGTGGGTCCGCATCTGTTCTTCGGTGGCGTTCCAGCCGTAGCGGAACATCGCCCGGAGGCGGTCCGCCGTCTCCGCGGTCCGCAGGACGGCGTGCCCGGCGAGTGACGTGTTCCGGTCGTCGAGTACCACGCCGTCCACGATGCACAGGGCGGCCGGTTCCACCACACCCGCCGCAGCGGCCGCGGTCACCGCGTATCCGCCGGTGGAATGGCCCACCAGCACGGGGTGGTTCCAGGACAGCGCTGTCACGATGCTTCCGATGTCCCGCCAGTACTGCTCCGGGCCGGTGGAAACGAGCCGGTTCTGCCCGTGGCCACGCAGGTCGACGGCCACCGGACGGCAGTCCCGCACCAGATGGGCTGCCACATCCGCCCAGGCCGCGGCGTTGTGCCCGCTGCCATGGACGAGCAGCACACCCTCACCGCGACCACCGAAGTCAACGCCTGACACCACCCCGTCGGAAACCGGGAGTTCGATCTCTGTGCCGATCACCGTCGCACCCTGCCCAGGGGAGGGCAGCAGGCGCAACTGCTTTCCACAGGGCATCGGGTGGGTGACGGGGCAGGTCCTGGAGACCGCCCGTCCGTCCGTCCGTCCGTCCGTCCGCCCGCCCGTCCGCCCGTCCGCCCGTCCGCCCGTCCGTCGCCCGCCCGCTCTCCGTCCGCTCCGGACCGAGGGCAGTGCCGGGGGAGGGGCACCTCACCGGCCCGGTCACCGGGGGCAGCGAGGCCGACAGTGAGGGGACGCCGACCGATGCCGATGCCGACGGCTTCTACCGGCCGGTGCTCGGGCCGCGGTGGTCCACGCTGCGGCGTCCCGCGACGCCCGACTGGATTCCCCTCACCACCCGCCCCCCCCTCTGCGGTTGCACGGCGGCCGCTCGCCCCAGAGCCTGATCGGCCCCAGTCCGGCGGGCCGCCGGGTGACGTCCGCGAACGGTGCCTTCGAGACGACGATGGAGTACGGGCCGCGGTCCTTCCAGCACCTGGCCGGGATCACCGCGTACTACAACACGCGCAACTGGTACTTCCCGCACGTCACGGCGGACGACGAGGGGCGGGCGGTTTTGCGCGTGGCAGGCTGCGACCGCGGCGTGCTGAGCGTGAACGAGACCGACGGGGTACCTCTCGACGGGACCCGCCGCCTGCGTTCGTCCAGGAGCGGGCGCCATTCGCGGACCGCCTGCGACTCGTCGACGATCCGCTCGCGGTTGCCGGGCTCCGCCTCCCGGACGGTCCGCGCCGCGAGCCGGCCGACGTGGCTGCTCCCGACGCGCGACAGCAGCGTCTCACCGCTTGTCCTTCAACCTCCGGCTGAGCCGTGGCGGGTACTCGGTCGCGTGTTGCGGCTGAGTTCTGCGAGGTAGGCGTCCAGCGGCTGGAGCCGCCCTGGCAATGACTCCTCGAGGTCCCACCACCGGATGGCCTCGACCTCGTCGTTGGGCCGGAACGACTGCGAGACGTCAGCAGCCCGGCCGGTGAACAGGGCGCCGTATTCGGTACGCTGGTCAGGCGCCAGAGCGAAGCTCGCGAAGCCGACGAAGTGGAACCGTCCGTCGGACGCGTGGTTGGTTTCTTCCAGCAACTCGCGCGCTGCCGCCCGGCGGGGTGTCTCGCCGGGGTCGATCTGTCCGCCCGGCAGTTCCCAGGCCTGCCGGAACCGGTTGAAGGCCATCAGGACGCGGTGGCCGTGCCACAGGGCCACCAGCGCAACGGTCAGGGGTGCGTCACCTGGCGGCCTGTCTTCCGCTCCCAGGGCGAAAGAGACCAGGGCGTTGCCGCGGTCGTCGACGACAAGCGGCGAAGATTGGGGAGCAGCCACCTCGACATGATGCCTCCCCTGGTTCGGTAAGAGCCCGACTCGTATGTTCTCCACGTCGGACGGTGTCTCGAACTGGTTCGCTCGGGCGGGCGTTCGCCGGACGCCGAGGCGGCCCTCGTCTGATCGTGCGCTCCGGCCAAGGTGCACCGGCCAGGGCGAGGGCCGTGAGAGGGAGGCCGCTGCCCGAAGCTGTTCAGGGGGAAGCCTTCCCGGAAACGTCACGCTTCCGGGAAGAGGTGTACGCGTGTCCGGCCGTTCGGGGCGATGAGCTGTTCGAGCCGCCGGACGCGGTGCTGTGTGCGCTGGGGGTGGTGAGCCCGGCACTCGTTTGTCGTGGTGCCGGAGACGGGCGCCACCTCCTGGACGCGATACGCAAGAGGAACCTGCGGCTGTCGGTAATGGCGACGGGCGAGGGCCGGGGTTTCCTGGGCGGGCTGCCAGCGACCTCCATCGCTGTCTCGCTGTTTGTGTCCAGCCGGTGGAGCAGACCCGCACGCTGCTCACGGTGCCCGGCCCGGGCGGCATCGTGACGCGGTGAGAGCCGCTTCTCGCCCGCACCGCTTCCGACCGTCCCACCACGTTGCCTTCATCCCCGCGTTTCCCCAGCTCACGCCCTGTTTCCCGGTCGACCGCCCGGCAGGCAACAGGAAACCCGTCGACCTCTGCCGACAGCGGGACGACTCTGAATCCGTCAGCAAGCGGCAGCGAAGGGGGGTCGGGTCCATGAGACGTGCACTCGTGTCCTTGTGCGCGGTCGTGGGGGTCGTGGCGGCCGTCACGACCGGATGCGCCGACGGCGGCGACGGCGGTGACGGCGGTGACGGCGGTGACGGCCGGACACAACAGGATCCGCGTCCGCGTCCCCGGGCACTGACCTGGCAACAGGAACTGCGCGTCGCCGACGCGCAGCAACGTCTGACCAAGCAGTGCATGAACCGCCGGGGCTTCACCTACTGGGAGGACCGTGGCCTGACGCTCCAGGAGAGCCGCCCGGTGCGCTACGTGCAGGACGACGTGGCCTGGGCCCGTACGTACGGGTACGGCGGCCGGATCGAAGCGAAGAGCCTGCGCCTCCGCGAACGCAACCCCAACGGAACCTACCGCCAGAACCTCTCCCCGTCCCGGCGCATCGCCTTCGACACCGCGCTCGACGGCGGCGACAGCGCCCGCATGCTCACAGCAACGCTGCCGGACGGTGGGGAGATGCGCAAACGCGTCGGCGGCTGCACGGAGGAGGCCGAGCGCGCACTCTACGGCGACCCGGCCGAGTGGTACCGCACCGACAAGATCGCCACCGGCCTCAACGCCCTCTACGGCAAGGAGCTGATGAGAGACCGCCACCTGACCGAGGCGGTACGGGCCTGGTCCCGATGCATGAAGAGGGCGGGCCGGCCCTACGAGGACCCCCAGGCGGCCCGCGAAGCCGTCCGGGCCAACACCGGCCGGCTGGGCGCGGCCCGCGCCGACGAGGCGTTCACCGCCGAGCGGAAGACCGCCGTCGCCGACGCGACCTGTGCCCGCGAGACCTCCCTGCGCGCCGTGGCCACGGCGCGGGAGACGTATTACCTGGACCGCCTGCGCGACCGGTTCGGCAGGGACATCGACACCTACCGGCACCTCGGTCAGCGGGCCTACGACCGGGCGGTGCGCATCGTTCCGGAGCGGGGCTGACCACTCCCCGCTCCTGGGCGGACACCGCCCCCGGTGAGGCACGCCGGGCGACAGGCCCGGTGCGCCGGCACCGACGCACCACCGCCAACGCACCACATCGCCAGAGGAAAACGAGGGAAACAGCATGCGCAAGTTCACCGTCACGATGGCCGTCCTCGGGCTCACCGCCCTGGGCGTCGTCGTACCCGCCACGGCCTCGCAGGCTGCCGGGAACACCGTCGCCGGACCGGGCTGCGACAGCAAGTGGGGGCCGCGCAACGGCAACGTGTACGCCTGGGAGAACCTGGACTGCTCGGGCGCCGAACTGATCCGCACCGCGGGCAACAGCGACTGGTGGGTCGGCTCGCAGGACAGGGCGACGTCCGTCATGAACCGCGGCTTCACCGGTGGCCTCGACCACGTCGCGTTCTACGAGAACTCCGGCTTCGGCGGCGGCCACGCCTGCCTCGCGCCGGGCGAGCTCTACGCCGACAACCTGACCGACAACCGGTTCACCAACGGTGTCAACGCGAACGACACCATCTCCTCGCACCGGTGGGTGGCCCGCAGCGCCTGCGGGGCCTTCCTGACCTGACCCGTCCGTCCGCGCGACGGGGAGCGAACGTCCGGAACCACCCCATGGTTCCGGACGTTCCCGTGTGCGCCAAACGGAGGAAAGGTTTGGCTGCGCTCACCACCCCGGCAGTAACCTGGGCGTCCACCGTCTCACGGCCGCACCGCATGGGGGACTCCGTGGGAGAGCCGCAGCACGGGCACGAAGCTGACCACTGGAACGGGCGGGACCGGGGCGCGCCGACCACGCACTCCTTTCCCGCGCAACTGAGACGACTCAGACAGGCGCGTGGCCTGTCGCTGACCGACCTGGCACGGCAGACGCATTACAGCAAGGGCTACCTCAGCAAGATCGAGACCGGCACGAAGCGGGCGACCGTCGACGTCGCCCGTCTGTGTGACCGAGTACTGGGCGCCGAGGGGGAGTTGCTCAGGCTCGTACAGGAGAGACCGCCGGCCGACAGCGGGAGCGGTGCCGAGAACGCCGCTTCCGAGGGGCAGTCCGACGGGATGTGTCCGTACCGGGGCCTGTCGGTGTTCACCCCGCAGGCCGCGGACTGGTTCTTCGGCCGGGAGCGCGCGACGGCCGCACTGGTGGAACGGGTCTTCGAACGGGTGGGAAGCGGCCCTCTGATGCTCGTCGCCCCGTCGGGCGCGGGCAAGTCATCCCTGCTCAACGCCGGACTGGTGCCCGCCCTGCGGCGCGGCGACTTCCCGATGCCGGGCGCCGACCGGTGGCCGGTGGTGGCGTTCACCCCCACCTCACGGCCTCTGGACGAGCTCCTGGAGCGCACCGCGAAAGCGATGGGCGGGGACCTCGCCCTCACCGTCGAGGAGGTGCGCGAGAACCCCGACGCGGTGCTGGACGCCGTACGCGCGACAGCGGACGATCCGCCGGCGCCGCCCGGGGAACGCCGGTCCCCGCCCTGTCGACCGGTGCTGATCGTCGACCAGTTCGAGGAGCTTTTCACCCTCTGCGCGGACGAGGACGAGCGGCGCTCCTTCGTCCGGGTGCTCTGTGCGCTGGCGACCTCCCGGCCGGAGGAGAGCGCACACGGTCCCGCCGTCGTGGTGCTCGGCGTCCGGGCCGACTTCACCGGCAACTGTCTGGACCTTCCCGAACTGGTCCCGGTCCTCACCGACGGGCTGTTCGTGCTGCCGCCCATGTCCGTGGTGGAGTTGCGGGAGTCCATCACCCGGCCGGCGGAACTCGCCGGACTGACCCTCCAGCCGGGCCTGGTGCCCCTGCTCCTGCGCGACGCGGGGCTGCGCGGCGAGCCGGGCAGCACACTGCGGGGCAGTGGGAAGGACGCCGGTTCCGGAGCCGACGTGACACCCTCCGGCGTGCTCCCCCTCGTCTCCCATGCCCTGCTGGCCACCTGGCAGCGGCGCGAGGGGTCCGCGCTGACCGTGGCCGGGTACGAGCGGGCCGGCGGGATCCAGGGTGCGATCGCGCGGACCGCCGAGAGCGTCTTCGCCCGGCTGTATCCGGCCGAGCAGAAGACGATCCGCCGCGTCCTGTCCCGCCTGGTGTACGTCGCGGACGGCGGCGGGGCGACCCGCCGCCGGACGAGCAGGGCCGCCCTGACGGAGCAGTTCGCCGGCGCGGACGGCGCGGCCGCCGCGCTCGACGCCTTCGTACGGGCCCGGCTCATCACCATGGACAGCGACACGGTCGAGATCACCCACGAGGCCCTGCTGCACGCCTGGCCACGGCTGCGGGACTGGATCCACGCCGACCGCGCCGGGCTGCTGCTCCACCAGCAACTCGCCCACGCCGCCGCCGAATGGGAGCGCGAAGGCCGTGATCCGTCCGCGCTGTACCGCGGCACCCGGCTGAACACCGTGGGTGCCTGGGCCGACGAACTGGACGGCTGGAGCCGGCTCGGCCCCGGCGAGGAAGCGTTCCTCAGAGCGAGCCTGGCCGAGCGGGAAGGCCATGAGAGGCAGGCCGTACGTCAGGTCCGGCTCCGGCAGTCGATGCTCGCCACGCTCGTCGTCCTGCTGGGGCTCGCCCTGACCGCCGGAGGCCTCGCCCACCAGCAGCGCGAGAGCGCCCTGGGCCAGGAACGTGTCGCGCGTTCCCAGGCGCTCGCCGTGCGGTCCGCCTCGCTCGCCGGAGGCCAGCCGGAGGCGTCGATGCTGCTGGCCGGGGAGGCCTACCGGGCCCACACCACCGCCGAAGCGCGCGGCGCGCTGCTGAGCACGCAGTCCCAGCCCTTCTCCGGCCGGCTGAGCGGTCACCGGGGGCCGGTCAACGCGGTGGTCTTCGCGCCGGACAACCGGTCCCTGGCGACAGCCAGTTCCGACGGGACGGTGACCCTGCGACGGGTGTCGGACCGCCGTACGACCGCCACGTTCGCCGTGTCCGGGCCCGTCCGCTCGGTCGCCTTCAGTCCCGACGGCCGCACCCTCGCGGCGACGTCGACGCGCGGGCCCGTGAGTCTCTGGGACATCGCCGAGCGTCGGAGGAAGGCCGTGCTCGCCGACAGCACGAAGGGGGCCCGGTCGCTGTCCTTCGACCCCCGGGGGCACCGGCTCGCCGTCGCGACCGCGCAGGGGACGATCCAGTTGTGGGACACCGCGCGCACGCACCGCGTCACCGCCTCCCTCAGCGGGCACGAGGGAACGGTCAACGCCCTGGATCACACCCGCGACGGCCGGACCCTGGTCTCCGCCGGAGCCGACCGGACGGTGCGGCTGTGGGACACCGACCGCGCCCGGCCCCTCGCCGCACTCGAGGGGCACACCGACGAAGTGCTGAGCGCGGTGTTCTCCCCGGACGGCCGGAAGGTGGCCTCCGCGGGCATCGACCGGACCGTACGGCTGTGGGACGTGCGCGGCGGCCGGCTCGGCGCGACGTTGTCCGGGAGCAGCGACGACGTCAACGCCGTCGCGTACACGCACGGCGGCGCCACGGTCGTCGGCGCGGTCGGCGACGGGACGACCAGGCTGTGGGACGTCCGCAGCGGCCGGCAGACCGCCGTGCTCGCCGGTCACACCGACTACGTGATGGGGGCGGCCGTGACCTCCGCCGGCACCCTGCTCGCCACGGCCGGTTTCGACCGGTCCGTGGTCCTGTGGGACCTCGGCGGCCCGGCGCTGACGGCCCGTCCGTTCACGGAGGTCTGGCAGGCCCGGTACAGCCCCGACGGGAGACTGCTGGCCACCGCCGACGCCGACCACACGGTACGCCTGTGGGAGGTGAGCGGGCGCCGGCTCCTGGCGACGCTCCGGGGGCACACCGAGGCGGTTTTCTCGGTGTCCTTCGCACCCGACGGACGGACCCTGGCATCGGCGGGCTCCGACGGCACGATCCGGCTGTGGGACGTGGCCGAACGCGGGCCGCTGGCGACCCTGACCGGCCACACCGGGCAGGTCTACTCCCTCGCCTTCGCCCCCGACGGCCGAAGTCTCGCCTCGGCCGGCGCCGACCGCACGGTGCGCCTGTGGGATGTGACGCGGCGCGCGCCGCTGGCGACGCTGACCGGCCACCGGGACTTCGCCAACGGTGTCGCCTTCAGCCCCGACGGCCGGATTCTGGCGAGCGCCGCCGACGACCTGACCGTACGGCTCTGGGACGTCTCCTCGCACCGCCCGCTCGGCACGCTGAACGGCCACACGGGCGCGGTGCGGAGCGTGACCTTCACCCCTGACGGGCGGACGCTGGCCAGCAGCGGCAACGACGGCACCGTACGGCTGTGGAACGTCCGCGAACGCCGCTCCGAGGCCGTCCTGACCGGTCACACCGGTTCCACCCGGAGCATCGCCTTCGCTCCCGACGGCCGCACGCTCGCCAGCAGCGGCAACGACCGTACGGTGCGTCTGTGGGACGTCCCCGGACGGCGTCCGTGGGCGACGCTGACGGGCCACACCGACTCGGTGTGGAGCGTGACCTTCGCTCCCGACGGGCGCACGGTGGCCAGCGCCGGCACGGACGGCACCGTACGGCTGTGGGATCTCGACCCCGGGGCTCAGCTGGCGGAGATCTGCCGGCTGCGCGCGAGCATCGGTGCGGACGAGCGCGCGAAGCTCCTGCCCGGCGTCCCCCTCTCCGACGGGGCGCCCTGCGAAGGCCGGGGGTGACGGCAACCACCTGATCGAAGGGGGTTTCCCAGGTGTTTCCCGTTGCCCATCGGCGGGAGGCGACACCTGTATCTCGACAAGCGCGAGGCACGGTCAGCAGGCTGCTGTGCGACCACTCCCTTCACCACCCACAGGAAACGGGGGTCCTGGCATGGTTCGCCGGACCGGTCTCATCCGCACACTGGTCGCGTTACTGGCCTTCCTCTTCTGGGCGCCGGTGTCCGCCGCCGCGAACACCGCGGCGCCCGCGCAGCGTGCGGCCGCCGACGCGTGCGGCGCCCTCGCACCCGGAGCCTCCGCGGCAGCCGAACGCGCGATCGCCGCCGCCTGCGCCGAGGTCGCGGCCGGTACCTGGTACACGTGGGGCGGCGGGCACGGCCCCCAGCCGGGCGCCACATACGGCCAGGTCGACCCCACCGACCCGGACAGCGAGCACGACCCCGAACGGCTCGGTTTCGACTGCTCGGGCCTGGTCCGCCACGCGTACGCCAAGGCGGCGGGCTCCGACATCCTCAACGGTGTCGCAAGCCAGCAGTACTACACGCACCGCGCCGCCGGTCGCTTCACCGCCGCCCAGGGCCTGGCCCCGCTGCTCCCGGGCGACCTGCTCGCCTGGGGCACCTCGCAGGACCTGCACCACATCGCCATCTACCTGGGCGCGGGCAAGATGGTCGAGGCCAGGGAATCCGGCACCAGGCTCATGGTCAGTGACGTCCGCCTGAACGGCGACTACTTCGGCGCCGTCCGCGTCAACACCGGGCCGGTCACCGGTCACATCCACCAGACCTGGGGCACCGGGGTGTGGACCAAGGCCGAACCCTCCACCAGGGCCGCCCGTGTCTACGCCTTCCCGTACTCCACCACCATCCGCGTCCAGTGCCAGAAGCACGCCGAACCGGTCACCTCCGAGGGCTACACCAACGACGCGTGGTCGTACCTGCCGGACTACAGGGCCTGGGTGACCAACATCTACATCAAGGGACCGGCGTGGCTCGACGGCGTGCCCGACTGCAGGACGACGCCACCGACACCGTGACGCGCCGGCGCCGGGGGCGGCAGACCCGGCGCCGGGGCCCGCTCCGAGTCGGCCGGTCGCCGATGCCCCGGTCGGGCACGCGCCCCGTGGCGTCCGGTCGGACCGGTCGCTCGGGCCGGTCGTCCGATGATCCCGGGCCGGCCGGGGACGGTGGTGACGTCCCCGGCCGGCCCGGCTCGGCATCCGGGCCCGCAGCTCCGCGTCCGGGCCGGGCGAACACGAACCGCCACGGTCCCGGGGCCCGGGCCCCGCGTGGGGATGTGGCTGCTCAGCCCGCGCCGGACTCGGCGATGTGCCCGTGGTCCATGGTGAGCCGGGCACCGGTGAACCGGGACCGCATCCGGCGGTCGTGGGTGACGACGACCACGGCGCCCCGGTAGTCCACCAGCGCCTGCTCCAGTTCCTCGACCAGCACCGGGGTGAGGTGGTTGGTGGGCTCGTCCAGCAGCAGCAGGTCCATCGGGTCGCTCACCAGCCGGGCGATCTCGATCCGGCGCCGCTCTCCGTACGACAGGTCCTCCACCCGCCGCCACAGCTCGGACGGGCCGAACAGGCCCAGCGAGAGCAGCTTCTCCACGTGGTCCTCCAGGTAGCCCTCCCGGCCGTGGGCGAAGGCCCCCAGCACGGTCGGCCCGGGCGGCCAGGGCGTCTCGTCCTGCCGCAGGTGCCCCACCCGGCAGCCGACGCGCACCGAGCCGCTGTCCGCCTCCAGCTCCCCGGAGAGCACCCGCAGCGGGGTGGACTTGCCCGCACCGTCGGGGCCGGTGATCAGCAGCCGCTCGCCGGGCCGGATCCTCAGGGAGGCGACGGCGAGCCGGCCCGCGACGCGCACGTCGGCGAGCTCGGCCACCGTCTCCGCCGCCGCCTCCTGGCCCGCGGTGTCGATGCGGGCGGCGAGGGACAGCGGGTCCGCGGGGGCCGGCACCGGGTTCTCGGTCAGCTGCGCCACGCGTTGCTTGGCGTTGCGGATCCGCACCATCGCGCCGTGGTCGCGCCCGCGCCCGCGGTAGGCGCCGTGACCGAACACGGCGAGGGACATCTTGCGCGGGATGCCGTCCATCCGCGCCACGTTGGAGGCGATCAGCCCGTGGTTGCGGTGGAGTTCGGCGCGCCACTCCTCGTACTCCCGCAGCCGCCGCTCGCGTTCCACGGCCTTGGCCGTCAAGCAGCCCTCGTAGCCGTTGCCGTAGCGGGTGACGCGGCCGGAGCCGACCTCCAGGATCGTGGTGGTGAGCCGGTCGAGGAACACCCGGTCGTGGGTGACCGCGATCACGGTGCCGCGGTGGCCCCGCAGGTGCTCCTCCAGCCATTCCGTCGCCCGGTCGTCGAGGTCGTTGGTCGGCTCGTCGAACAGCAGCAGTTCCGGCGCCGAGGCCAGGGTCGCCGCGAGTGCGAGACGGGAGCGCTCGCCGCCGGAGAGGGTCCCGAGCCTGCGTCCGCGGTCCAGGCTCGGCAGTCCGAGGCCGTGCAGCGCGACCTCCACCCGCACGTCGGCCTCGTAGCCGCCACGGGCCTGGTACTGCTCGACCAGACCGGCGTAGCGCCCCAGGACGGCGGACAGCTCGGTTCCGGGGCCGGCCGTGTCGCGCTCGGCCAGTTCCGCCTCGGCCTCGCGCATCGCCGCAGGTGGCACATGCAGGGCCAGTGGGGCGACGTATCGCCTGATGGAACCGGGGCATGGGGCGTGAGCAGCCGTGGTGGGTGGGTCGACCGTGTCATGACGGCGGTGGTCTCGGATCTGGGGAGGCCGAAGCGGAGCCGCGTAGTCCCCGATGGCAGCTTCGTCCAGGGGGCCTAGTCCACCGCAGCGCGCTCGTCGAGGCCGATCATGCGTTACCGGTCGGAACGACCCCCCGACCGGGGGCCGTTCGGACGTCGGCAAGTGTCAGGCGAGGGTCAGGTCGTACGGGCCTGCGAGGGGAAGGTAGCCGTCGTTGGCGAGCAGCCAGATCTGGTAGCGGCCGGCGGGGAGGTTCTCGGAGTTCGGGATGCCGATGTTGCCTGCGGTGTCGGGGGTGTACTGCCATCCCTTGGCGCCGGAGTCGACGGCCGCGCCGGCGGGGAAGACGCCAGCCCAGTTCTTGGGCATGGCCTGCTCCGGCGGGATGGTGTAGCCGATGGTGAGCCGGGTGCCGCGGGCGATGGAGGTGGAGGGCAGGGTGAGCGCGGCGCGCGGAGTCTGGGCGGGCGGGGCGGTCGGTGCAGGCGAGCTCGGGGCGCTGATGGGGGTGTAGTGGGCGAGCGGGCCCGCGGCGTCGGCGACCTGGTGGTAGGCGGCGAGGCGTTCGGTGATGGTCGCGGCGTGCGGGGCGAGGGTGGGGAAGTGGGCTGCGAGGGCTGCTGCTGTGGCGGCGGTCAGGTCGGCGAGGCGGCTGGTGGCACCGGTGAGGTAGGGGTCGAGTTTCTGGAAGAGCTGGTGATCGCTGGTGAGGCCGAGTGCGCCGAGTGCCTTGGCGTAGCTGGTGGCGCCGCCGGAGGTGGTGTCGAGGACGCGGCTGACGTAGGTGACGCGGTGCAGGACGCGCCAGCAGGGCGGTTTGCGGTCGGTCTGCCGGGCGCGGGCGAGTTCGCGGGCGTGGGCGGTTGTGCCGGTCTCCAGCCATTCGGGGTCGACGACCTTGCCGTAGAAGTCCTCGAAGTTGTCGCTGGAGGTGTCGAGGTAGAAGGTCATGAACCGGTAGGCGTCGACGCGGCCGGGGACGAGCACGGGCTGGTTCCTGGCGTCGAAGACGGGATTTCCGGCGTCCTGTTTCTGCAGGTCCGACCCCGGTTTGGCGGTGACCTCCAGGCTGAAGGTGCGCTGGGAGTCCTTGTTTTTTCGGCGGGTGAGGCTGTAGCCGCCGCCGAGGGTGATCTCGAATCCGGCCTTGAAGCCAACACCCATGGCTTCGAAGGAGTAGTCGTTGGTGTAGGTGGAGCTGCCGGACAGGCTGTACTCGCCGGACGTGGTCTGCACTACTTGGTCGGTGGTGCTGGTGACTTCGGAGAACAGGCCACCGGCGGCGGTCCACACGTAGGTGTTGGCAATGTTGCGCTTGGCGGCCGAGCGTTGGGCGGAGCGGGCGGCGGCGGTGTCCCCGGTGGTGGCGGTCAGACCGGTGCCGGTGCCTGTGCCGCCCATCATGCCCTTGAGGACTCGGTCGGCGGCGGCGGCGATCGGGTCGGGGCTCTTGGGGTCGGAGCCGACGGTCTCGTAGAAGCCCTGGAGTTGCTGTTCCTCGCGCTGGATGCGGCGCTTGAGGGCGTAGGCCTCGCGGGGCCGGTAGTAGCTGAACGCGTCGCCGATGCCGGCTTTGGGGAAGTCGGGGTCGGGGAAGGGCTGGAGGGCGCCGGTGGCGGGGTCGGCGGCGTAGCCGATCAGGCCGTCGAGGGTGCCCTGTTTGGTGTAGCGGGGGTTGATCGGGAACGGGATGATGTTCCAGTCGGTGGGGATGTCGGGGTTGGGGACCATCCGGTAGGCGACCAGGGCGCCGTTGTGCTTGAGCCGTAGCGCGTACTGGTCTGCGGTGTCGGACTGGACGAAGGCGAAGCCGGTGTTGGCGGGTACCCATCGGCGGCCGACGGTGGGGTTGACCTGCTTCTTGGCGTCGTCGGGTTCCCAGTGTCCGGAGAGGCTTACCTCGCTGGTGCGGGTGGTATTGGTGCTCTGGGTGATCTGGGTCTCGTTGCTCCAGCCCTTGCTCTCCTTGATTTCCCCGCTGATGTTGAGGTTCATTGCCGAGGAGCTGGCACGTTTGGCGGTGCCCGCGCCGAGCGGGGCGGCCACGAGGTAAGTGTCGTCGCTGTACGAGGTGTCGATGTAGAACTTCGCGGACGCGTCGAAGCTGTTCTTGCTCTCCCCGGCCAGGGTGTTGGTGACGGAGTTGGCCTGGACGAACTTCACCGAGGCGGCGTCCTTGAAGTCGTCGCCGGCGCCCTTGACCAGGTTTTCCGAGGGGACGGGCGGAGCGCCTTCGAGGTAGCCGACGAGCTGCGGCGCGAACTGGGCCTGACCGACCCAGGTGGTGGTGAGGTCGCCGACTTTGTAACCGGTGACCAGAGACCAGGAGCCGTCCTGGACGCAGGAGTAGGCGCGCTTCATCACCCCGAACCGCAGCCCGTCGTGGTCGGTCTGCAGGTCGGCGTACTCACCGACGCGGGGTGTGGCGGTGATGTAGCTCTGGAAGACGGTGCGGGCGCCGGTGAGCGCGGAGCGGACCTCGGCGCTGTCGTCGCTGATCGGGGCGTGTGAGACGGCGACGCCGGGTGCCGGGGAGGACGGGTAGAGGTGGCAGCCGGCCGGTCCGGCGTCCAGGACGGTCGCGCCGGGCTTCGCCGAGTCCGGGTCTACCGGGTAGTAGGCGAGCAGGTCCTCCTGCTTGCTGCGCAGGCGGGTGAACATGTTGTCGAGGATCTGTTCCTGGGTGCGGCACGTCCGCCATACCCGGAGCTCGTCCAGGCCGCCCTCCAGCAGCTCGCCCCAGCTGCCGTCGTCATGCTGCATTGCGCCGACGGTGACCTGGGCAGCCCCGAAGACGGAAAGCATGCTATTGACCAGGGGCACGGAGGTGGAGGAGACCCCGTTGTGGTAGAGGGTGATGCGATTGCCTTCGGGGTCGGGGGTGCGGACCCGGGTCGCGCCGCGCAGCTGCGCGGGGTAGGTGGCGCAGGCGTCGGCCGTGACGGCACCGAAGCGCTCGGGAAAGCGCCACCAGGCGACCAGGCCCTTGGCCTCGGGGCTGATCGGAGCACCGATCTGCTCGGCGGTGCGGACGGTGTTCCAGATCCTTACCTGCGCCAGGGTGCCGCGCAGACCGAACGCGGTGTTCCGGATGCGGTAGCGGCCGATCTCGCAGTGGGCGTCGTTGCCGACGGGTTTGGCGCCCTTGAAGACGCCGTTGTCGCCGGACTGTGCCACGCCGTCGATGTAGAACTGGATGCGGACCTGGCCGTCCTTGTCCTCGCCGGAGCGTGTGACGGCGACCTTGGCGAACTTTCCGCGCGGCACTGGCGTCCCGGACTTGTACGTGCGTTCGGAGCCGGCCCGGCCGTCGCCGGATTCGAAGGTGAACGCGAGCTGCCCGTCGGCGGTCAGGTGGAACGCGTACGGCACCGCGTCGTCCACGCCTGTCGCGAGCGCGCCTTTGCTGACCAGGCCCTGCGGCGCGCCGAAAGCGTCGACCTTGAGGAACGCCTCGATGGTCAGCTCGTCCGCCAGGTCCAGGCCCTCGGGACCGCCGGCGTCCAGATATCCGGTGCCGTTCAGGGCGAGCGCCCAGTCCTGCCGGAAGGACGCGGCCACGTGGCTCCAGTCGGCCACCGGGAACCCCGCCTGGCTGGCCATGACCTGGCTTCCCACGGCGGCGACGAGATTGAAGCCCCACGGTGCGGACGGTTCCGCGGTGAACGTCGCGGACGGGGCGCCGTCGTAGCCGTGGCCGGTCCGGTCCGTGGTGATGCCGTCTGCGAAGGTCCAGTAGGCCAGCAGGTCGCGTTCCCGTCCGGTCGGCCGGCGCCGGGCCATTGCCCGGATCTCGTCTGCGCTGCGGGCCCGCCCCCACACCCGGATCTCGTCGAACGCTCCGTCCCGTACCGCCAGCCCGCTCGTCCCCGTGCCCTCGTAGGGCGCCGCGGCGACGTCCTGGGCGACCTGCACGCCGTCACGGAAGAGCGTGCGGCGCCGGGTGGCGGCCTCGTAGACCGCGCTCCAGCAGTGCCAGGCGAAGTCGTCCTGCCCGCCGACCAACTCGTCCGTCCCCGTGGCGGTGCTCCAGCCGAAGCGCAGCCGGTTGCTGTCGTCGATGACGAGGGTGAGGGCCCGATTCCCGCTCATGCCGTGGAGAAGAGGAGCGGTGATGTTGCCGGGCTCCCGGCGGATCCACGCTTCGATGGTGAAGTCCCTTCCGGCCAGGGGTATTTCACGGCTGACCGTGATCATTCCCGCGTTGCGGATCGCGCTGTTCTCGGAGGCCTTGTCGAGGGCCAGCGAGTACGGGACGGGGCCGGTGTTGGCGTGCCAGATGCGAGTCCGGTTGGGGACGTTGGCCGGGTTGATCCAGGCTTCCACGGTGAAGTCGCCGTCCGGGGCGACCTTGGGCCACTGTGCCTGTGGGAGTGTCAGTCGCTGGCCGGCCTGGCCGAAGGTCAGCGCCCGGCCGGGCGCATCGCCGCGCCAGCGCGGCAGCAGCGGTTGCGCGCCGTCGGCGGCGGTGCCGTCGGCGACCAGCTGGTCCGCGGGGGCGTCGATGGTGGTGACGCCGACGGTGCGGGAGCCGGCGGCAAGCGAGACGCCGGGCGTGGTGCACGTGGCCCTGGCGTAGTCGTACAGGGCGGTGCGCAGGTCCCGGCCGCGGGTGTCGGTCAGGCCGCCCGCGGTCAGGGTGATCTTGTTGCTGCCGGTGGCGATGGCATCGGCGACGGTGCGCAGCCGGCCGCCGACGGCGACGGCCGCACCGGCCGGCAGGCCCTGGGTGAGGGGTTCGGCGAGTTCCAGCACCGAGTCCTGGGCGACGCTGATCCGGCCGAGCAGCACTCCGTCGATCCGGCGGCCGTTGAGGACGCGGGCGAAGTCGCCCACGGCGCGTGGCACGTCGGGGAACCGTTCGATGGCCGATCCCGAGGTCACCGTGACGGTGCAGGCCGCGGCGGTGCTGCCGGCGGCGACGGTGAGCGTGAAGTCGGCGAGGCGGGCGCCCGGGTCACGTGCGATCACGGAGACGGTGCCGGTCCCGGCGGTCAGGCCGCGGGAGGCCCGGGAGACAGTGGTCGGGTAGTAGACCGAGAAGAACTGTCCGTCGGCCCCCGCGTAGTAGAGGACCACGTCGCCGTTGGCGCTGTCGAGCAGGGACGGTGCCCGGTCCGTCCAGGCGAAGGTCAGCAGCGCACCGTAGGCACTGAGCCCGGCCCGGTCGACGGCGATCCGCGGCACCGGCAGCACGGATTCCGCGCCGCCCCGCAGGCCGCCGGACAGCGCGGCCAGCTCGGACTCCGCGACGACGACCTGGGCCTGGTCCTGGCCGAGGCGGGCCTGCGCGGCGTACAGCCTCGGCATCTCCTCGTTGATCAGCTGCTCGCGCTGGGCGCGGCGGAAGCCCATGGGGCGGATGTGCTCGATGTACGCCAGGGTGGCGTTGATGCGGTTGGCGAGCACCCGGTCGGCGCTCAGCTGCGTCCGGGCCGCGGTGAGCTTGGCCTCGGCGGCGGCGAGCCGGTCGAGGTCCTTGGTCGGCTCGGGGACGCCGATCGGATCGAGGGTCACCTCTCGGGGCAGGGCGGCGAGCCGGCCGCCGCGGCCGAGCGCGAGGTCGAGGGTGCACAGGTGGTTGCGGCCGATGGCGCTGCCCTGTGGCGGGGGCCCGGAGGTGGCGCAGGCGAGGAGTATCCGGGCCTGGCGCTTCTCGGTGGCGACGGTGCCGTAGCCGGAGGGCTGCTGTTCCTGCTGGTAGTAGAGGGTCGCGGCCAGGCCGCCGACCACCTCGCGGCCCTTGATGGTGAAAATGTCGCGGGACAGTCCGGGCCCGTCGCCGGCGGGGGCGTCCGAGCCGACCCAGGTGGCGCCGCTGACGGCGGCGTCGCGGCGGCGGTCCACGAGGTTGGCGGCGGTGCTGCCGCTTCCTTCGTCCAGGCGCAGGTAGGTCACCAGTGCGGGTTCGGTGCCGAGCAGCCGGCGGCCCCTGTCGGTGAGGTCGGCAGCAGTGCGGGCGCGGTTCCAGATCCGCACCTCGTCGATGTCGCCTCCCAGGCCGCTGGCGGCGTTCCAGGTTCCCTGGCGGCCGAGGAACTGCGCGGAGGCGGGGACGGGCGCGGTGGTCACGGTGGTGCGGGCCGTCTCGACGCCGTCGACGTACAGGGCCGCCTCCCCGCCGTCGATCACGAGGGCGAGGTGCGCGAACACGCCGGGTGTCAGTGCCAGTCTGCTGATGAGCTGCCAGCCCTGAGGTCCGTTGGCGGCGTACGGCTGGTACTGGCCGTTCAGGCCGAGGCGGAACCCGGTCGGAGCGGCGTCGTCCTGCGAGGCGAGCACCGTGCCGCCGGGAGCGTCGGCCTTCACCCACGCTTCGAAGGTGGCGCCGCCGCTCGGCGCGGGCAGGGCGTCGGTGCCGATCCGTACTTCTGAGGGGGTGCCGGCGGTGAAGCGCAGCGCGGTACCGGCCCGGTCTGTGGTGGCGGGGACGGGGACCAGGGGCCGTCCGGTGTTGGGGTCGGTTCCGGGTTCGCGTTCCAGCACGGACTTGCGGAACCGCGGGTCCGGGCTGGTCCACAGCTGGGTGCCGGCGACGTCGAACAGGCCGTCGTCGGTGCGCTCGCAGTTGAAGGACTCGATGCGCTTTTCGGCGGCGTTGTTGACGAACAGCTGCCAGCGCGAGACGCCCTCGACCTCGGTCGGCAGCAGCAGCACCGCGAAGCCGCCATCGGTCACCCGGGGCAGGAACGACAGCCCAGTGGTGGGCTCGTAGAACTGCTTGCCGTCCATGTCCCGCGTGCCGAGGGTGTCGTTGCCGCCCGCCGCCGGGGTGAACCTGCTGCGCGAACGCTGGTAGCGGGCCTCCACCACCGGCTTCAGCGCCGAGCCGACCAGCGCGTAGCGGTCGCACAGCAGCGAGTCGTCGGCGGCCGCGGCCTTCGCCCCGCCGACGGTCACCAGGTCGGTCCGCGAGGTGTCGCCGGTGAGGGCGTTGCCGTTGGTCCGGTAGACCATGTCGGCGTGGCCCGTGGCGATCGACTGCCGGAACACCAGGATGTACCGGCCGTCCGAGACTACCTGGATGGGCACGGCAGCGGTGAGCCGCGCCGTGGTCGACAGGAACGGGTCGGTCTCCGCGCCGTACAGCTCCTGCGGGTGGACCTCGGCGGTACCGCCGGCCTTCACCACCGGCATCGGGTACGCCACCGGGACGTCCGCGTACGGGTCGACGAACTCGGACGGGAACGGCAGGAGTGCCGGCTCCGCATTCCAGTAGGCCGAGTCCAGGTCGCCCTTCTTCGCCGAGGCCTGCTCGAGGTCGAGCACGCTGTAGTAGATCCGGCGTTTGTGGTCCATGGCGAACGCCACGGTCGTCCCCCCGTGCCGCACCATCGCCGTGGACACGTACGACCGGTCCCGGTACGTCCGCACCAATGCCCTGTTCTGCAAGTGTTCCACCCCTGACTGTCAAGGCCCTGGCGTCCCGCGCCGCGGGCCGATTCCTCGAAGCGACATTGCTCCGCCCTCGCAGGGCGGTCACTACCCGCCGCCGGCCGCCCATCAGGGACGTGGCACATGGCTGCGACAGCACCTCGCAACAGGCCCACCCGGCACCCCCACTGAGGCCGAGATCAGGCTGAATGCCTGCGGATCCGCCGGTTGGGCGGATCCGACCGCGATCCAGTCACTCAACGTACCGCCATGAATCCGGAAAAGAGCACTCATGTGATATCCGGCCACCGACCTACAGGCAATTGGCCATCCAGCACCTCTCCCAATGCAGATGACCACAGAAGTCAGGAAGCGAGGTGGAAACCGCGGCGGACACGCCCTTCAAGGCGAGCTTCGTTCGCCAGCCGTAGCCGCGCACTCTGATGACTGCGCGCGCGATGAAGGACAGCGACGGTTCTCCACGTACGTGACACGCGACACAGCGGGAGTAATTCTCGGTAGGCCACGTCAGAGGGCTGGTCTGGCGCCGCAGAAGAGGCCTCCATCTGGCGACATCGGTTGGCGGCAGGCTCCTCAAGGGCCTGGCGGCTTGCAGGCGACTGTGGTTGTCCGGGTTGGTTCCGCAACATCTGGGGCAATCAGTCGGCTGCGCTCGACCATCAGCCGCTGGTTGACGTTGCGGAGTGCCTGCACGGCGGCCTCTGCTTGCCGGCCGGCTGCGAGTGCTGCGTCTCGTTGCTCGCGCAGTTCCTCCGTCTCCGTGTCCCGCAGCGAGCGGGCGGTCAGGCCGTCCCGAAGGCGGGCGCCCAGTTCGTGGGCGCGTAGTGTGCGCAGCTCGCTCTGGACTTCGTTCAGGGCCCGCTGCAGGGCGGCGACCTGTTCCAGGAGCATGCGGTTCTCGACTTCGAGGGCCGCCTCCTTGCGGGCGGCCGCTGCTGCCGCCGCTCGTGGCCGGTCTTGGGCGAGGTGGGCGCGGATGGACTCGGCTTCCGCTTTGAGGTCACGGTGGCGTTGAAGGCACCGCGGGTTGACGGCGGCCCGCCGGGTGGTCTCCGCATCGGACAGGGGCTGGCGGCTCTTGTGCATCGCGGCCAGGACGGCAAGGACCCGCTGCCGGAACTCTTCGCTATCGGTGCGGCGCCGTTGAACGGCGACTGCCCTCCCAGCATCGAGGATCGCTGTCTGACCGGCGGACACCCTCGTTTGGCCTGGCTGCGTGAGCGGGGCGGCCGGGCGCGTCATCCCGTCGTCGATTCGGTCAGGACGGCCCGGTTCGCCGTTGCAGCGGGCTGCCTGCGCCCGGCAGTCCGGCGTCGCCTCGTTGTGCGGGCCGGGGACCAGAGCGGGCAGGGGCAGGGGCAGGGTGCCGGCCGACGTGTAGTCGCTCCACGGCCGCCGCCTGCCGGCCGGTCAGGCTTGATCCACGGCGCGCAGGGCCCGCGCCAGCCACTCCAGCTCCTCGGTCGCGTCGGGCGACGAACACTGCCCGCGCACACGGGCCACGAGCCTGCGGTAGCGCTCCGCCTCTGCCTCGATCCCGGCCTCCAGGCTGTGCAGCACGGCGGCCCGATCGGCGTCACCGAACAGCTCGGACAGCACCTCGGCCGCTGCCGGCCCCTCGGGACCGCCTCCGCGTTCTCTGACCTCCGCGACGGTCCGCACGACCTGCCTGGCCCACCAGATGGACGCCCCGGGGGGACGGCCCTGCCCCGGTACGGGCGTGTTGAGCTCCAGCCATGTGCGCAACCGGGCGCGAAAACCGGGGTCACGCACCAGTTCGGCCAATTCGATCCAGGCGTCGACCTGCTCAGGCGTGGGATCGTCGGGCAATTCGATGCTGTAGGTGCGCATGCGGTCGCGCAGGCGCGGGTCGGCGTCGAGACCGCCGAACACCTCCTCCTTGAACTCGTCGATGATCTGCTTGCGTTCGGCGGCGGATAGCCGCGCCAACCGGTTCATCAGTGCTGTCTCCTCAGCGGTGGAACCACGTGTCGCCACGGTGGACAGGACGGCCCGGCTCACCTTGAGCGAGCGGATCTGCGCGTCGAGCGCGGCCACATGCGCGTCGGCGACCTCGGCGATGGTGGTCCGACCGCTCAGCACCCGGCACACGTCGTCGAGCCCGAGGCCCAGCTCGCGCAGGGTGCGGACCAGTTCGACGCGGGCCACGGACCCGGCGTCGTACAGCCGGTAGCCGCTCGCGGAACGGGCCACGGGCGGCACCGCTCCCTCGTCCGACCAGAAGCGCAGGGTACGGACCGGAAGTCCGGTGCGGTGCGCGAGCCGGCCGATGGTGAGCAGGTCGGGGCGTTCGTCGTCCATGGGCGAGATTCTGGACCCTCCAGCAGCTGGAGACTCAAGCGCCTCGGCGCGGCATTCCGTAAGTTCCCCAGAGCTCTGCTGAGTCCCCTCACCACCGCCGGCGCCGACAGCATGCGCCTCCTCGCCTGATGGACGGCTGTTCGGAGGTGAGGGTGATCTCGAACCGCTCCAGCGGCGGGGCCCCGGCGCCGCGCCAGCGGGTGATGTGCGTCTCGACGGCGTCCCAGATGCGGGACGGCCCGTTCTGCCGGACCGCCCACCGCCCGTCGTGCTCCCGGAGCACCGCCCGGACGCCGGTGCCGATGTCGAGGAACAGGTGCTCCGTGCGGCCGTCGCGGTCGAGGACTTTTGCCGCCTCCGCCACCGGAGATGATCCCCTTGGCGATGGCGCGTCCGCTGCTGTCGACGGGGTACGCCGGCCCTCCGGAGTCACCCGGCTTGGTACAGGTGCCCGAGTTTTTCTCGGCCACGACCATGTTCCTGGCGGTCGTTGGAGCCGCGCCCGCCCGTCGGTACCGGGTCTTCGCACTGGTCGCCCGACATCAAACGGTGGTACTTCCAGAGCCGTGGGGCCCTCCGGGACGAGGTGGACGCACTTGCGCTCCGCGCGGCCGAAAGCCCGGCTCACCTGGCGGAGGCGGTCCGAGTGCAACGGGTGCTCACCGTGAGCTCGGCCGTCCACTGAAAGTTCCGCACCCATCTGTTCGCGGAACGTGTGCGAGGGCTGTTCGACGAAGGGGTGAGCCTGGCCCGCCTTCGCACCGGTACGACGCCCTCGCCGGGGGCAGGGCCCTGGCCACGGCCCTGACGGACAGAGCCACCTTTCATGTCGCTGCCAAGGAGTTCGCGGCCGCCCGTGACGACTTCCTCCAGGTGCCAGAACTCCTTCCGGGGGTGGGATGAGCAGGACCGAGGGGCGACGCCGAGGGGTGGCGGGGCGTCAGCAGGGCAGGGTCGCCGGGCCGGGGACGTACTCCGGGTCCACCTGGGCGGCCAGGTCCTCGCCGGTGCGGGCGTCGGCCCAGGAGCGGGCGTTGCGGAGGTGAAACTCCACGGCGTGGCGGTGGAGGCGGTCCCAGTCGCGGGGGTGGGAGTCCACGGCCCCGCGCATGACCGTCAGGGCGTGGCGGTTGTGGGGCTCGAGCGCGCCCAGGGGGTCCGAGGCGGCCGGGGCGCCGGAAGCGGCCGGGGCGGTGGGCTGCGGCCGGCCCTGTTCCGCCGCCCGCACCCAGTCCGAGTGCACCAGGTGGGTCAGGAGGTCGTCGCCCACCTGTTCCTTGAGGAAGAGGAGGTCGTCCTCGCAGGTCACCTTGTTGCCGACGACCGCGACACGGATGCCGAACTCGCGGGCGTGGTCGCGGTACTGGCGGTAGACGGAGACGCCCTTGCGGGTGGGTTCGGCGACCAGGAAGGTGAGGTCGAACCGGGTGAACAGGCCGGAGGCGAAGGCGTCGGCGCCGGCGGTCATGTCGACCACCACGTACTCGCCGGGGCCGTCGACCAGGTGGCCCAGGTACAGCTCCACCGCGCCCAGCTTGGAGTGGTAGCAGGCCACGCCCAGGTCGCTGTCGTCGAACTCGCCCGTGGCCATCAGCGGGACGCCGCCGGCCCGGCAGACGTGCCGCGCGTGCAGTTCGTCGTCGCCGAGCAGGCGCAGGAGGCGCGAACCGCGGCCGGGCGGAGTCGTCTTGATCATCGACTCGGTGGAGGTGATGCGGGGGTTGGTGCCGCGCAGGTACGCCTTGATGTCGTGCAGGCGCGGGCCCAGGGGAGGGGGTGTCACCGGGGTGCCCCCGGAGGGGGCGAGCGCCTCGGCCAGGTGCTGGTTGATGTCGCCGTCGATGGCGAGCACCGGGGCGCCGTCGGCGGCCAGGTGACGGGAGAAGAGGGCCGACATCGTCGTCTTGCCGCTGCCGCCCTTGCCGACGAACGCGATCCTCATCGGCGCCCCACCCTTTTGAAAACGAATGTCATGTCGGTAGGTTCTAGGGGCGCCGTCGCGGCAGTGTCAAATCCCGCGGCGCGTGTCACGGCTGTCCGCCGGGAGGTTCACCCGGATGATCGATTCTGGAGGCTTAATGCATAAGATGCGCAAGTGCGCGAATACATCATCAGGGCCGCGGGTCCGGCGGACCTCGACCGTGCGCGAGCCGTGATGCTCGACACCGTCTACCGCGACTTCGGCACCGGTTACGTGCCCCGGTGGCACGGCGACATCGTCGATCCGGCCGCCGCCTACCTCTCCTCGCCCCGCCACACCCTCCTCGTCGCCGTCGACCCCGAGGGCCCCGGCGACGGCGGGAGCGGTGCCGGCGACGGCGGGAGCGGCGCCGGGGAGGTCGTCGCCACCGCCGCGCTCGACTCCCGCGGACCCGCGCATCCGCCGAACCCGCGCGAACTCGCCGAGCGGTATCCCTCCGGCGAGACCGCGCAGGTGCGGCGCGTGTACGTCCGGCCGGACCACCGCAGGCGCGGGCTCGCCCGGCGCCTGGTCGGCGAACTGCTCGGCTTCGCCGCGGCCGACGGCGGTTACCGGTCCGTGTACCTGCACACCGACCCGTCCGTCCCCGGCGCCGAGCCCTTCTGGCGGTCCCTCGCCAAGGTCGTGCACGATGAACGTGAGGACGCGGGCCGCGCCGGCGGCGTCCTCCACTTCGAGATCCCGATGGGACGGTGACCGGTGCGCCGGCTTCCTCCGCGGCTGCTCGCCGCCCTCGCCCTCACCCCGCTCCTGGCCGGCTGCTTCGCCTCCGCGGGTGAGGACTCCGCCAGCGACGACGCCGGCGGCGGCTCCCGGCTGCGCGTCGCGCTCGCCTTCCCGCCCGCCGAGCAGCTCTCCCCGTACGGCGCCGACGCCACCCTCCTCAGCCGGCTCGGTGTCTCCGAGGGGCTGACCGCGATGGACGCCAACGGCGCCGCCGCGCCCGCGCTCGCCCAGTCCTGGCGTCAGGACGGCGACAGGAGCTGGGTGTTCACGCTGCGCGAGGCCCGGTTCCAGGACGGTACGGACGTCACCCCGGCCGCCGTCGCCGCCGCCCTCACCCACGCCGCCGAGGCCGAGCCGGTCCCCGGCGCCCTCACCGGCGTCACCCTGACCGCCGAACCCGACGGCGACCGGACCGTCCGCGTCAGCACCGCCGAGCCCGACCCCATCCTGCCGCTGCGGCTCTCCAGCCCCAGCCTCGCCGTGTTCGCCGAGAAGGCCTACGAGAAGGGCGGGAACGCCCGGCGCGTCGACCCCGTCGGCACCGCCGCCGGACCCTTCGAACTCACCAAGGTCGACGGGGCCGCCTCCGCCACCCTCGACCGCTTCGACGACTACTGGGGCGGGCGCGCCCAGGCCTCCGGCATCGACGCCCGGTTCATCGCCGACGGCACGGCCCGCGCCAACGCCCTGCGCACCGGCGAGCTGGACATCGCCGAAGCCGTACCCGTCGCCCAGGCCACCACCCTCGACGCGGCCATGCGCCGGGACACCGCCACCACCCGCACCACCAGCCTGCTGCTCAACACCGCCTCCGGCCCCTTCGAGGACCCGAAGCTGCGCGCCGCCGCCCGCGAGGCCCTCGACACCTCCACGCTCGCCGAAGGCGTGTACGAGGGGTACGCCGACCCCGGCGCCGGCGTCTACGGGCCCGCCGTGACCTGGGCCGACGGCAAACGCGGCAAGCCCACCGGACGGGCCCGGGCGGCCGGTGGCGTCGACGGCGCCGCGATCACCCTCGCCACCTACGACAACCGGCCCGAGCTGCCCGAAGCCGCCCAGGTGCTGAAGCAGCAGCTGGAGAAGGCCGGGTTCGAGGTCGAGCTGGAGGTGCGGGAGTACTCGCGGCTCGAAACCGACGCGCTGGACGGGACGTTCGACGCGTTCGTCCTCGCCCGCAACACGATGCTGGACACCGGCGACCCCGTCGCCGTCCTCGCCGCCGACTACACCTGCGACGGCGCGAACAACATCGCCCAGCTCTGCGACAAGGACGTCGACCGGGCCGTCGCCGAGGCCGAGCGGACCGCCGACCCCGACAAGCGGCAGGACGCCGCCATGAAGGCCGAGGCCGCCGTCCTCGGCAGCGACGCGGTGCTGCCGCTGGTCCACCAGCGCATCATCACCGGCGTCGGCGCCTCGGCGCGCGGCGTGCTGTTCGACCCGTACGAGCGCACCCTCGTCGGTACGGGAACGCGGCGCTGACGATGCGACGGCAGGTGGCCGCACTCCTGTGGCGGGCCGTACTCGCGGCCGTCCTGGTGTGCGGCATCGGCCTGCTGCCCTGGCTCGCGCGCACCGACCCGGCGCGCACCGTCCTCAAGGCCCGCTCCGCCGAGCGCGACGCCACCCCCGAGGTCCTGGCCGCCGTCCGCGCCCAGCTCGGACTCGACGCCGGGCCCGCACACCTGCTGGGGCAGTGGCTGAGCGGCCTGTGGCGCGGGGACGCGGGACGGTCGTGGATCTCCGGCAGCGAGGTCATGCCCGACGTGCTCCGGGCACTCGGCGCCTCCCTGCTGCTGATGACGGTGGCGCTCCTGGCCGCCGCCCTCACCGCCGCGCTGGTGTGCGCCCGGACGCTCCGCCTCGGCGCGCGGCGACGGCTCGGCGGCCGGCGCGCCGCGGGCACCGGGTCCGCCGTGCTCGCCGCCCTGCCCGAGTTCCTCCTGGCGTCCGTCCTCGCCACCGTGGTCGCCGTGCAGTGGGGATGGCTGCCCGCCCTCGGCTGGTACGGACCCCGGTGGACGGTGCTCCCCGCCCTCGCCCTCGGCCTGCCCGCCGGGGCCGTCCTCGGCAGGCTCCTCGACGACCTGCTGCCCGGCGCCTTCGCCGAACCCTGGGCCCGGAGCGCCACCGCCCGGGGCATCCCCGGCCGACGCGTCGCCCGCCAGGCGGTACGCCGGTGCCTGCCCGCGCTGCTGCCCAACCTCGGGCTGTTCGTCGTCGGGCTGACCGGCGGGGCCGTCGCCGTCGAGCAGGTCTTCGACATCCCGGGACTCGGCCGCACCACCCTCCAGGCCGCCCTCGCCCAGGACCTGCCCGTCCTCCAGGCGGGCACCCTCGTCCTGGTCCTGCTCGCGGCCCTCGTCACCCCCGCCTGCCGGCTCGCCGCCCGGCTGCTCACCGGACCCGCCCTGCGCGACCGCGCCCTGCCGACACTGCACCGGCCGCCGCCACCGGCCCGCCGCGTGCAGCCCCTCGCCCACGGCGCAGTCCTGGCCACCGTCGTCGTCCTCGGGCTGACCCGCGACCCGCTCGCGCTCGACACCGCACAACGGCTTCAACCCCCCTCCCTCACCCATCCGTTCGGCACCGACGCCCTCGGCCGGGACATGCTCGCCCGCGTCGGGCACGGCGCCTTCGACACCCTGCTGCTCGCCCTCGGGATCAGCGCGGCGACCCTGTGCATCGGCGTCCTGCTCGGGCTGGTGCCCCGGTTGTCCGGGGCCCTCGTCGACACGGTCAACGCCGTACCGCCGGTGCTCGCCGCGCTGCTCGTCACCGCCGCCGTGGGCAGCGGCACCACCACACCCGCGCTCGCCGTGACCGCCGTCGGCTGGACCGCGCTCGCCGCGCACACCTCCGCGCTGCTGCTCCAGGAACGCGCCACCCAGCACCTCGCCGCCACCAAGGGCCTGGGCGCCGGCCGCCGGTATCTGCTGTGGCGCCACCTGCTCCCCGCCGTACTGCCGCCCGTCGTCCGCCACGCCCTGCTGCGGCTGCCCGGCATCGCCCTCGCCCTCGCCTCCCTCGGCTTCCTCGGGCTCGGCGCCCAGCCGCCGTCCCCGGAATGGGGCCTGCTCCTCGCCGAGAACCAGCCCTACGCCGAACGCGCGCCCTGGGCCGTCCTCGCCCCGGCCGCAGCCCTCGCCCTGCTCGGCGCCCTCTCGGTGACGGCGGCGGGCGGACCGGGACGGCCGGAGTGGGGGAGGAGGAGAGGGCGGGGGACACGTGGGGCGTCCGGGCCGGAAGGACCGGAGCGACTGGAGGGACCGGCCTCGGCCGGCAAGCCCGACGGCACGCAGGACGGGGACCGGCTGGTGGAGGCACGATGACGTTCCCGGCCTCCCTCGGCTCCCGCAGGACCGGCGCGGAAGGCAGCCGCCGCACCCGCCTCTCCCCGCTGCTGCGGCTGCTGATCCTCACCCAGCTCGCCTTCAACCTCGGCTTCTACGCCGTCCTGCCCTTCCTCGCCGCCCATCTGGGCCAGGCCATGGGCATGGCGGGGTGGCTGGTCGGACTGGTGCTGGGGCTCAGGACGTTCAGCCAGCAGGGGCTGTTCGTGGTCGGCGGGGCCCTGGCCGACCGGTACGGCATCCGGCCCGTGGTCCTCGCGGGCTGCGCCCTCCGGATCGCCGGGTTCGTGTGGCTCGGGTACGCCGGGCGGACCTGGGCGGTGATCGGCGCGGTGCTGCTGATCGGCTTCGCCGCCGCCCTGTTCTCACCGGCCGTCGAGTCCGAGGTGGCCCGCCAGGCCGTCGTGTGGGAGGAGGAGAGCGGCCAGGCCCGCACCCGCGTCCTCGCGCTGTTCACCGTGGCCGGACAGGCGGGGGCGTTCGTGGGGCCGCTGCTCGGCGCCCTCCTGCTGGCCGTGGACTTCCGCACCGCGTGTCTCGCGGGCGCCGGGGTCTTCGTCCTCGTCCTCGCCGGACACGCCCGGCTGCTGCCCCAGCGCATACCGGGCCGGAAGCGGACGCCGGTCCGGGGCGGGCCGCGGCTGGTCCTGCGCAACCGGCCCTTCCTCGCCCTGTGCTGCGCGTACGGCGCCTTCCTGCTCGCCTACAACCAGATGTATCTCGCGCTGCCCGCCGAGGTGGAGCGCGTCACCGGCTCGCAGACATCGCTGGCCTGGCTGTTCGCGGTGTCCTCGCTGCTGGTGGTGACCACCCAGCTGCCCGTGACCCGCTGGGCGGGCAGACGGCTGACGACGCGCCAGTCCATGGCGGCCGGTCTGCTGCTGATCGCGGCCGGGTTCGCGGTGGTGGCGGGGACGGCTGCGACGACGCGGCCCACGGGGTGGCCGGGGGCTGCCGCACTGGCGCCGGTGACCGGGTTCGTCGTCCTGCTCACCTTCGGCCAGATGCTGGTCGCGCCCGTGGCCCGTGCCTGGGTCCCCGATCTCGCCGAGGACGGCCGGCTCGGCCTCTACACCGGGGCGCTGTCCTCCGTCTCCGGACTCGTCGTCCTGGCCGGCAGCTCGGCGACCGGAGTCCTGCTCGACGCGGGACTGCCCCCCGCGGTGCCCTGGCTGGTCCTGGCCGGCGTCACGGCGGCGGCGGTGGGACTGCTGCCCCGGCGCGGGTGACGGACGGGACACCTCACGCCCGCTCGGTCCTCCCCGGCTCCGCGGTGTCCGTCGCCGGCGCGGTGAGGGGCCCGCTCCCCGTTGAGGCATGCTGTACGCATGAGTTCCGAAGCCGTAGCCCAACTGCACGAAGTGCGTGAGCTGTTGGCGTCCTTCCAGGGGCCGTCCAGTATCCGCCGGGCCGCCGAACTGGAAGGGGCAGCCGAGAAGGTCGCCTCCTGCGCCGCGGGCCTGGTCGACGTCAAGGTCCCCCGCGACCTCCAGCTCCGGCTCGCCTTCGCCGTCCGAGCCCTCCGGGACGCTCGGAAAGCGGCGCGTGCCCACCGCCGCAACCCGCTGACCCGCCCACTCTCCCAGGCCCGCTTCGCGCTGAACACGGGCAAGGCGGGCGGCTGGATCCACGGCGCTCTGGAGATCCTGGACCCCGAGAACACGCCCCCGTCCCCCTACGGCGCGGACGAGGCGAACATCGGGTGACCGAACGCCTGGTAACGACCGTTGGGCAACGAACGCCGGGCAAGGGCCGCCGGGCAGGAGCCGTTGGGCAACGGCCATCGGGCAACGAACGCCGGGTAACGGCCGCCTGGTAACGACCGTTGGGTAACGGCCGCCGGGCAAGGGCCGTTGGGTAACGAACGCCGGGCAACGGCCGCCGGGCAGCCAATCACAGGACCCGCGCCGGTCACCGCGGCCGACGTCCGGACGTCACCGCGGCCGACCGGACGTCACTGCGCGACGAGTTCCCGCATCGGCCGCTCGACGGGGGCGGGCCGCACCCGCGAGGTCCGCCACAGCCACAGCACGTCCCGGCCGAACGACCACACCAGCAGCCCCAGCGCCAGCGCCGCCACCCCCACGTTGACCAGGTGCGGCAGCAGGTTCGCGCCCGCCACCAGCAGGAGGACGCCCTGGAGCGCGGCCACCGTCTTGCGGGCCGTGCTCGGCGGCAGCGCGGCGTTCAGCCACGGCCACACCCAAGCCGCCGCGACGAAGACGTACCGCATACCGCCGATCAGCAGCACCCAGGGTCCCATCGCCATGGACACGTACACGCTGAGCACCAGGATGAGGAACGCGTCCACCTCCATGTCGAAGCGGGCGCCCAGCGGCGTCGACGTGCCGGTCCTGCGCGCCACCTTGCCGTCCACCCCGTCGAGGATGAGGGCCACGGCGGTCAGGCCGACGAAAAGACTGACGGGCGGTGAGTCCTGGAAGGAGTCGGCGACCAGCGCGGTCACCCCGCCGACCAGGATCGCCCGGCCGAGCGTGACCCGGTTGGCCGGGCCGAACGAGCGCAGCCGGGACCGGTGCAGGGCCCGGGAGAGCACCGCCCACGTGGCGATCGCGAACGCGAGGCCGGTCAGCCAGCCCGCAGGGCCCATGCCGATCGCCGTGCCGAGCAGCACCAGCAGCAGGACCTGTACACCCGCCCCCACGGCGGTCTCCTGCTGTACGAGCCGTGCGTCGTAACTGTTGTTCAGGGCCACCGAACACCCTCCGGCCGTGTGACAGAGTCGATCAACGCCGCTACCTTGTGCGCGGCCTGTGCACCCCTCGGTACGCGTGCAACGTGACGATCGTTCAGGAGGAATTCGATGAACCACGCCGCTCATGCGTTCTGGCTCGAGTCGCCCGGCCGAGGTGAAATCCGTGAAGTCCCCCTGCCCGGCCCGGGTGAGGACGAGGTCCTGGTGCGCTCGCTGTACTCCGCAGTGAGCCGGGGCACGGAGACCCTCGTCTTCCGCGGCCAGGTGCCCGAGAGCCAGCACGCCGCGATGCGCGCGCCGTTCCAGGAGGGCGACTTCCCGGGACCGGTGAAGTACGGCTACCTCAACGTGGGCGTGGTGGAGGAAGGACCCGACACGCTCGTCGGGCGGACGGTCTTCTGCCTCTACCCGCACCAGACCCGCTACGTCGTCCCGGCGGGCGCGGTGACACCCGTGCCCGACACCGTGCCCGCCCGACGGGCCGTGCTCGCCGGCACCGTGGAGACCGCCGTCAACGCCCTGTGGGACGCGGCGCCGCTGATCGGCGACCGGATCGCCGTCGTCGGCGGCGGCATGGTCGGCAGTTCGGTCGCCGCGCTGCTGGCCCGCTTCCCGGGCGTACGGGTCCAGCTCGTCGACGCCGACCCCGCGCGCGCCGAAACCGCCGAGGCCCTCGGCGCCGGGTTCGCGCTGCCCGGCGACGCCCTCGGCGACTGCGACCTGGTCGTACACGCCAGCGCCACCGAACAGGGGCTCACCCGCTCCCTGGAACTCCTCTCCGCCGAGGGCACGGTGATCGAGCTGAGCTGGTACGGCGACCGGAAGGTGAGCCTTCCGCTGGGCGAGGCCTTCCACTCACGGCGGCTCGCCATCCGCAGCAGCCAGGTCGGCACCGTCTCCCCGGCCCGCCCCGGCCGCGGCTACGCCGACCGGCTGGCCCTCGCCCTGGAGCTGCTGGCCGACCCGGCCCTGGACGCGCTCATCACCGGCGAGTCCGGGTTCACGGAGCTGCCCGCCCTCATGCCCCGCCTCGCCTCCGGTGAGCTCTCGGCCCTGTGCCACCTCGTACGCTACGGCGAGGTCGCTGCCTGACCTGAGAAAAGACGTGCCTGACGCTGAACACCGGGATGCGTCCGGCCGTACTACCCGGCATCCCCGGCGGCGATCAGCCGGGGAGCAGACGCGCCGCACCTGGAGGGTCGTCCGTTGTTCAGCATCACCGTCCGCGATCACATCATGATCGCCCACAGCTTTCACGGCGAGGTCTTCGGACCGGCCCAGCGCCTGCACGGGGCCACGTTCCTCGTGGACGCCACGTTCCGGCGCGAACAGTTGGACGAGGACAACATCGTCGTCGACATCGGCCTGGCGACGCAGGAACTCGGGGCCGTCGTCGGCGAGCTGAACTACCGCAACCTCGACAACGAACCCGACTTCGCGGGGGTCAACACCTCCACGGAGTACCTGGCCAAGATCATCGCCGACCGGCTCGCCGAGCGCATCCACAAGGGCGCGCTGGGCGAGGGGGCCAAGGGCATCGCACAACTCGCGGTCACCCTGCACGAGTCGCACATCGCCTGGGCGAGTTACGAGCGTGCGCTGTGACCGGCACGAGCGTCGACACCGCCCTCGACACGACGGTCCACGTCACCGGCAGGACCACGGACAAGGCCACCGGCAACGCCTTCGAGCGGGCCCGCCTGGACTACGTACCGCAGCAGTCCGCCGCCCAGCCCGCCCCCCAGGCCACAGCCCAGACCTCCGCTCGATGGAACGGCGGGATCATCCCCATGTCCCTGCGCCGTGTGCACTTCCTGATGCCGGGGGGCGTCGACGACCCGTCGGTGCCCAGCGGCGGCAACGCGTACGACCGGCGCGTGTGCCTGGACCTGCCCGGATTCGGCTGGCAGGTGGAGCGCCACGCCGTGCCCGGTGACTGGCCCCGCCCGGACGCCGCCGCCCGCGGCGCGCTCGCCCGCACCCTGCGCGAACTGCCGGACGGCAGCGTCGTCATGCTGGACGGGCTGGTCGCCTGCGGGGTCCCCGAGATCGTCGTCCCCGAGGCCCAGCGGCTGCGCATGGCCGTCCTCGTCCACCTCCCGCTCGGCGACGAGACCGGGCTCGCCCCGGCCCTCGCCGCCGACCTGGACGCCCGCGAACGTACGGTGCTGCGCGCGGTGCCCGCCGTGATCGGCACCAGCGACTGGGCGGTACGCCGACTGGTCTCCCACCACGGCCTCGCGCCCGACCGCGTCCACGTCGCCGCCCCCGGCGCCGACATCGCGCCCCTCGCCTCCGGCACCGACGGCGTCTCCCGGCTGCTCTGCGTCGCCGCCGTCACCCCACGCAAGGGACAGCACCGGCTGGTGGAGGCGCTGGCGGCGGTGTCCGACCTGCCGTGGAGCTGCGCCCTGGTCGGTGGGCTCGCCCACGACCCCGGGTACGTCACCCATCTGCGCCACCTGATCCGCGAGCACGGTCTCCAGGACCGGCTGGAACTGACGGGACCGAAGGCCGGCGCCGACCTCGACGCCAGTTACGCCGCCGCCGACCTGATGGTCCTCACCTCGTACGCCGAGACGTACGGCATGGCGGTCACCGAGGCGCTGGCGCGGGGCATCCCGGTGCTGGCCACCGACGTCGGCGGGCTGCCCGAGGCCGTAGGCCGCGCCCCCGACGGCGGGGTGCCCGGCATTCTCGTCCCGCCGGAGAACCCCTCCGCCATCGCCCTCGAACTGCGCGGCTGGTTCGGCGAGGCGGACGTCCGCCGCCGGCTGAAGGCGGCCGCGCGCGGCCGGCGTGCCGCGCTGGGCGGCTGGGCGAGCACCGCACAGAGCCTGGCGACGGTACTGCGCCGGCTTCCTGCCGAACCCCGGAGGGCCGCATGACCGACCAGGCGACGACACAGCAGACCGGTACCGGCACCGGCACCGGCACGAATACGGCTACGGACGCGGGTGGCACCGGCGTGATCCCGGCCCAGCCCGGCCCCCGGTACGGGGACGCCCGGTCCGTCATCCCCGGTGCCGGACCCGCGCCGCGCCCCGGTGAGCGGGCCACCCTCCGGCTGCGGGGGACGGACAGCGGCACCGACCCCGAGGAGGACGAACCCGCCCGCTACGCGCCCGAGTGGCTCCAGCTGCGCGAGCCCGCCGACGCCTTCGCGCGGGCCCACGAGCTGCTCGCCCCGCTGCGCGTCAGGCTCGCCGACCTGCCGACACGGGCCGACGGGTTCATCATCCACGACATCGGCTGCGGCACCGGCTCGATGGGCCGCTGGCTCGCGCCCCGCCTGGACGGTGCACAGCACTGGGTCCTGCACGACCGGGACCCCTACCTCCTGCACTTCGCCGCCGTCGCCTCCCCGCGGTCCGCCGCCGACGGCAGCCGCGTCAGCGTGGAGACCCGGCGCGGCGACGTCGCCCGGCTCACCGCGGACGTGCTGTCCGGCGCCTCCCTGGTGACGGCGTCCGCACTCCTCGACGTCCTCACCCGCGAGGACGTCGACGCCCTCGCCGCCGCCTGCGCCGGAGCCGGCTGCCCGGCGCTGCTCACGCTGTCGGTGGCCGGACGCGTCGAACTGACCGCGCCGCACCCGCTCGACCAGGAGATCACCGAGGCGTTCAACGCCCACCAGAAGCGGGGCGGACTGCTCGGCCCGGACGCGGCCACCGCCGCCGCGGAGGCCTTCTCCGAGCACGGGGCGACCGTACGGCTCAACCCGAGCCCCTGGCGGCTCGGCCCCGAGCACGCCGGGCTGACCGCCCAGTGGCTGCGGGGCTGGGTGGGCGCGGCGGTCGAGGAACGCCCCGAACTCGCCGAGCCCGCGGGCCGTTACCTGACCGAGCGTCTGGAGGCCTGCGCCGCGGGCGACCTGCGGGTCGTCGTCCACCACACCGACCTGCTCGCCCTGTGCCGGCCGGCGGGCGGCGTCGCGTGACCGCCAGGGCGGTGGAGACACCGGTCCTGGGCCTGCCGGTTCCGCAGACGTCCCCGTCACACCCCGCACGCCCCGGTCCCGGGCCCGATCCCGGTCCTGGGCCCGAACCTCGTCCCGGTCCCGAACCTAGCCCTGGTCCCCGTCCCGGTCTTGGTCCCCGTCCCGGTCTTGGTCCTCGTCCCGGTCCCGAACCTTGTCCCGGTCCCGGTCTTGGCCCCCGTCCCGGTCCCGATCCTGGTCCCCGTCCCGGTCCCGGCTCCGAACCTCGTCCTGGTCCTGGTCCTGGCCCCCGTTCCGAACCCGGTCCCGGTGGCGGCACCGCCACCGTCACCGCCACCGCCACCGGTCCCCGCGCCCTCCTCGCCCGGCTCAACACCCCCGCCGTACGCACCCGCCTCGGTACCCTCGCCGGCGTCGTCATCCTCGCCGTGCTGCTGTGGCGCCTGGGCACCGGTGCCCTCGTCGACGGACTGCGCCGGATCGACGGGGCGTCCCTGCTGGCGGCGCTCGGGATCGGACTGGTGACCACGGTGTTCAGCGCCTGGCGCTGGGCTTTGGTGGCCCGCGGCCTGCGCATCCGGCTGCCGCTCGCCCCGGCGGTCGCCGACTACTACCGCGCCCTGTTCCTGAACGCGGCCCTGCCCGGAGGCGTCCTCGGCGACGTCCACCGCGCGGTACGGCACGGGCAGAGCACCGGCGACCTGGGCCGCGGGGTGCGGTCCGTGGTCCTGGAGCGGACCGCCGGACAGCTCGCGCTGTTCGCCGCCGGTGCCGTGATGCTGCTGACCATGCCCTCCCCGGTCCGCGACGACCTCCGGCAGGCGGCACCCGTGGCGGGCCTCGCCGCACTGGGAGCCTGCGCCGTCGTCCTCGCCCTGCGGATGAACCGGCCGGGGCCCTCCCGCCGGGGCCGGGCACTGCGGTCGGCGCTCGCCGAGGCACGCGAGGGACTGCTGTCCCGGCGCAACGGGCCGGGCGTCCTCGTCTCCTCCGTCGTGGTCCTGACCGGATACCTGGCGATGTTCGTCCTCGCCGCCCGCGTCGCCGGGGTCGGCGCGGCGGTGACCGAGCTGCTGCCCCTGGCCGTCCTGGCGCTGCTCGCCATGTCGCTGCCGCTGAACGTCGGCGGCTGGGGACCCCGTGAGGGCGTCGCCGCCTGGGCGTTCGGCGCCGCGGGACTGGGCGCCGGCCGCGGCCTGACCGTCGCCGTGGTCTACGGGGTGCTCAGCCTCGCGGCGAGCCTGCCCGGCGTGATCGTGCTCGTCGCCCGCTGGTACGCAGGCCTGCGCGCCGGCCTCCGGACGGCCGCCGCCACCACCGCGACCGCACCCGTACCCGCCTCCGACGCGCAGGACATCCCGGACTACGCGCCGCTGCCGCCACCGGAAGCCGGGGGCCGGGTGGAGTCGGAGGTGAGCATCGAGAAATACGCGCCGAAGGAATCCACGAGGCTCACCAGGATTTCCCTGCCCTTTTCCGCCGAACCCAGCGAAGGACGGCCGATGACACCGGAATCGGTATAGGCGGACATTCCCAGCGTGAGCAACCGGCGCCGGTCGTCGGCGACGTGATCGGAGGTCTCATAACCGGGTCGGAGCAGTTCGGGATGAGTGTGCAGAAGGACGGAGGTCTCGATTTCCCCCGCGTGCATGTCGGTGAGGAGTGAGGTTTCCACGCCGGCGTGCCGGAGCGCGGTCTCCCAGTCCTCCGGGGCGGGGAACAGCGCCATGCGCTCACCGCGGGCAAAGGATTCCTGAACGACGTTGCCGAGTACGTAGTTCCCGCCGTGTCCGTTGACCACCACCAGGGTGTCCACACCGGACCGGCGCAGTGAGTCGGCGATGTCCCGTACCACCGCGTGAAGGGTCACGGAGGAGATGGAGACGGTCCCCGGCCAGGCCGCGTGCTCGTGCGAGCAGCCGATCGTCACCGGAGGCAGGAGATGCACCGGATACGCGTCGGCGATCTCCCGCGCGACGGCGCACGCCACCAGCGTGTCGGTCGCCAGCGGCAGGAACGGGCCGTGCTGCTCGAAACTCCCGACGGGAAGCACCGCGATCTGCCGTGAGACGTCTGCGCCCCGCTTCCGTACATCTTCTGTAGTATCCGCCGGCAACAGACCGTGGACCGGGCCGTATGCCGCCGACCGCTTTGGTGAACCACTCATATCCTCACGGCCTTTCGTCTCTGCTTAGGAACTCGAGAATCATGACAGAAAACATAGGCGTACTCGGCAAGAAGTCCCCGCAGCGGACCGGAGTGGAGCGCGTCGTGAATGCGCCGTTGCCCACCGTGTACGGAAAGTTCCAGGCGGTCGGCTACCTGGACCACGACCGCGGTGACGAACAGGTCGCCCTGGTCTACGGCGACATCGGCGCGGACCGGGTCCTCACCCGGCTGCACTCGGAATGCCTGACCGGGGACGCGTTCGGCTCCCAGCACTGCGAGTGCGGCGACCAGCTCGCCGCCGCGCTGCGCGCCGTCGCCGCCGAGGGGGCGGGCGTGGTCGTCTACCTGAGAGGGCACGAGGGTCGCGGCATCGGCCTGCTGGCGAAGCTGCGCGCGATGGCCCTGCAGGCGGAGGGACTGGACACCGTCGAGGCGAACCTCGCCCTCGGCCTGCCGGTGGACGCCCGCGACTACGGCGTCGCCGCCGGTATGCTCCAGGACCTGGGCGTGGAGTCGGTCCGGCTGATGTCCAACAACCCGCGCAAACGCGACGCGTTGCAGCGGCACGGCATCCAGGTCACCGAGCAGGTACCGCTGTTGATACCGCCGTGCGAGAGCAACATCACCTACCTGCGCACCAAGCGGGAACGCCTCGACCACAACCTGCCCCACCTCGACGCGGTGGCGCACTGGTCTTGAGGGCGTCCCCGGCCGGACGGCGGAGGGCTCAGCCGGTGACGGCCTCGTGCGCGAGCCGCCTGAGGTCCCGGAAGACCGTGTGGGAGGACCTGGGCCGCACCTGCGTGTAGAACTGCACGGTCAGGTCGCGGCCCGGGTCGACCCAGAACGCCGTGGTGGCGACCCCCGTCCAGCCGTACGTGCCGAGGCCGGACGGGGTCTGCGTACGGGACGGGTCGACGACGACGGAGACGCCGAGGCCGAAGCCGATCCCCTCGTTGCCGGGATCGTCATGGGCCGGGCGGCTGCCGACGGCGCGCAGATCGGCGCCACCGGGAAGGTGGTTGCGGGTCATCAGGTCCACGGTCCGCGGAGCGAGCAACCGGACCCCGTCCACCTCGCCCCGCCGACGCAGCAGCTCCGTGAACCGGTGCATGTCGTGGGCCGAGGCCACCATGCCCCCGCTGCCGGACAGGAACCGCGGCCGCCCGTGCAGCGGCAGCCCGGCGACGGGCTCGATGCCGCGACTGCCCCTACCGCTACCGCCGCTGCCGTCGTCGCCGGAGGCGTCCGTCTCCCCGTACAACTCCGCGAGCCGCGGGGCCTGTTCGTCGGAGACCTGGAACCCGGCGTCCGTCATCCCCAGCGGGCCGAAGATCCGCTCGGCGAGGAACACGTCGAGCGGCTGCCCGGACACCACCTCGATGATCCGCCCCAGCACGTTGGAGGCGACCGAGTAGTTCCACTGCGTCCCCGGGTCGAACTGCAGCGGCAGCCGCGCGTACGCGTCGACCGTCCCCGCCAGGTCCGTTCCCGGCGCCACCGACGAGTCGAGCCCCGCCGCGCGGTACAGCGCGTCCACCGGATGGGCGTGGTAGAAGGCGAACGTCAGCCCGGCGGTGTGGGACATCAGATGCCGTACGAGCAGGGGGCCCGCGGCAGGACGCGTCCGTATCCCGTCGCCGGAGCCGCTCTCGTACACGCGGGGCTCGGCGAACGCCGGCAGGTGACGGCCGACCGGGTCGTCCAGGGACAGCCGGCCCTCCTCGACCAGGGTCAGCGCGGCCACGGCCGTCACCGGTTTCGTCATCGAGTAGATCCGCCACAGGGTGTCGCTCTCCACCGGCAGCCCGGCCGCGACGTCCCGCCGCCCGTACGCCGTGAGGTGGGCGATCCGCCCGCCCCGGGCGACGGACACCAGGAACCCGGGCAGCCGCCCCTCGTCGACCTCGCGCGCGAAGTGCCGGTCCATCCGGTCCAGCGCCTTCGCGTCCAGACCGGCCTCCTTCGGGTCGGCCTCCTGCCGCAGCAGTCCCATGGCACTCCTTCGATCAACCTGACGAGCCGATTCTCGGAATACCCCGCCCGGACCGGGTCAGACCTCACCGCGCACGGGAACACACCGGCGGACCCGGCAGGGGAACACCCGAGCCGGTGCGCTCCGTCGAACCCGGCATGACACAGGACACACGGCGGGCCCTGCTGGAGCTGATGGGCGACGAGGGCGGCGGGGTGCACGTCACCCTGAAGCAGGACGGACGGCCCCAGCTGTCGAACGTCCCTCACGCCTACTGCCCCGACGAGCGGATGATCCGTGTCCCGGTCACGGACGGCCGCGCCGTCCCCACCGGCTCGGCCTTCGCGGAACTCGTCGCCGCCGTCGCCGACGGGGAGCCGGGGACGTACCGCGAGCGCCCTCAGCGGCGGCGGCTGAGCAGCCGACGAACAGGCCCTGTGCGGGCCGGGCCCGCGGTGCCTGTCGCGGCCCGGGTCACGGCCGGGTGTTCCACTCCTCGACCACCGGACGGCCGTGCTCCAGCGACAGCCGGCTCAGTGTGCCCGTCTCCAGCCGGAACAGCCGTCCGTTCGCGGGCGGCAGACCCAGTCGGCGTGCCGTCAGGACGCGCAGCAGGTGGCCGTGCGCCACGAGCATCACGTCGCCCGCCCCGAGCGCCACGGCCACCCGGGACAGCACCCGGTCGGCCCGTGCGCCGACCTGCCCGGGAGACTCGCCGGGGAACTCGGGTCCGGGCGGCACCCCGTCGGTCCACAGGTCCCAGCCGGGCCGGGTGCGGTGGATGTCGGCGGTGGTGACGCCCTCGTAGCCGCCGTAGTCCCACTCCCGCAGGTCCGGCTCCGGCAACGCGTGTGCCAGCCCCGCCAGTGCGGCGGTGTGCCGGGCGCGGACCAGCGGGCTGGTGAGCACGAGGGCGAAGGAGCGGCCCGCGAGCAGCGGGGCCAGCGCCCTGGCCTGCGCCTCGCCGTCCCGCGTCAGGGGCAGGTCGCTGCGGCCGGTGTGCCGCCCCGACCTGCTCCACTCCGTCTCACCGTGCCGCGCGAGCAGCAGATCGCCCACGGCCGCTACACCTCGTCCGGGCTTCCCGGCTCTGCCCGACCCGCCCGGGCCTCCCCGGCGACCCGGCTTCCCCCGCCCTCCGGGCTTTCGTGACCGTCCTGGTCGGGCCGGTCCGTCGAGGTGCCCGCGGACGTGACCGCGTGCCCGCCGAACTGCCTGCGCAGCGCCGCGACCATCTTCATCTGCGGCGAGTCCTCCTGCCGGGAGGAGAACCGGGCGAACAGGGAGGCCGTGATCGCGGGAAGCGGTACCGCGTTGTCGAGGGCCGCCTCCACGGCCCAGCGGCCCTCGCCCGAGTCCTCGGCATAACCGCGCAGCTTCTCCAGGTGGGCGTCCTCGTCGAGGGCGTCGACCGCGAGGTCGAGGAGCCAGGAACGGACGACCGTGCCGTCCTGCCAGGAACGGAACACCTCACGGACGTTGTCCACCGAGTCGACCTTCTCGAGCAGCTCCCAGCCCTCGGCATAGGCCTGCATCATGGCGTACTCGATGCCGTTGTGGACCATCTTCGCGAAGTGCCCGGCACCGACCCGGCCCGCGTGGACGTAGCCGTACGAGCCCTCCGGCTTGAGCGCGTCGAAGATCGGCTTCAGGCGCTCCACGTGCTCCTCGTCACCGCCGACCATGAGCGCGTAGCCGTTCTCCCGCCCCCACACCCCGCCCGAGACACCCGCGTCGACGAAGCCGATGCCCCGGGCGCCCAGCTCCTTGGCGTGCTTCTCGTCGTCCGTCCAGCGGGAGTTGCCGCCGTCGACGACGGTGTCACCCGGCTTGAGCAGGCTCCCCAGCTGGTCGATGACGTGCTGGGTGACGGCGCCGGCCGGGACCATCACCCAGACCGCGCGCGGCCCGTGGAGCCGGTCGACGAGGTCGGACAGATGGGCGACGTCCGAGAGGTCGGGATTGGTGTCGTAGCCGACGACGGTGTGCCCGGCGGCGCGGATGCGCTCGCGCATGTTGCCGCCCATCCTGCCGAGACCAACAAGACCGATCTGCATGTCAGTTCACTTCCCGATGTCGTGGTGGGGCGGCCCACCGGGGCGGCGGGTCGGTGCGGACGTGTCACCCGTGTCAGGCATGAGGGGCGGGGGAGCAGGGAGTCTCAGGCAGGGGCGGCGGCCTCCTCGGCGTTCTCGCCGCGCAGGGCGACGGCGTACATCTCGTCCGCGTCGAGCCGCCGGAGCTCCTCGGCGATCAGCTCGGACAGGGGGCGGACCTTCAGCGCGAGCCGCCGCGAGGGCTGCCCGGGCAGCGACAGCGTGGCCATCGGACCCTCCGGCCGGTCGATGACGATCTCGCCGTCCGCCGTGCCCAGCCGCACCCCCGTGACCACCGGGCCGGCCGTCTCCACCCGCTCGACCGGCACCTTCAGCCGGGCCTCCAGCCAGCGCGCCAGCAGTTCCGCGCTGGGGTTGTCGGCCTCGCTCTCCACGGCCGCCGACGTCACCGTCAACCGGGCCTGGTCCAGGGCGGCGGCCAGCATCGAACGCCAGGGCGTGATCCGGGTCCAGGCCAGGTCGGTGTCCCCCGGCGCGTAGGTGCGCCTCCGGGCCGACAGGACCTCCAGGGGTTCGTCCACCGTGTACAGGTCGGTGATCCTGCGCTGGCCGAGCGCGCCGAGCGGGTCCTTCGAGGGGTGCTCGGGAGCGTCCGCCGGCCACCACACGACCACCGGGGCGTCGGGCAGCAGCAGCGGCAGCACCACGGAGTCGGCGTGGTCGGACACCTCGCCGTAGGTCCGCAGGACGACTGTCTCGCCCGTACCGGCCTCCGAACCGACCCGCACCTCGGCGTCCAGCCGCGGACGGGTGCGCTCGCGCGGAGTGCGGGCGTGCCGCTTGATGACGACCAGCATGCGCGAGGGGTGCTCGTGCGAGGCCTCCTCGGCGGCCCTGATCGAGTCGTAGGCGTTCTCCTCGTCCGTGACGACCACCATCGTCAGGACCATGCCCACCGCCGGGGTGCCGATGGCGCGGCGGCCCCGCACCAGCGCCTTGTTGACATCACTTGCCGTGGTGTCGGTCAGATCGATCTTCATGGCCTGCGCCAGCTCCGTCCGTCTCGTGCGAGCATCTCGTCGGCTTCCGCGGGCCCCCAGCTGCCCGAGGCGTACCGGGCCGGTCTGCCGTGGGACGCCCAGTACTCCTCGACCGGATCGAGGATCCTCCAGGACTCCTCCACTTCCTGATGCCGGGGGAAAAGGTTGGCGTCCCCGAGGAGGACGTCGAGGATGAGCCGTTCGTAGGCCTCCGGGCTGGACTGGGTGAACGACTCGCCGTAGGCGAAGTCCATCGTCACGTCCCGGATCTCCATCGAGGTGCCGGGCACCTTCGAGCCGAACCGCACCGTCATGCCCTCGTCCGGCTGGACGCGGATGACGATGGCGTTCGACCCGAGCTCCTCGGTGGCCGTGGTGTCGAAGGGGGAGTGCGGTGCCCGCTGGAGGACGACCGCGATCTCGGTGACCCGGCGGCCCAGCCGCTTGCCGGTGCGCAGGTAGAAGGGGACGCCCGCCCAGCGGCGGTTGTCGACGCCCAGCTTGATCGCCGCGTACGTGTCGGTGGTGGAGCCCGCGTCGATGCCGTCCTCCTCCGTGTAGCCCGGCACCTGCCTGCCCCCCTGCCAGGCACCCTCGTACTGCCCGCGCACGGTGTGCCGGCCCAGGTCCCCCGGCAGCCGCACGGCCCGGAGCACCTTCAGTTTCTCGGTGAGCAACGACGCCGCGTCGAAGGAGGCCGGCTCCTCCATCGCGGTCAGCGCCATCAGCTGGAGCAGGTGGTTCTGGATGACGTCGCGGGCGGCGCCGATGCCGTCGTAGTAGCCGGCCCGGCCGCCGATGCCGATGTCCTCGGCCATGGTGATCTGCACGTGGTCGACGAAGGACCGGTTCCAGATCGGCTCGAACATCGTGTTCGCGAAACGCAGGGCCAGGATGTTCTGCACGGTCTCCTTGCCCAGGTAGTGGTCGATCCGGAAGACCTGGTCCGGGGCGAACACCTCGTGCACGACCGCGTTGAGCTCCTGGGCCGACCTCAGGTCGTGGCCGAACGGCTTCTCGATCACCGCGCGCCGCCAGGAGCCCGCGGGATCGTCGGCCAGCCCGTGCTTCTTCAGCTGCTGGACCACCTTCGGGAAGAACTTCGGCGGTACGGAGAGATAGAAGGCGTAGTTGCCGCTGGTGCCCCGCGAATTATTCAACTCATCTATGGCCAAACGCAGTTGCTCGAACGCCGTGTCGTCGTCGAAGTCGCCCGGCACGAACCGCATGCCCTCGGTGAGCTGCTGCCAGACCTCCTCACGGAACGGCGTGCGGGCGTGCTCCCTGACCGCGTCGTGCACCACCTGCGCGAAGTCCTGTCCCTCCCAGTCCCGGCGGGCGAAACCGACCAGCGAGAAGCCCGGCGGCAGCAGACCCCGGTTGGCGAGGTCGTACACCGCCGGCATCAGCTTCTTGCGCGACAGGTCGCCCGTCACCCCGAAGATGACCAGACCGGACGGGCCGGCGATGCGCGGGAGACGGCGGTCGCGCGGGTCACGCAGGGGGTTGGGCCAACCGGCGCCGGCCCGGGCCGGCGCCCCGGTCGACCCGGCCGACCCGGTCTCCTCGGTCTCCTCGGTCATTCCGTGTCAGCTCCTTGTCGTCGAGGTGGTCGAGGTGGTCGAGGACCTGCCTCTCCGTGTTCCTCACGTTCCTGCCGGGCGGCATCGCCGTACCTTGTGGCGCCTTCGCTCCTCTCCTCCACCTACAGGGTGTCCCGGTACGCCCGAACCCTCACCTCCGTAACACGTTCACGAGTAAAAGTATGACGTATTCGTGGGGAGGGGCCCCTGCGGCGCGGGTGCTCCGGGAGAGCCGCAGGTCGCGCACATGGGGGAGGGGCCCCACGCGTGCGTGGAGCCCCTCGGCGGAGCAGCGGAACCGATCTGGTCAGCGGCCGAACGTGAACCAGTTGACGTTCACGAAGTCCTGCGGCTGGCCGCTCGTGAAGGTCAGATACACGTCGTGCGTGCCCGTCACGGACCCGATGTTCGCCGGGACGGTCCGCCACGACTGCCAGCCGCCCGTGCTGCCCACCGAGAAACTTCCGACGGGGGCGCTGCCGCGGCTGTCCAGGCGCACTTCGACCAGACCGCTGACCCCGGCGGGCGCACCGCTCGCCACCCGGGCCGAGAACTGCGTGGCCGCGGGCGAGCCGAAGTCCACGCCCTTGAACCGCAGCCAGTCGCCGTTGGCCAGCGCACCCACGTTCTGACCGCCGCCGGAGTCCGAGGTGGTCTCCGTCATCGTGCCGGACTGGCCGTCGAAGGACTCGGCCTGGATGGTGCCGTAGGCATCGCGGTTGCCGGACGGCGGCGGCGTGGTGCCGCCCCCGCCGTCACCGCCGCCGGAGGTCAGCACCTGCACGTAGTCGACGAGCATCGAGTGCCCGGGCTGCGTACCGGCGTCCGGGCCGCCGCCGAAGGCGTCGGGGAAACCGCCGCCCATCGCCACGTTGAGAATGATGAAGAAACCGTGGTCGGTGGCGTTCGTCCAGGTGGTCGTGTCGACCTGGTTCTCCCGCACGGTGTGGAAGGTGGTGCCGTCCAGGGAGAAGCGGATCTCCTCCACGCTCCCCGAGCGGTCCCACTCCAACCGGTAGGTGTGGAAGCCGGCCTGACAGGTCGTGCCCTGGCAGGTGGTCGAACCCCCGATGCCACTGTTCTCGTTGCACGGCCCGCCGGGCGCGGTGCCGCAGTGCATCGTGGCGAAGACGGTGTTGTTGCCCTGCGTGTTCTCCATGATGTCGAGCTCGCCGACGGCGGGCCAGTTCCAGTGGTTGCCCCGGTACGGCGCGCCCAGCATCCAGAACGCCGGCCAGTACCCCTTGGCGGCGGCACCGGTCACGTTCGGCACCTGGATGCGGCTCTCGACGCGCAGGACGCCACCGGCGGGCGGCTCGAAGTCGGAGCGGTTGGTCTCCACGCGGCCGGAGGTCCAGTTCCCGGAGGCGTCCCGGCGTGGGGTGATGCGAAGGTTGCCGTTGCCGTCGAGGGAGACGTTCTCCGGGTTCGACGTCATCGTCTCGATCTCACCGGTGCCCCAGTTGGCGGGGCCGCCCGGGTATCCCCTGCCGGTCGCGTACCGCCAGTCGGAGGTGTTGACGCCGCTGCCCGCGGCGCCGTCGAAGTCGTCGACGAAGACCTGGTTCCAGCCCGACGGGGGAGCCGGGGCGGAGGCGCTCGCCGACGGCAGGGCGAGGGTGGAGGCCGCGAGCGCGAGCCCGAGCGTGCCGACGGCGGCCATCAGCGTCCGCCGCAGCGGACGGGATCTGCGGGGGACACGGGGTCTGCGGGGGGTGCCGGAGGGGTCACTCATGTGGGGATGCCTCTCGGAGAGGGATACGGACGCGTGGGTCGATCCGGGTGCGGGGAGTGCCCGAAGAGCCCTGCTCATCGGTTGCCCGTCAGTTCTGAGAGCGCTCTCAAGGTGTCGCCAATGTGCTCCGCGCCCCCGTGACCGTCAAGAGGTGTAACCGAGAAAGTCCTTGCGTGCGAGGGGGAGTTCACCTCATGGATTGACGCGAATGGGTGCAACGGCGCCACGCCCGGCCGCACGGAGCGGCGCCCGGCCGGTGACCCGGCGCCGCACACGGTCCTCTGTCCGACCACACGCCGGGCGCATGCCGGCCGGACGTCCCGGTGCCCGCCGGAGGCGTCATGATCGAGGGCGGAACCGGCGGCGGTGACATCGTGGACGAACGGACCGGCAGGCGTCGGAACCGCCGCGGTGGGAAGGGTGCGGACGTGAAACTGACGATTCTGGGCGGCGGAGGATTCCGGGTCCCGCTGGTGTACGGCGCGCTCCTCGGGGACCACGCCGAGGGACGGGTGACGCGGGTCGTTCTGCACGATGTCGACGACCGTCGACTGTCTGCAGTCGCCCGTGTACTGAACGAACAGGCGGCCGGCGTGCCCGACGCCCCCGAGGTGGGCACCACCACCGACCTGGACGAAGCGCTGCGCGGTGCCGACTTCGTCTTCTCCGCGATCCGGGTCGGCGGACTCGAGGGCCGTGCGAACGACGAACGGGTCGCGCTCGACGAGGGCGTCCTCGGGCAGGAGACGGTCGGCGCGGGCGGCATCGCCTACGGGCTGCGGACCGCCCCCGTCGCCGTCGACATCGCCCGCCGGGTGGCCCGGCTCGCCCCCGACGCCTGGGTCATCAACTTCACCAATCCGGCCGGCCTGGTCACCGAGGCCATGTCCCGGCACCTCGGCGACCGGGTCATCGGCATCTGCGACTCACCGGTGGGTCTCGGCCGCCGCATCGCCCGGGTGCTCGGCGCGGACCCGCGAGAGGCGTGGATCGACTACGTCGGCCTCAACCACCTCGGCTGGGTGCGCGGCCTGTACGTCAGGGGCCGTGACGAACTCCCGCGCCTGCTCGCCGACCGGCAGCTGCTCGGCTCCTTCGAGGAGGGCAGGCTCTTCGGCGCCGACTGGCTCCAGTCCCTCGGCGCGGTCCCCAACGAGTACCTGCACTACTACTACTTCAACCGGGAGACCGTCCGCGCCTACCGGCAGGCCCACAAGACCCGCGGCGCCTTCCTCCACGACCAGCAGGCCCGTTTCTACACGCAGGTGGGCGACCCCGGCACCCCCGCCCTCGCCACCTGGGAGCGCACCCGCGCCGAACGCGAGGCCACCTACATGTCCGAGAACCGCGAGACCGCCGGAGCCGGCGACCGCGACGAGGACGACCTGTCCGGCGGCTACGAGAAGGTGGCCCTCGCCCTGATGCGGGCCGTCGCCCGCGACGAGCGCACCACCCTGATCCTCAACGTCCGCAACCGCAGCACCCTGTCGGCGCTGGACGCGGACGCGGTCGTCGAGGTCCCCTGTCTCGTCGACGCCCAGGGAGCGCACCCGCTCTCCGCCGATCCGCTGCCCGGTCACGCCACCGGCCTGGTCTGCTCCGTCAAGGCGGTCGAGCGCGAGGTGCTCCGTGCCGCCGAGTCCGGCTCCCGCACCCACGCGGTCAAGGCGTTCGCGCTGCACCCGCTCGTCGACTCCGTGAACGTGGCCCGCCGCCTCGTGGACGGCTACAGCGCCGTCCACCCCGGCCTCGCCCACCTCAAGTAGCCCCGCGGGAAGAGCACACCAGGAGGAGAGCCCCTCATGCACGACGAACGCCACCGGATCGAACACCGCGTCCAGCGGCTCCACCACCAGCGCGTCAAACCCGCGATCTACGCCGCCACCGCCCCCCTCACCGTCGAGGCGTGGCACGCACCGGGCGAACCGGTCCCCTTCGCCGAGGCCGCGGCCGCCTCCTACGCGCCCTTCGCCCCGAACACCCCGTGGGGCCCGCCCTGGGGCACCACCTGGTTCCGGATGCGCGGACAGGTCCCCGCGGCATGGGCCGGGCGGCGCGTCGAGGCGGTCATCGACCTCGGCTTCACCGGTGCCGGACCGGGCTTCCAGGCCGAAGGCCTCGTGCACCTGCCCGACGGCACCCCCCTGAAGGCCGTCAACCCGTTCAACCGGTACGTCCCGGTCGGCCGTCCGGCCGCGGGCGGCGAGGAGATCGACTACCTGGTCGAGGCCGCCTCCAACCCCGACATCCTGGCCGACGGTTTCGCTCACCCGACCCCGCTCGGCGACCGGCTCACGGCGGGCGACACACCGCTGTACGTGTTCCGCGGCGCCGACCTCGCCGTCCTCGACGAACCGGTCTGGCACCTCGACCTCGACCTCGACGTGCTGCGCGAACTCATGGCCGAACTGGGCGAGCACGAGCCCCGCCGGCACGAGATCGCGCACGCGCTCGACCGGGCCATGGACGCCCTCGACCTCGACGACGTCTCCGGCAGCGCTCCCGCGGCCCGGGAGATCCTCGCCCCCGTCCTCGCGCAGCCCGCGCACGCCAGCGCGCACACCGTCTCCGGCGTCGGGCACGCCCACATCGACTCCGCCTGGCTGTGGCCGCTGCGCGAGACCCGGCGCAAGTCGGCCCGCACCTTCTCCAACGCCACCGCGCTCGCCGACGAGTACGACGAGTTCGTCTTCGCCTGCTCGCAGGCCCAGCAGTACGCGTGGGTGCGCGACCACCACCCCCAGGTGTGGGCGAGGATCAAGAAGGCGGTCGAGAAGGGCCAGTGGGCGCCGGTGGGCGGCATGTGGGTGGAGGCCGACGGCAACCTGCCCGGCGGCGAGGCCCTCGCCCGCCAACTCGTGCACGGCAAGAGGTTCTTCCTCGAACACTTCGGCATCGAGACCAAGGGCGTCTGGCTGCCCGACTCCTTCGGCTACACCGCCGCCTACCCGCAGCTCGCCAAGCTCGCCGGCAACGACTGGTTCCTCACCCAGAAGATCTCCTGGAACCAGACCAACAGGTTCCCGCACCACACCTTCTGGTGGGAGGGCATCGACGGCACCCGCATCTTCACCCACTTCCCGCCGGTCGACACCTACAACGCCGCCCTCACCGGCGACGAGATGGCCCGCGCCGTGCGCAACTACCGTGAGAAGGGCGGCGGCAGGCGCTCGCTCGCGCCGTTCGGCTGGGGCGACGGCGGTGGCGGCCCCACCCGCGAACACATGGAGCGGGCCCGCCGGCTGGCCGATCTGGAGGGCTCCGCGAAGGTCGTCGTCGAACACCCCGACACCTTCTTCGCCAAGGCCCGGGAGGAGTACCCGGACGCCCCGGTCTGGAACGGCGAGCTCTACCTGGAACTCCACCGCGCCACCTACACCAGCCAGGCCCGCACCAAACAGGGCAACCGGCGCAGCGAACACCGTCTGCGCGAGGCCGAGTTGTGGGCCACGACGGCAGCCGTGCAGGTGCCGGACCAGTACTCCTACCCGTACGACGCCTTCGACCGGCTGTGGAAGACCGTCCTGCTGCACCAGTTCCACGACATCCTGCCCGGTTCCTCCATCGCCTGGGTGCACCGGGAGGCCGAGGCCGAGTACGCCAGGGTCGCGGAGGAACTGGAGACGCTGACGAGGGAGGCGACCGACGCCCTGGGCGGCGGCCGCCACGGCGCAGGCGCCCGGGTGTTCAACACGAGCCCCTACGACCGCGCCGAGGTGGTCCGTGTCCCCGGCGGCCCGCCCGTGTACGTGACGGTGCCCGCGAACGGCAGCGCACCCCTGGAGGCGGACGCGGACGCGGAGGCGGCCGCGGCTCCGGCCGCGCCCCCGCAGCCCGTCACCGCCACGGCCACGGACACGGTGCGGGTGCTCGACAACGGGCTGGTGCGGGTCCGGGTGGCGGACGACGGCACACTGTCGTCCGTATACGATCTGCGGTCGGCCCGCGAGGTACTGGCAGGCCCCGGCAACCTGCTGCGGCTGCACACGGACCTCCCCAACCACTGGGACGCCTGGGACCTCGACAAGCACTACCGCAACCGGCGCACGGACCTGCTCGGCACCGAGTCCGTCACCGTCGTCGCGGAGGACCCGCTGATCGGAGCCGTCCGGGTGGAGCGCGCCTTCGGCAACGGCTCACGGATCACCCAGACGATCACCCTGCGTGCCGGCAGCCCCCGGATCGACTTCGAGACCGAGATCGACTGGCACGAGGCCGAGAAGATCCTCAAGGCCGGTTTCCCGGTGGACATCCGGGCCCCGCACTCCTCCGCGGAGATCCAGTTCGGCCACGTCCAGCGCCCCACCCACACCAACACCAGCTGGGAGGCGGCCCGGTTCGAGGTGTCCGGCCACCGCTGGGTGCACCTCGGCGAACCCGGCTACGGCGTCGCCGTCCTCAACGACTCGACGTACGGCCACGACGTGACCCGCACGGTCCGCGACGACGGCGGAACGACCACCACGGTCGGCCTCAGCCTGGTGCGCGCGCCCCGCGTCCCGGACCCCGGGGCCGACCAGGGCGTCCACCGTTTCACCTACGCACTGCTGCCCGGCGCGGGCGTCGAGGACGCCGTCGCGGAGGGCTACGCCCTCAACCTGCCGCTGCGCGTGACCCGGGCGGCGGCCCCGCCGGACCCACAGGTCCTCGTGGCTCCCGCCACTCCCGTGGTCCGCGTGGACGGCGAAGGGGTGACCGTCGAGGCCGTCAAGCTCGCGGACGACGCCTCCGGTGACGTCGTCGTCCGCCTCTACGAGTCCCGCGGCGGGCGTGCCACCGGCCTCCTGCGCACCGGCTTCCCGCTCGGCGGCGCCACGGTGACCGATCTCCTGGAGCGCCCGCTGGAACCGGCGGACACCGACGGGGACGCCGTGCCGGTGGCCCTGCGCCCCTTCCAGGTGCTGACCCTGCGGCTGGCGGTGGGGCGGGGCTGACGGCGCGCATCGGGTCGGCCGGTCGCCCCCCGTGACAGCGGCCGACCGACCCGAGCCCCCCGTTCCCCCGTGCTTCCCCCGGGCTCCCCCCGTCCCCTCCGGAAGGCTTCCCCGTCTCCCGGAGAGGGCTTCCCCCGCGGCCCTTCACCTTTAAGAGCGCGACACCCGCCGCCTGATACACCCTCCGGAGAAATTTCCCGAAAAAAATCCGGTCCCGGCACGGGAAGCGCGCCGGGACCGGTCGGTGGGAGCGGGAACGGTGGGTGCGTGCGGGGGGAACCCGGGTTCTAGCGGTGGTGCGTTCCCCAGGCGGGGCCCCCGGCGACGGCGTCCGCGGCGGCGGCGCGCACCTGACCGGAGCCGGCCGCCGCCCGGGACCCGGCGGGCACGGCGGGCCCGGCCGAGGCCGGTACACCGCTCAGTGCGGGCGTGGGAAGGTCCGCGGGCAGGTCCGTGCCCCGCTGCGACACCGGGACCGGCCGCAGCGGCCGCGGCCCCGACACCACCGAGTAGTCCTGGCCCAGGAACGGCGGGAACATCTCCCCCGGATCGTCACCGAGCGCCAGCCGCACGGCGGCCCACGGCACGTTCACCCCGCACAGCGACAGCTGGTGCAGACCGCCGGCCGGTCGGGTGTTGACGTCCATCAGCACGGGCCGTTCGCCGAACATCCGGAACTGGATGTTGGACAGATGGTGCAGCCCGAACCCCTCCGCGATCCGCCGGGCCGGCTCCAGCCACTGCTCGTGCAGCGTGAACCCCCTGCGGCGGCCGTTCTTGGTGCGGCCGACGGCCAGCCGGAGACGGTTGTCCGGCCCGGTGAGGCAGTCCACCGACACCTCCGGCTGTCCCAGCACCGGCATCACCAGCCAGTCCACCGGCTCCTCGGCCTGCCGCACCGCCTCCAGCACCAGCTCCAGCGGCACGTACGGGCTGGGGAAGCCGTTCAGCTGCGTGAGCGAGAAGGGGGCGCGGGTGATCACCCGGTAGCCCACACCGCCCGCGCCGGACGCGGGCTTGAAGCACGCCCGGTGCCCGTGCGCCTCCAGTTCGTCGACCGCGTGGACCAGCTCGTCCGCCGACCGCACCCGCCACCACGGCGGCACCGGCACCCCGATCGCCTGGACGGCCTCGTAGGCGATCACCTTGTCGTGGAAGACGGCCACCGCCTCGGGCGGCGGCGCCAGCAGCGCCGTACCGGCCGCCTCGAACTCCGCGCGGTGCGCGACGATCGCGCCCTGGTGCAGCCGCGGCACGAACACGTCGATGCCGCGCCGCGCGCACTGGGCGAGCGCGTACTCGACGTACGCCGCCGGGGACAGGCCCTCGGGCTCGAGCTCGGCGGTGTCGGCGGCGGCCAGTACGGGGGAGTCCGGGTCGCCGTGGGTGGCATGGATCTCGACGGCCCGGTCGCTGGGATTCCTTCTCAGCTGATCCATGAAGAACACGTTCTCCGCGTACGTGCGGTTGAGCCATACGCGTACGCAAGAGGCCATGCAGGGCCGCCTTTCACGGTGTGCGGGCAGGCCTCGGCGGCCCGTGCCCGGGCAGGGTGTGTGGAGGGTCGCCGGACGGCCCCGGGGAAGGGCTTCACTGCGGCGGTGTTGCGGCCGATCATACGGCTTCGATCCGTGCTCCCGAACCACGGGCGTGTTACGGATTCGATGATCCTGTACGCCGGTGACCGTACGCTTCGTGCATGGTGTGCGTACGGAATGATCGTTCAGGTTCAAGGGGCGGCAGATGACGTCAACAGCAGGCGGCGGACAGTTGTGGGCCGTCAGCGACCTCCACATCGGCTACGACGAGAACCGTGCCCTGGTGGAGCGGATGCGTCCCGAGTCGGACGACGACTGGCTCCTCGTGGCCGGAGACGTCGCGGAGACCGTGGACGACATCCGCTGGGCGCTCGGAACCCTCGCGGGCCGGTTCCGGAAGGTCGTCTGGGTGCCCGGCAACCACGAGCTGTGGACCCACCCGAAGGACGCCGTCACCCTGCGCGGCGTCGCCCGCTACGACCACCTCGTCGAGCAGTGCCGCGACCTCGGCGTGGTCACTCCCGAGGACCCCTACCCCGTCTGGGAGGGCCCCGGCGGTCCCGTGGCCGTGGCCCCGCTGTTCCTCCTGTACGACTACTCCTTCCTGCCGGCCGGGTGCGCCACCAAGGACGAGGGGCTGGAGTACGCGCAGGGCACCGGCGTCGTCTGCACCGACGAACACCTGCTGCACCCCGACCCCTACCCGAGCCGCGAGGCCTGGTGCCGGGCCCGGGTCGGGGAGACCGAACGGCGGCTCGCCGACCTGCCCGACGACCTGCCCGTCGTCCTCGTCAACCACTACCCGCTGCACCGGCACCCCACTGACGTCCTGTGGTACCCCGAGTTCGCCATGTGGTGCGGCACCGTCCTCACCGACGACTGGCACCGCAGGTTCAACGTGCACACGATGGTCTACGGCCACCTCCACATCCCGCGCAGCACCCGGCAGGACGGCGTCCGTTTCGAGGAGGTGTCCGTGGGCTACCCCCGCGAATGGCGCAAGCGGCCGGCACCGCCGGGGCGGCTGCGCCGGATCGTGCCCGGGGAGAAGCCCGCGACGGGGTCCGCGGCCGGGCCCGGGTCCGCGTTCGTGTCCGGGTCCGTGACGGGGAAGGGCGGGAACCGGTGATCGGGGAACTGCTGCCCGAGACGGTCGTCGTCGTGGAGGCCTACGGCGACGAGGGCGTCGACGCCCCGCTCTACCCCGAGGAGGCGGCCGTCGTGGCGCGGGCCGTCGACAAGCGCCGGCGGGAGTTCACCGCGGTACGCTCCTGCGCCCGCCGGGCCATGAGGAAGCTCGGCGTCCCCCCGCATCCCGTGCTGCCCGGCGAGCGCGGCGCGCCCGGCTGGCCCGACGGGCTGGCCGGCAGCATGACCCACTGCGCGGGCTACTGCGCCGCCGCCCTGGTCCGTACGGGTGACCTGGCTTCCGTCGGCGTCGACGCGGAGGTCCACGGACCGCTGCCCGAGGGGGTGTTGTCCTCCGTGTCCCTTCCCGGGGAGGCGGAGCGCGTCGCCCGGCTGACTCGGGAACGGCCGGGGGTGCACTGGGACCGGCTGTTGTTCAGCGCCAAGGAGGCCGTCTACAAGGCGTGGTTCCCGCTCACCGGGAAGTGGCTCGACTTCATGGAGGCCGACATCGAGCTGTTCACCGAACCTGCCGACGGCACCGGCACCGGCACCGGCACCGGCACCGGCACCGGTGGTTCCGGTGCTTCGGCGCGCGGTGGGTTCAGGGCGGTGCTCCTGGTCCCGGGGCCCTGGGTGGGCGACCGCCGCCTCGACCACTTCGACGGCCGCTGGAGCGTCGAGGGCGGCCTGGTCGGGACCGCGGTCGCCGTCCCCCACGGCTGACCCGTCACGGCTGGGGGGGCCACTCGCGGAGCATCCGGAAGAAGGACTCCTCGTTGCCGGACAGCCCGGCCCGGGCCAGGGCCGTCTCCGCCTCCGCGAGGACGGACGGTGCCACGACCGGGGGCCTGCGGGCGCCCGGGGGCCCGCTCTCCATGTCGTAGGCGGCGCGCACCGTGTGCAGCAGTCGCAGGTAGGCCTGGACGGCGGTGCGCTCGCGGTCGGTCGGTACGGCGGTGGGCATCGCTCGGCTCTCCCCAAGTCGTGGTCCGGCATCGCGCGTCCCGCGCGGTGCGGGCGCGCCCCCAGCCTGCCGCCCACCACTGACATTGATGGTGGTACGCGGGTTCCGGTGGTCGTGGCCCCACCACTGACCGACGTCCCGCCGGACTGTCCCGCCGGACTGTCTTCCGGTTGTCCTGTCCGGCTGCCGGGGCCTGCTCGACCGGTCCGCGCCGCGGACCGGCCCGCCCACCCGGATGAACCGTCCCGCCCGTTCAGGCCTTGGGGGGCTGGACGTTCTCCAGGAGCATGTCCAGCCACTCCGCGACCTTGTCGCGGTGCTGGTCGGTGGGAAGCTGGGCGGCCCGCCACGCGATACCGCGCACCCCGTGGTCCTGCAGCAGCCGCTCCAGCGGGTCGCCGGCCGCCACGGCGGCCCGCCGCTCACGGTCCGCCAGGCTCTGCAGCAGCTCCTGCTCGGTGTGCTGGAGCGCGTTCGCGAGCGCTTCGGGGTCCTCGGCGGTGAGGAATCCGGCGTGCACCCGGAAGAACCGCTGGATGGCGTCGCAGTGCTCCATGGTGGGACGCCGGTCGCCGTTGATCAGAGCGCCGGCCTGCTGCCGGGACATGCCCGCGCCGTCGGCGATCTCCTGCTGTGTGTACTTGCGGCCGTTCGGCTTGAGCCGGGTGCGGCGCAGCAGGTCCAGGCGCTGCACGAACCGGGTCTGCACCTCGGGTTCGCCCGCCGGCCGACCGCTCAGCAGGGCCTTGACGACAGGTTCCGGCACTCCGGAGGCCGCGGAGAGCCGGCCGACGTCGAAGACCTCGGTGTGCGGCACGTCGAGCCGGTCGGCGAGTGCGGCGACGCGGGCGACGACGGCCGTCAGCGCGGTCGTCGGCGCGGTGTCCCGACCCTCACCCACGAAGCCACCGGTCACCGACAGATCTCCTACGTCTCTCACAGGCCTCTCACACGGGATTGCCGTGAACTTCACGGAGACTAGCCCGTGCCTCGAACTCACATCCAGGTCTCGCCACAACTGTGGCCAATTTCAGCCGTCAACCAGCATGGAATGCCACGATAGTTGACACGCCCGAGGTTCGGGCCGGAGGATCGGGGCGCCGCGTCAAGGCCGCACAGGCAAGAGGGGTGAGCCTCCCGATGGCACATCAGGCAGGAGGGCAGCGGTCGATACCGCGGCCCGGCCCCGAGACTCCCGAGGTGCGGGCCTACCTGGAGGACTACGCCGTGTTCCTCCACGCGGTGCCCTTTCCCTCCCTGGTGGTCGACCGCCGCTGGGACGTCCTGCTGGCCAACACCGCTTTCCGGACCCTTTTCCGGGATGTCGAGCCGCATCCGACGGCCATGCCCGGCGACAACTTCCTCCGGTTCGTCCTCTTCCACCCGGACGCCGCCACCGTGCTGGGGGAACACGAGTCGAGCTGGTGCCTGCCGATGCTGGCGCACTTCGCCAAGACGGTGGAGCGGCACGGCCACGACCACGGGCTGCAGGCCATCCGCCGGGACATCGCCCAGGACCCCATCATGGAGGCCGCCTACCGGCAGGGGCTGCCGCACTGGCTCCGTGCCGTCGGCGAGCAGGCCGCCGAACACGACGGTGCCGTAAGGCCGTTGCGGCACCCTGATCCGCGCTGGGGGGTCACCGACTGCCGCCTCGTCGTGGAGACGACCAGGGTGCTCGAGGAGATGGACTGCGTCCGGCTGACGCTGGTCCTGCGCGAGGCGCCCCGCACCCCGGCCGGCCACCGAAGACGCCGGCCCGCCGCCTCCCATCTCAGTGTGGTGCCGGCGGGGGACTGAACCGCCCCGCCGGAGTCGACGCGGTCATGACGCGTCGCTTTCTTGCGTACCGACGCAAACCGTTCGCGCGCCTTGTGCTTCCGTCTGCGCCAGCGATCCCCTGGCCCCCGGTGCCGTACGGACCACCACCGGGGGCTCGACGTCCCCACGCGGATCCCGGTCGTCGGATGTCGACCGGTCGCGTTCCCGCGGCGGACCGGCCTTCGGCTCCCGGCCGCCGACCTGCCGGGAGGGCCGGGGCGTTCTAGGGTGGACGGCACTGCGCCACACAGCGACCGGGAGCTCTCATGCGTCTGCCCATCGAACCCAGGCACGTGGCACCCCGTCTGGCCACGGGGGCGTTCATCCTCAACTCCGGACTGTCCAAGCGGGGTGTCGACGAGGAGACGGCCGCCCAGGTGCACGGGATGGCCAAGAACACCTATCCGTTCCTCGAGAAGGTGCGGCCCGCCGCCTTCGTCCGGCTGCTCTCCGCCGGGGAGATCACGCTGGGCGCGGCCCTGCTGCTGCCCGCCGTTCCCACGGTCGTGGCCGGTGCCGGACTGGCGGCGTTCTCGTCGGCGCTGCTGGGGATGTACCTGCGGACGCCTGGGATGCGGGAGGAAGGCAGCCTGCGGCCCACCCAGGAGGGTCTCGCCCTGGCCAAGGACGTCTGGATGCTCGGGGTCGGGGTCGGGTTCGTCGTCGACGAGTTGACGCGCGACAGGTGCCGACCGGGCCGGTGACCGGCCCCGGCCCCTTGCCGCGGCCTCGCCGCGGAGCCGTCTACGCCACGTCGGCCGGGCGGCCCGGTTCGGGCTGCCGTCGCCTGCGCCGTGGCCGGGGGACGGGGCCGGTGGGTCCGGACGGTGCCGCCGGCCCCGGACGCAGAGGGAGGTCCGCGGCCCCGGGGTGATCGGCCCCGGGGTGGGCGGCCTCGGAGGGATCCGGCACGGGAGGGCCCGCCGCGGGGTCCACTCCGGTGCGCTCGCCGAGGCGCGGGCGTGGTGTCGCCCGGGCCAGGAGAATCACGCCCCACGAGGCGAGTGCCGCGCCGGACAGTGCGAGCAGTACCCCCGCCGGGCCGCCCCGGAACCGCTCGCCGAGGAGGCAGAGTCCGATCACCGCGGCGGCCACGGGGTTCGCCAGGGTCACCACCGCGAGCGGGGCGCCCAGCCCGCTGCGGTACGCGGTCTGGGACAGCAGCAGTCCGCCGGCCGCGAACACCGCGACGAGCAGGGCCACCCCGATCACCCGGACGTCCGGCAACTGACCCGAACGGTCCGTCACGGCCACCGTCACGGACTGGGCGAGCGCCGACGCCACCCCAAAGGCGATGCCCGCCGCGGTCGCGTGCCGCAGTCCGGGCCGGGCGCCGGGCCGCGACAGCACGCCGATCAGAGCGGCCGTGACGCCCGAGACCAGCAGCGCCCCGGGCACGGACAGCGTGCCGCCCGGGGCCGGCTCCGACGCGGTGGCCAGGATCGCCGCGAGACCGGCCAGGGTGAACGCCGTGCCCCGCCACTCGGTGGGCCCCACCCGCCGCCCCGCGAACCATGCCCCTGTGGGCACGGCCACGACCAGAGTGAGCGCGCCGAGCGGCTGGACCACGGTCAGCGGGCCGTACGCGAGCGCCGCGACGTGCAGCAGCGCGCCCGCGGCGTTCAGCACGACCGTCCACCACCAGGCGCCGCTGCCCAGCAGCCGCAGGGCACCGGTGCCGGGGGAGCGTGACGCCAGCCGTTCCTGCGCGACCGCGGCGGCCGCGTAGGTGACGGCGGAGACGAGGGACAGGGCGACGGCGACGAGGACCGCGTTCATCGGGGCGCCCCCGCGCGTTCCCCGTCCACGGCCCTGGTCCCGTCCGCCGCGCCCGCCGTGCCTTTCTCGTCTCTTTGCACCGGCACCGGCACCGTCGGCGACCGGCGGACGTGCTGGGGGAGGCGCAGGACCGCGAGGGCGGCGCCGAGCAGGGCGGCCGCCACGATCGCGTCCAGCCAGAAGTGGTTCGCCGTACCGACGATCACCAGCAGTGTCAGCAGCGGATGCAGCAGCCACAGCCACCGCCACCGTGAGCGCGTGGCGACGACCAGACCGGTCGCCACCATCAGCGCCCAGCCGAAATGCAGCGAGGGCATCGCCGCGAACTGGTTCGACAACGTGTCGGTCTGCGGAGGCCCGTAGACCGAGGGCCCGTACACCCGCGCGGTGTCCACCAGGCCGGTGGCGGCGAGCATCCGGGGCGGCGCGAGCGGGAACGCCAGATGCAGCACCAGCGCGGCGGCGGTGACCGCGGCGAGCACCCTTCGCGCCCACCTGTAGTGGGCCGGACGGCGCAGGAAGAGCCAGATCAGAAAAGCGGCGGTGGCAGGGAAGTGCACGGCCGCGTAGTAGGTGTTCGCGAGGTGCACCGGGCCGTCGCCGTGCAGCAGCAGGGCCTGCACCGCTCCCTCGCCGGGCAGACGGAGCGCCCGTTCCAGCTCCCACACGTCGTGCCCGTTGCGGAGGGCGGCCTCGGAGTGGCCCGTCGCCAGCCGGCGGCCGACCTTGTAGACGAGGAAGAGTCCCACCACGAGCAGGAGCTCACGCGGGAGGGGCGGGCGTGCCGACGTGCCGGACACCGGCGGTGGGCCGGGCCTCGCCGGTGGCGGCTCGCTCGGTGGCTCGCTGCGGGCATTCATCCCCCGGCCCTTTCGCCGACGCTGGTTCCGTGGTGGTGCTGAGGGCACTTGTGGTGCCGGGTCGGGCTGCGGTGTCGAGCCTCGGCGGGACGAGTTCGATTCGATACGTAAGCGTACCGATACGAGTTCGTACCGATACGCGAGTGTACCGATACGGAACCGTTCCGGTACGCTCACGTATCGACGGGTGGCGGACGCAGGCCCGCCGGGAGCCGGCAGCCCGGAGGGTCCGCCCCAGGACAAGGAGTCGAGCCGATGACGTCGCAGGCCGCGGACCGACCGGAACCGGTCGGCAGTTCGCGCCGCTCCAAGATCACGCCCGAGCGTGAGCGGGAGTTCTTCGACGCGGTCCTGGAACAGATCAGACAGTGCGGCTACGACGCCGTCACCATGGAGGGGGTCGCCGCCCGGACACGGTGCAGCAAGTCCACGCTGTACCGGCAGTGGCAGACCAAGCCCCGGTTCGTCGCCGCGGCCCTGCGGTCCAGCGGACAGGCGCGCTTCGCCGGCATCGACACCGGTACCCTCGCCGGGGACCTGCGCGAGGCCGCCCGTAGCGCGGGCGCGTGGTCGGTGAAGGACACCTCGCTGCTGCAGGCACTCGGCCACGCGGTCACGCAGGACCCGGAGCTGGCGCAGGCCCTGCGCGAAGCGCTGGTCGAACCGGAGATCGCCGCGCTGAAGGCGATCGTGCGCCGCGGGGTCGAACGCGGTGAGGTCCCCGCGGACAATCCGGCACTGGCGTACATCCCGGCCCAGTTCTTCGGAGTGCTGCGGGTGCGGCCCCTCCTGGAGGAGGGGAACGCGGACCCGGACTACCTGCTCCGGTTCGTGGAGGCCGCCGTACTGCCGGCGCTCGGCCTGGAATGAGACCAGGGCCGCCGTTCCCGGACGACCGGGCGGCGGCCCGACCGCGCCGCACCGTGGGGACGGGGGCGGCGCGCACCACCGGCCGGGTGGGGCTCCCCCCGAGCGGAGGGGGAGCCCCACCCGGCCGTCGTTCCGGGGGCGGACGGCGCGGCGGACGAGGGTGGGCTCAGACGTCCTGGCCGGTGCCGCCGCTGCCCTCCGCCTCCTCTATGCCCTCGGTGATGTCGTCGAGGACGGACTGCTTCTGGTCCGTGTCCACGCCGAGGCGGACCACGACGATCTGCTCCGGCTGCGCTGGGGAGGGGAAGGCCAGCGACTGGACGTACCCGTCGGAGCCCTTGCTCGTGACCGCCTTCCACCGCACCAGGTAGCCCTTCTGCCCGGCGACGGTCACCGCCTTCGACTCGAGGACCTCGTGCGAGCTGATCCTCCCGTAGGAATCGCCGCCGTACGACTCCTCGGCATTGGCGGAGATGTCCGCCTTGGCGACCTCCTCCGCGGTGGAACCGCGGGTGCCCAGGGCCAGTGCCGGTGCCGAGTACGCGCCGCCCTTGGTGCAGGTGCTGGAGGTGTCGCCGGGGCAGTCGTACGTGTCCTCCGACATGATCTGGGCGCCCACCTGGCCCTCCTGGCCGTACCAGCCGTCCGGGATGGGCAGGCTGATCCCGCTCAGTCCGTCGGTCACCGACCCGCTCTCGACCCGCGGCGGCTCCGAGGTGTCCGGGCCGGGGCCCTCCTCGCTCTCCCCGTCCGGCCCGCCGTCCCGTCCGTCCGGTGCCCGCGAGGCGGTGGAGCCGTCGCTCCCGCCGTCGTCGGTCAGCGCGTACACGCCGACCCCGATGCTCGCCAGCACCGCGACGGCCGCCGCCACGGCGATCCCGATGCGCAGCCCCCGCCCCCGGCCGGAGCCCGGGCCGGACTTCACGACCCCGGGATACCCGGGATGCGCCGGGTACCCCGGGTACGTCGGCCGGGCCGGATACGCCGGTCCGGCCACCGAGCCCGGCACCGGCGGGCCCCAGGCGGGCGCCGATCCCGCCGGCCGGACCTGGTCCGTCCAGGTGGTGCCGTCCCACCAGCGCTCGGTGGCCGGTCCGTCATTCGTCTGCCCGGGGTCGGGATACCACCCGGGAGGAGTCGCCTGCGTCATGCCCCCACCGTATGAGGCGTCGGTGAAAGAGGGATGAGAGAGGTCCGTATATCCGGGATCCCGAGGTCGCGCGGGCCCGGGGGGATCCATGCGTGCGCACTCGTGCGGGCCCGCGGGCGTGCGGGCCCGCACGGGAGGGCGGCCGGAGGCCGGAACCCCCGGAGGCCGGAACCCCCGGAGGCCGGAACCCCCGGAACCCGGCCCCCGGGGCCCAGCCCCACCCCCGCACCTGTCGAAACCGCCCGACGCTCCATCACCTGCCTTGTCCGTGACAGGCGTTGGCCGTCGGACCCCGGTGAACCGCAGGACGCGTCGACCCCTGTACCCGCTTGTCACCCTCCACGGCAAGAGCCCGGCCGGTACCGCTCCGTCGGGGCCGTCGGAGGACTACGCTCGACGCCTGTACGTCGTTCGGGCGACTTGGGGAGGTAGCGGGATGACGGAGGTACGGCCCATGGCATCGGCCTCGGCCTCTCTCTGGGAGCGGGAGGAGGAGGTCGCCGCCATCACCGCGATGGTCGACACCCTGTGCGCGGACCGGTCCTCGCCCGGCAGTCTGCTGGTGCTGCGGGGCGAGGCGGGTCTCGGCAAGACCGCACTGCTCGCCGAGACCCGGCGCATCGCCGAACAGCGCGGCTGCACCGTGTGGTCGGCCCGTGGCGGCGAGACCCTGCGCACCGTCCCGTTCAACGTCGTACGCCAGCTCCTCCAGCCCGCGCTGGTGCCGATGGTGCCGGAGGAGGTCCGCGAGTACCTCGGCGACTGGTACGACGTCGCCGGCCCCGCCCTCGGCGTAGCCGAGCCCGGCGACCGGCACGCCGATCCGCAGGGCGTCTGCGAGGGCCTGGTCGCCGCCGTGCGCCGGCTGGCCCACCGGGACTGGCCGCTGGTGCTGACGGTCGACGACGCCCACTGGGCCGACCAGGAGACCCTGTACTGGCTCTCCGTCCTCGCGAAAAGCCTGGCGGACCTGCCCGTTCTCGTCGTGGTCGCCCGCCGGCCCGGCGAGGTCTCCGGGGCGAGCGCCCGCCACCTGGACGCCGTCGCCGAGGCCGCCGAGCATCCCGTCACCGTCCTCAGCGCACTGACCCCGCCCGCCGCGGCCGGCCTGACCCGGGCCACCCTCGGCGAGAACGCGGACGCCGCGTTCTGCCGCGAGGTGTGGGCCGTCACCGGCGGCAACCCCTACGACACCGTCGAGCTGCTCGCCAAGGTCCGGGACAGCGGACTCGAACCCGTCGAGGCGCACGCCGGTGAACTGCGCGAACTGAACCGCTCCGCCCGCGGCGGCGGGCTCGTCGCCCGGCTGGAAGAACTCGGCATAGACGCCACCCGGTTCGCCTGGGCCGCCGCCATCCTCGGCAGCGACATCACCGTCGGCCTGGTGGCCGAGCTCGCCCTCCTCGACCACGCCGTCGCCGTCCGCTGCGCCGAACGCCTGCGCACTGCCCGCATCCTCACCGCACCCGACCCCGGGACCGGCCGCAGCGGCCCCGCCGACCTCGAGTTCGTCCACCCGCTGATAGCCACCGCCGTCTACCACTCCATCCCCGACGCGCTGCGCCGCGCCATGCACGGCATAGCCGCCCAAATCGTCACCGACTCCGGGCGCGGCGCCGCGTCCGCCTCCCGCCACCTCCTCGAAGTGCACCCGGACGACGACGAGGAACTCGTCCGCCAACTGCGGGACGCCGCCGGTGAACACCTCGCCGTCGGCGCCCCGGACGCCGCCCGCCGCTGCCTGGAGCGTGCCCTGGAGGAACCGCCCCGCCCCGAGGTCCACGCGCGCGTACTCTACGAGTTGGGCTGTGCCACCTTCCTCACCGCGCCCGCCCGGACCATCGGCCATCTGCGGACCGCGCTCGGCATGTCCGGCCTCGCCGGGGACGCGCGGGTGGACGCCGTGGTCCGGCTCTCCCAGGCGCTGATGCACAACAACCAGATGGAGGAGGCCGTCCGCACCGTCGAGACGGAGGCAGCGCGGCTGGAGCCCGGTCCCGCCCGGATGCGCCTGCAGGCCGTGCAGTTCATGTGGGAGGGCATCCACGACGGCGAGACCACCGCCCCCGGCCGCTCCGAGCGCCTCGCCGACCTCGCCGCCACCTGCACCGGCCGGGACAACTCCGAGCGCGCGCTGCTCATCCTGCGCGGCTTCGACGCCATGATGCGCGGCGAGAACGCCGAGGAGGTCGCCGAGATCAGCGACCGCGCCCTCGTCAACGGCCGTCTCGCGCCCGGCCTCGGCTGGACCGACGCCGAGTGGGGCGTCGAGCTGCTCCTGATGCTCGCCAGCACGTACGCCTACACCGATCGCCTCGACCGCGCCGAGAGCCTCTACACCGAGGCCCTGCGCTCCTACGAGTCGGCCGGCTGGAGCGGCGGCCACCTGGTCCTCGCCCACGCCTACGTCGGTCTCGCACACCGCAGGCGGGGCCGCCTCGCGGCGGCGGAGAAGTCGCTGCGCGAATCCCTGCGCCTGGCCGAACGCGTGGGACGCGGCCTGCCCCTGTACTGGACGGCGACCTGCAACCTGGTCGACACGCTGCTCGTCCGCGGCCATGCGGACGAGGCCTGGGAGGTCGCCGAACGGCACGGCTTCACGCCGCCCTACCCGTCCACCATCGTGCTGCCCGACCCCCGTTCGGTGCGCGGCAGACTGCTGCTCGCCGTCGGCCGTACGAAGGACGGCATCAACGAACTGGAGGCCGCGGAGAAGGCGGCGGCCTCCCGCGACCACCACAACCCCGTCCACGTCTTCTGGGCAGCCGACCTCGCGCGCGCCATCGCCACCCAGGACCCGGCCCGTGCCGCCCGGCTCGCCGTCGAGTACCGCCGCCAGGCCGAGCGCTTCGGCACGGACACCGCCATGGGGGAGGCCCTGCGCTGCGCCGCCGCCCTGGAGACCGGCCAGCGGGCGGTGCGGCTCGCCGCGCAGGCCGTCACCTACCTGGAGTCCTCACCCTGCCAGTACGAACACGCGGCGGCCCGCGTCGAGTACGGCGTCCTCGCCCGCTCGCGGACCGACCTGGAGCGGGGCCTGGCTCTCGCGCGTTCCTGCGGCGCGGACGGCCTGGCCGTCCGCGCCGAGGCCGAACTGACCGCACTCGCCGGCCGGACGGCGAGCACGGGCCGTGCCGCGGCCCCGGGAGGGGAGCCGGGGCACCGGCCCCGGTGACCCTCGGGCACGCAGCCGAGGAGTGCCGCCCCACTCGGACGCCGAACGGCGCGCGCTCCCGGCCGGGGTGACCACCCGGTCGGGCCGCGGGACCGCACCCCGACGGGGACGAACCACGGCGCCACGGCCGCGGCGGACGGACGCGGGTCGATGTCGCCCACGGAAAGTACGGGCCGCCAGGGCGTGCGGCGCGGTGCTGCTGCCGTGGTCCGCGCCCGCAGTGGCGTACGGGGCCCACTCGGCGCGGCCGCGTCCACAGCTCGCCGGGGCAACCGGCGAGCGGGCCGTGACGGAGGCCGCGGACCAGCTCGGGCACCGTGAAACCGGGCGTGAACCAGCGGGAGTCCGCCCTCTGTGCGAGCTCCGCCAGGCCCCCGCTCCGCACCAGCGCAGCCCGCTCCTCCCAGGCCTTCGCACCGTTGAAGTGGGCCGAGGAGCAGATCACGGCCAGCGACGACACCCGCTGCGGGTACCGTACGGCCAGCTCCAGACCCACCGCGCCGCCCACCGGCACTCCCGCGTAGGCGAACCGCTCGATGCCGAGCGAGTCGGCGAGCGCGACCACCAGGTCCGCGAGATCGCCGACGCTCGCGCCGGGACCGATCAGCCCGGCCGCCGAACCGCCGTGCCCCGGCAGGTCCCAGCGGACCACCCGGTGCGTGACCGACGGCTCGGGCGCCACCTCGTCCCACTGATCCGGCGGGTGGCGGACGCCGCCGAAGGGCTGCGCCGCCCCGGCGAGCCGGCCGCCCCGGTGGCCTGACGCCCGGGTGGGCCGGTGCCCCGGCGCCCCGCTGAACTGCAGGTTCCGCCGGCCGCCTCCGTGCCGGTCAGGCGGCCTCCGCGTAGACCACCCACACCTGCCCCTGCGCGAAGTTCACCGCGGTGCCGTCCTCCGTCGTGAACGCGGTGCCGTCCGAGGCGTCCGGGCGGCTCCAGCGGACCTCGTGGGCGCGCCCGTCGCGCAGCACGGTGGCCGCTCCGGAGCCCACCGTCTCGGTGTACGGCGTGTTGCTGCCCCGGGAGTCGTGGTAGCCGGACGGCCGGACGGTCACGTACTGCACGACGACGGTCGAGGGCGCCACCGGCTCGCCCCGCGCGGTGACCGTGGGGGTGCCGTCCATGGAGACCAGCCAGCGGTTCCGGGCGTCGGACCAGGTGAAGGTGAAGCGGGCCGCCGGATAGCGCACCGTACGCGTGTTCTCGGGTTCGCCGCCCGCGGGCGGCGGGCCGTCGCGGAAGCCGGTGGTCAGCGAGGCCCGGCCGGGCGGGTCGTCCATGAACCGCCGGGGCTGGAGATAGAGGTTGTGCGGGGCGGGCCGGTGGGGGCCCCGGACGTAGACGTCCGCCCCCGTGTCGGACGTACCGGGTGTCAGGGGCTCCAGCGGAGCCCGGTCGATCAGCGGCAGCAGCCTGCCCTGCGCCCCGGAGAACGCCAGAACCGGCCGGTCGAACTGGCGCAGCAGCTCCAGGTCGGCCTCCCGGGCGCTGCGTACCGGGCCGACGGACTCGGGCAGCCGGCTTGCGTAGACCGCCATCAGCCGGCTCAGACCGCCCTCGACCTGCTCCACGTACACCACGTCCGCCGACTCCAGGCCCGTCTGGGGGCGGGCCGCGGGGGCGTTGTCGATCTTCACCGCGAGGACCGGCGGGTGGCCGTCCCCTCCGGTCTCCTCCGTCCCGCCCGGACGCGTTGTGCGGGGCGATCCGCGTCCGTCGTCGCCGGGAGCGTTCGACGCCGTGCAGCCCGCCGCCAGACCGGCCGCCAGCAGTGCCGCCAGCAGCGCTCCCGTCGTCGTGACGCGTCGTGTGCGTGTTCCTCGTCCCGTGTCCACCGTCGCCACCCTGCCTGCCCCACATCATCGGTTGTCTTGATTGTGCGCTTTTCTGATTGTCGATGGCCATGCCTGATCAGCGGTGTTCCCGCGCGGTGGCTTCCGCCGATCGGCTCAGCGGGGCGCGGTTCGGCGTGGAGCGCACGGGTACGGACGGCGCACCGGCCACGACGACGCAGGGAGCAGGCGGCGATGAAGGCAGTGACCTGGCAGGGAAAGAGGGACGTCCGCGTGGAGGAGGTGCCCGACCCGCGGATCGAGGAACCGACGGACGCCGTCATCCGCGTCACGTCCACCGGGCTGTGCGGCTCCGACCTGCACCTCTACGAGGTGCTCACCCCGTTCATGACCCCCGGCGACATCCTCGGCCACGAGCCCATGGGCATCGTCGAGGAGGTCGGTGCCGGCGTACCGGACCTCCAGGCCGGTGACCGTGTCGTCGTGCCGTTCCAGATCGCCTGCGGCAACTGCTGGATGTGCCTCACCGGTCTGCCCACCCAGTGCGAGACCACCCAGGTCAGCGCCGAGGGCATGGGCGCGGCCCTGTTCGGCTACACCCGCCTCTACGGCGCGGTGCCGGGCGGCCAGGCCGAGTACCTGCGGGTCCCGCAGGCGCAGTACGGCCCGATCAAGGTCCCCGAAGGGCCGTCCGACGACCGGTTCGTCTATCTCTCCGACGTGCTGCCCACCGCCTGGCAGGCGGTGGTCTACGCCGACGTTCCGAAGGGCGGCAGCATCGCCGTGCTCGGCCTCGGTCCCATCGGTGACATGGCCTGCCGGATCGCCCGGCTCAAGGGCGCCGACCGGGTCTTCGGCGTGGACCTGGTCCCGGAGCGACTGCGCCGGGCACAGGAACGGGGCGTGGAGACCTTCGACCTGCGCTCCTTCGACGACGAGAAGGAACTCGTCACCGCGATCCGCGACCGGACCGACGGCCGCGGCCCCGACGCCGTGATCGACGCCGTCGGCACCGAGGCACACGGCAGCGCGGCGGCCCGCATGGTGCAGAACGCCGCGGCGCTGCTGCCCCGGAAGATCAGCGGCCCGCTGGCCGAACGCTTCAGCGTCGACCGGCTCGCCGCCCTGTACACCGCGATCGACCTGGTGCGCCGCGGCGGCACCGTCTCGATCTCCGGCGTCTACGGCGGCGCGGCGGATCCCATGCCCCTGCTCACCATGTTCGACAAGCAGATCCAGATGCGCATGGGGCAGGCGAACGTGCGCCGCTGGAGCGACGAGATCATCCCCCACCTGACGGACGACGACCCCCTCGGCGTCGACGACTTCGCCACCCACCGCCTGCCGCTGTCGGAGGCGCCCCGGGCCTACGACATGTTCCAGCGCAAGCGGGACGGCGCGGTCAAGATCCTCATGCAGCCGTAGCCGTAGCCGTAGCCGCGCGCTTCGCCGGGCCCGGTGGTCCGCCGTCCCCGCCCGGGTGTCCGAAGACGCCGGGCGGACCCCGGCGGGTACAGCCGGGGCGGGGGGGGGGGGGCGGG
>NZ_JAPJDM010000017.1:162418-200599 GCF_026242095.1 Streptomyces sp. NEAU-W12
GCCTCCCGACCCGGCGCGCCGGATCACCCTCACGGGCACGTCAGCGCTGTGTCACGGCAGTTCCTTGATCCGGACGTCCCGGAACGACACCACGTCGGTGGTGCCGTGGACCTGGAGCCCGATGTAGCCGGAGGCGAACCGCCGCCCGTCCGTGCCCGGGTCGTCCGAGCGCGGCGGGGTGAAGTCCTGACCGCCGGTGTTGTCGAACTCGTTGATCAGCACACCGTTGCGGAAGACCGAGTAGTGCTGGCCCTCCACCCGGATCTCGTAGTCGTTCCAGGTGCCCTTCTGCGTCACACCGGCGCCGGCCAGACCCACGCGGTCGAAGCCGTAGACCGAGCCCGTCTTGTACATGTCGCCGGTGGGCGAGTCGAACACCTGGACCTCGTGCCCGTACTTGATGGCGACCCACTCCGGCCGGGTCTCCTCCGGGTGGTCGTGGACCTGCGGGAACCGTACGAACACACCGGAGTTGGCGTTCCCGGTCCCCGGGGCGTCGTCACGCCACTGCAGCTTCAGCGAGAAGTCGCCGTACTTGCGCTCGGGGAACCACAGCATGCCGAGCCCGGGCCTCGTGGTGCCGGAGGTGATCGATCCGTCCGGGTTCAGCGCGAACGAGCCACCGCCCACCTGCTGCCACTCGGCGAACGCCTCCGCGCTGCCGTCGAGGATCCTGCGGTAGCCGTCGGTCCGGCCCGGCTCGCCGATCCCGGACCGGCGGGCCGCCTGGTTGACGGCCCGGAGTTCCCGCCGGTCGATGACACCTTCCTTCTTCAGCTTGTCCAGCACGCCCCTCACGTGCTTCAGGAACAGCGCGCTGGACGTCCACTCCTTCTCGTCCTCGATCAGCTCTCCGATCCTGCACCGGTTGTTGGTGACCCGGTTGGGCACGCCCGAGTCGACCTCGCCGACGAACACCGTCAGCCGCTCGTCGTACTCCGGGCAGGGCGGCGCGGGGACCTGGCCGGCCACGACGGTGAAGCTCACCGTGAGCGGCGCGGAGGTGTTGCCCGCCCGGTCGCCCGCCCGGTACGCGACGGTGTGCCTGCCCGCCCGGTCGACGACGACGGGCTCCGTGTACGCCAGGTAGGGCCCGGAGTCGAGCGAGTACTCGATGGAGGCGACGCCGGACCCGTGGGCGTCGGTGGCGCTGACGGTCACCTTCGCGCTGCCGACGTACGCCCCGTCGGAGTTCTTCGCCCCCTCGACGTTCACGCCCGTCACCGGCGGGGTGGTGTCCTGCGGGGGTGCGGTGACGACGGTGAACCCGACGCTCCTGACCGCCGAGACGTTGCCCGCCTTGTCGGTGGCGCGGTAACGCACGGTGTGGGTGCCGGCCTGATGCACCATCACCGGGCCGCCGTACGCCTGCCAGGCGCCGTCGGCGCCGAGCGCGTACTCGATGGTGTTCACCCCGGAGCCCGTGTCGGAGGCGCTGACGGTGACGGTCGCCATGTCGATGTAGTCGCCGTCGGCGTTCTTCTCGCCGTCCACCGTCGCCGAGGTCTCCGGCGCGGTGGTGTCGTCCGTCGGCGGGGCGACGACGGTGAAGCCGACGCTCCTGACGGCCGAGACGTTGCCCGCCTTGTCCAGTGCGCGGTAGCGCACCGTGTGCGCGCCGACCCGGTCGACGACCACCGGCGCGGTGTACGGCTGCCAGGCGCCGTCGGCGCCGAGCGCGTACTCGATCCGGTCGACGCCCGAGCCCTCGTCGGTGGCCGTGACGGCGACGCTCGCCGAACCGACGTACGCGCCCCCGGCGTTCTGCGTGCCGGTCACCGAGGCCGTCGCCTCGGGCGCCGTGGTGTCCTCCCCGCCGGCCTCGGTCACCACCAGGACGCCCCGCATCGCGCCGTGACCGGGGATCGTGCAGTGGTAGAAGTAGCGCCCCGGGGTGAGCGTGACCTCGGCGGTGTGCCGGCCGCCCCGGGCGTCACCGGGGTTGGCCAGGATGTTCAGCTGGACGTCGTCGTTGAACTCGGGGTCCGACGTGGCGAACGTCAACGTGTGCGGCATGCCGGTGGTGTTGCCGGTGGCCGCGCTGTTCTCGAAGACGATCGTCGCCGGTCCGGCCACCGCGGTCGCCGGTGCCGTGAGGTACGTGTCGATGTCGTTGCCCGCGGTCCAGGTGAGCACCTGGTCCGCCGCGGCCCCCGCCCTCCCCGTCCGCCCGGCCTCCGGCTCGCCGGCCGCGGAGACGGTCTGCAGGCCGAGCATCATCAGGAGGGTGGCCAGCAGGGCCGCCCAGACTCTTCGTTGCCTGTGCATCACTGGTTTCACTCGGCCTTTCTCGCCAGCTGACCGGCGGCCGGGGTCGGACCGCCGCCCGTGTAGGTGACCCGCCACAGAGCGGACTTCGCGTCCGAGGTGAAGAAACCGCGGCCGTAGTCCAGGACGTACAGCGCGCCGTCCGGACCGAACTTCCAGTCCATCAGGCTCTTGATGCCGTCGTTGCCGACCGGCACGATCTTCTTCAACGACTCCGAGTGCACCGGCAGTCCGCCGTCGCCCTGCGTCTTCGGGTTCATGAGCACCGCGTTGCGCGGCTGGCCGGCGTCGTAGAAGTCGCCGACGAACCACTTGCCGTCCCAGTAGGCCGGCCACTTGGTGTCGCTGCCGCTCTCCTCGTCGAAGCGGTAGACGGGCCCGTTCATCGCGGCCTGGCCGCCGCCCTTGAGCCAGGGCAGCCGGTAGGTGGCCTCCTCCTGCCTGTAGGACGGGACACCGTTTTCGTCGCGGGGGAAGTCCGGGGCGCCGCCCTGCGGCGAGTACCAGATGTTGTTGCCGGTCACCGGCGGCAGGTCGACCAGACCGTCGTTGTTCGGCGACTCGTTCTTCGGGTTGTCGCAGTCGTACCAGCCAAGGGGCTGCGACGGGTCGGGAAGGTTCCGGTCCCGGTAGGGCTGCTTGTTGCCCATGCAGTACGGCCAGCCGCGGTTGGACGCCTTCGTGATCGCGGCGAAGGTGTCGTACTTGGCCGGGCCCCAGGTCGTCGACGGCTGGCCGGCGTCCGGGCCGACCCAGCCGGCGTAGAGCACGTCGGTCGCCGGGTCGACCGAGATGCGAGCCGGGTTGCGCACACCCATCACGTAGATCTCGCCGCGTGTCTTGCCGCCGCCCTCGGCGCTCTCCTCCCCCGTGAACAGGTTGCCTTCGGGGAGGGTGTACGTGCCGTCCGGTTCCGGGTGGATGCGCAGGATCTTGCCGTTGAGGTTGTTGGTGTTGCCGGAGGTGCGGCGCGCGTCCGCGAAGGAGACGCCCTTGTAGTTCGGCTCGGGGTTGTTGCCCGAGTAACCGTCGCTGAACCTGCTGGAGTTGTTGTCACCGGTGGCGATGTACAGGTTGCCCTTGGAGTCCCAGGCCAGCCCGCCGCCGGAGTGGCAGCAGCTGTGGATCTGCACCGGCCAGTCGAGCAGGACCTTCTCACTGGCCGGGTCCAGCTTGCCGGTGGACTCGTCGAACGTGAAGCGGGAGACCCGCCGGTCGGCCATGCGCTTGTCGCGGTCGATCTCCGAGTGGGGCGTGTAGTGCAGGTACACCCACCCGTTCCGCTCGAACCGCGGGTCCAGCTCGATGCCGAGCAGCCCCTCCTCGACCTTGACCAGTTCGTCGCCGCTGCCCTTGTTGCCGAAGACGGTGAGCGCCCCGGCGAGCGTGACCTCCCCGGTCCTCGGGTCGTAGACGTGGATCTCGCCCGTGCCCTTGCCGATGTCCGGGTCGTTCCAGTCGGTGACCACGGGCTGCGAGGAGTCGGCGCCGCCGCGGCCGATGTAGAAGACGCGGCCGTCGGGGGCGGTGACCAGTCCGTGCGGCTCCCCGATCTGGTCGTTCCGTCCCGGCTGGTTGGGCCGGGTCAGCCGCTCGGCCTCGTAGTTGCCGCTGATCGTCGCCTTGCAGTCGGCCTGCACCAGCCGGCTGGTCCACAGCAGGGCGCCGCGCAGGTGGTCGCGGAAGTCGGTCTCGTCGTACGACGACACCGTGCCGCCCATGCCGGTGTAGAAGGACCGGCCGCCGTCGTAGTCCCGGCACCAGCTCACGGGGTGGTCGGCGCCGGCCGCGCCCGTCCCCGGCCGGTAGCTCGACTCGCGGACCCTGGCGAGGGTGTGCACCTCGCCGGACGGGTTCTTCTCCCAGTTCAGCCACTGGTCGGGCCGCTTCCACTCCTGCGGCAGGCTCTTGGTCGCCGGATGCCGCCGGTCGCCGACCTCGACGGTCGCCCGCTGGACGTCCGTGGGGCCGGACGCGGCCGGACGGGCGCCGATGAGACCGGTGAACCAGTCCGAGTACGGCTCCGCGCGGGCCGCGTCATGAACGCCGACGAACCCGCCGCCGGCCTCCATGTAGGCCTCCAGGCCCGCCTCCTGGGCCGGGTCGAGGACATCCCCGCCGCCGGTGAGGAAGACGACCGCGTTGAAGCGGCTCAGCCTGGTGCCGTTGGTGAACACCGAGGCGTTGTCCGTCGCCGTGACCGTGAACCGCTGGTTCCGCGGACCGGACAGCCCGATCTTCTCGATTGCCTCGATCCCGGCGTTCACCAGCGGCGACTCGTCGCCGGCCGCGGCGGAACCGTGGAACAGCAGCACCCGTACGTTCGCGCCGCCCGGGGGCGACTTGATCGACATCGTTGTCAGGTCCGGGTCGGGAGCCGGACGCGCGGTGGCGGCGGGCCCCGACAGCAGTCCGGCGGCGACGGCCCCGGCGGCGACGGTCGCCGCCCAGGCCCTTCGTCCGGTTCTGGTCGCTCTCGTGCTTCTCGTGCTCAACCCGTGCAAGCGCACGGGTCCTTGACGTGATGTGAACCGCACGTGGCCACCCACCCCTCCTCGGTCGCGGCAACAGCGTCAAGGAAGCTAGACCTCTTTGCGTCACACGCCAATACCTATGGCTGCGATGAAACGAACTTTGTCCTGAGTGTGGATAAACGGAAGGGTGGCCGGTACGGTTTCTCGGGTTCATGACAACCAACTCGTGGCCGTCGCACCGTCATTGTGCTCACGCCTCTCCGTCATCGGCACCATCACGTTCGTACCAGTAGGGGGAGTTCGGCATGGACAGACGCGGCTTCAACCGGCGGGTACTGCTGGGTGGCGCGGTCGCCGCGACATCGTTGTCCCTGGGGTCCGCCGAGGCGGTGAGCGCCCCGACCCCGGCGAAGACCGCGCCCGCCGGCGGCGAGGTGAGACGCGTCAAGCTGTACGCCGAGCGCCTCGAGGGCGGAAAGATGGGCTACGGCCTGGAGAAGGGGAAGGCGTCCGTCCCCGGCCCGCTGATCGAGCTCAACGAGGGCGACACGCTGCACGTCGAGTTCGAGAACACCATGGACGTGGCGGTGAGCCTGCACGTCCACGGTCTGGACTACGAGATCTCCAGCGACGGCACCAGGACGAACCGCAGCGACGTCGCGCCCGGCGGCACCCGCACCTACACCTGGCGCACCCACAAACCCGGACGGCGCCCGGACGGGACCTGGCGGTCGGGCAGCGCCGGCTACTGGCACTACCACGACCACGTCGTCGGCACGGAACACGGCACCGGCGGCATCCGCAACGGCCTGTACGGCGGGGTGATCGTGCGGCGCAAGGGAGACGTCCTGCCGGACCGCACGCACACGATCGTCTTCAACGACATGACGATCAACAACAGGCCCGCCCACACCGGCCCCGACCTCGAGGCCACCGTCGGCGACCGCGTGGAGATCGTCATGATCACGCACGGCGAGTACTACCACACCTTCCACATGCACGGTCACCGCTGGGCCGACAACCGCACCGGCATGCTCACCGGACCCGACGACCCGAGCCGGGTCGTCGACAACAAGATCGTCGGCCCCGCGGACTCCTTCGGCTTCCAGGTGATCGCGGGGGAGGGGGTGGGGGCGGGGGCCTGGATGTACCACTGCCACGTCCAGAGCCACTCCGACATGGGCATGACCGGAATGTTCCTGGTGAAGAAGCCGGACGGCACGATCCCCGGCTACGAGCCGCACGAACACGACCACGGCCAGGAGCCCGCCCCCGAGGAGAGCGGGGGCGGGGAACACGAGCACTGACGGGGTCCGGGGCACGGGCACACGCGGCACGCGGCCGCGGGGCGCGGGGGCCTGGGGTGTGGGGCCCGGGGCACGGGCGTACGGCGGGACTGCCCCTCGGCGGGAGCGCTCCCGCCCCCCGGAGCCACGGAGCTATCCTGATCCGCAGCCGCTGGTGAGGAGCTCCCGACGTGACCGAGACAGTGCCGCGCCCCACCCTGGAGGCCGTGGCCGCGCGGGCCGGGGTCTCGCGGGCCACCGTCTCCCGCGTGGTCAACGGCGCCGACGGCGTCACCGAACCCCTGGCCGAGCGCGTCCGGCAGGCGGTGGAGGAGCTCGGCTACGTGCCCAACCAGGCCGCCCGCACCCTCGTGACGAACCGGCACGACGCCATCGCCGTCGTCGTCGCCGAACCCGAGAGCCGCGTCTTCGCCGACCCCTTCTTCGCCCGCCAGCTGCGCGGCATCAGCAGGGAGCTGACCGCGCACGACAACCAGCTCGTGCTGCTGCTCACCGAGGGCCGTCACGACCACGCCCGCGTCGCCCGCTACCTGGCCGGCGGCCATGTCGACGGCGCGCTGGTCTTCTCGCTGCACCTCGACGACCCGCTGCCCGAACTGATCCAGCGTGCGGGGGTCCCGGTCGTCTTCGGCGGCCGGCCCGGCTGGTCCGGCGGCAGGAACGGCGTCGTCTACGTCGACAGCGACAACCGCGGCGGCGCCCGTGACGCCGTGCGGTACCTGCTCGGCCTCGGCCGCGGCCGGGTCGCGCACATCACCGGCGCCCTGGACCAGACCTCGGCCGTGGACCGGCTCGACGGCTACCGGGACGCCATGGCCGACGCCGATCCGCGGCTCGTCGCGGAGGGTGACTTCACCCTCGCCGGTGGCGAGCGGGCGATGCGGGAGCTGCTGGAGAGCTGCCCCGGCCTGGACGCCGTGTTCGCCGCCAACGACCTCACCGCGGTGGGCGCGCTGCGGGTCCTGCGCGAGCACGGGCGCCGGGTGCCGGACGACGTGGCGGTGGTCGGCTTCGACGACATGCTGCCGTTCGCGGAGCAGACCGACCCCCCGCTGACCACCGTCCGCCAGGACATCGAGGAGATGGGCCGGCTCATGGCCCGGCTCCTGCTGCGCGGCCTCGACCGCACCACCGCCGTGCGCGAGACCGCGGGCGGCGCCCCCTCCAGCGTGGTCTTCCCGACGACCCTGGTACGCCGCGCCTCCGCGTGAGGCCCGGACAGCCCGGGCCGCTGTCTCCGACGGCGCCCGCGCGTGCCGCGTGTGCCCGTGCCCCGGCGTGAAACGCTCCGTGCGCCGCCGTGCGTTCCGGCGCCGGGGCGGGCATCGTTCGTGCGGTCGGAACGGGTGCGGGCACGGGCGTCCGGGGGGCGGGCCGGGAGCCGGGGCGCGGGGAGCCGCGTTGATCCCGCGTTGATCGAACGTTTTTCGCCGCCCGGCACGCTGTCGGGCATGCACATCGACACCATCGCGTCGCCCGACCTCGCGTGGCAGGAGGAGGCCCTGTGCGCGCAGACCGGGGGAGACTTCTTCTTCCCCGAGCCCGGCAGCTCGGTCCGTGACGCCAAGCTGATCTGCGGACTGTGCCCCATCCGGGCCGCCTGCCTCGACTACGCCGTGACCAACGACATGCGCTTCGGCGTCTGGGGCGGACTCTCCGAGAAGGAGCGGCTGGAGCTGCGCCGTACGTCCGGGTGACGGGTGGCGAGGGCGGACGGGTCGGTAAGGGCGTCGGGGGAGGCGGCGGCGGGCCGCCCCGGCTGACGGGGCGGCCCGCCGCCGGGGGAGGGCGGGGGTCAGCCGGCCGCCCGCGCCGCCATCCGGGCCTTGCGCGCCGCGAGCTTCTCGTCGAACTTGCTCGCCTCGGAGTCCAGACCGCCGAGGAACAGGCCGAGCTCCTCCTGGGCCTGGACGCCCTCGGGACCGAGCCCGTCGATCTCCATGACCTTCAGGAAGCGGATCACCGGCTGGAGCACGTCGTCGTGGTGGATGCGCAGGTTGTAGACCTCGCCGATCGCCATCTGCGCCGCGGCCCGCTCGAAGCCGGGAATGCTGTGGCCCGGCATCCGGAAGTTCACGACGACGTCCCGCACCGCCTGCATCGTGAGGTCGGGAGCGAGCTCGAAGGCGGCCTTGAGCAGGTTCCGGTAGAAGACCATGTGGAGGTTCTCGTCGGTCGCGATGCGCGACAGCATCCGGTCGCAGACCGGGTCACCGGACTGGTGGCCGGTGTTGCGGTGCGAGATACGGGTGGCCAGCTCCTGGAACGCGACATAGGCGACCGAGTGCAGCATCGAGTGGCGGTTGTCCGACTCGAAGCCCTCGCTCATGTGGGACATGCGGAACTGCTCCAGCTTGTCCGGGTCCACCGCCCGAGAGGCGAGCAGGTAGTCCCGCATCACGATGCCGTGCCGGCCCTCCTCCGCGGTCCAGCGGTGCACCCAGGTGCCCCAGGCTCCCTCGCGGCCGAACAGCGTGGCGATCTCGTGGTGGTAGCTCGGCAGGTTGTCCTCGGTCAGCAGGTTCACCACCAGGGCGATCCGGCCGACCTCGGTGACCTTGGACTGCCCCTTCTCCCAGGCCTCGCCGTCCTCGAAGAAGCCGGGGAAGTTGCGCGCGTCGCTGAACGGCACGTACTCGTGAGGCATCCAGTCCTTGGCGACCTTCAGGTGCCGGTTGAGTTCCGTCTCGACCACTTCCTCCAGCGCGTACAGCAGCCGGGCGTCGGTCCAGGCGGAAGAGCTGCCGAGGTGGGGAGAGGCGATCGACATGCGGTACTCCAGGGGACGGGGACATGTACGGGGCGTCGGCGAGCGGCGCCGACAACCTACGAAATCGTAGGCTACGAATCCGTAGGTTACGAAACCGTAGGTTAAGCGTGTCGTAAGGGCCGCTGATCAGGACCGGGGGCGCCCGTCAGGAGTACAGGTCCCGCAGCCGCACCGAGAGGCAGGTGACGCAGCCCTCGAGCTTCTCGAACTCCCCGATGTCCACCAGCGCCGGCGCGTAACCGAGGTCCGCGAACAGCTCAGCCGTCTTCGGCGCGCTCGCCGCCATCAGCAGCCGGTCCCCGCCGAGCAGTACCACATGCGCCCCGGACTCCTCCGGCACCGGCAGGAAGCGGGGGAACAGCGACGGCGCGTCCACCTGCGGAACGTGTCCGAGGACCGTTCCGTCCGGCAGCGCCGTCACCGCCGACTTCAGATGCAGCACCTTGCTCACGGGCACCGCGGCCACCCGGGCGCCCAGCGGTTCGAACGTCGCCCGCAGCTGCTGGATCCCGGCCGCGTTGGTGCGCCCGCCCCGGCCCACGTACACCGTGTCGCCGATCTTGAGCACGTCCCCGCCGTCCAGTGTGCCCGGCTCCCAGACCCAGTTCACCGAACAGCCCAGCGCGGCCACGGCCTCCTCGACCCCGACGGTCTCCGCGCGCCGGGACTCGGCGCCGGGCCGGGCGATCAGGGCCACGTTCCGGTACACGACGACCGTGTCCTCGACGAACACGGAGTCCGGGCAGTCATCGGCCGGGACCACCTCGACCGTCTCCCAGCCGTGCTCGCGCAGCACCTCGCAGTACGCCTCCCACTGCTCCGTCGCGCGGTCGACGTCGACGCCCCGCCGTTCGACATGGGTCACCAGTCCTTCGGCCAGTCGGGGGCCGGGGCGGCGGACGAGAGCCTTCTTGCTGGGCACGTGCGGGACTCCGTATCGGACGGGGCGGGACTGCCGCCGGTACCGAGGGCACCGGTGGGCCGGCCGGTTTCCCCCGGGTGCCGACGCAGCCATCATGCAGGGCGGACCCGGCCCGGGCCACCCCCCGGCGGCCTGGTGATCCGCCACCGGTGACCGGCCCACGCAGGTCGTACCCGGGTCACCCGACCGCTTCCGGTGCGATCTCCTTCAGTTCCCCCTCCTCCATCAGCAGCCAGCGCGTGATCCCCACCGACTCCAGGAACGGCAGGTCGTGGCTCGCCACGACCAGCGCCCCCTCGTAGGACTCCAGCGCCGTGGTGAGCTGCCGGACGCTGGCGATGTCGAGGTTGTTGGTCGGCTCGTCCAGCATCAGCAGCTGCGGAGCCGGCTCGGCCAGCATCAGCGCGGCCAGCGCCGCCCGGAAGCGTTCGCCGCCGGACAGTGTCACCGCCTTCTGGTCGGCGCGGGCGCCCCGGAACAGGAAGCGGGCCAGCCGCGCCCGGATCCGGTTGTCGGTGGCGTCCGGTGCGAACCGTGCGACGTTCTCGGCGACGCTCAGCTCGCCGTCGAGGACATCGAGGCGCTGCGGCAGGAACCGCAGCGGAACCTGTGCCGTCGCCTCCCCGGACACCGGCGGGAGTTCACCCGCGACGGTGCGCAGCAGCGTCGTCTTGCCCGCGCCGTTGCGCCCGATCAGCGCGACCCGCTCCGGGCCCCGCAGCTCGAAGCAGCCCCTCACCCGGGCACCGTAAGCGAGTTCGAGGTCCGTGAGGGTGAGGACGGTGCGTCCCGGCGGCACGGCCGTGCACGGCAGGTCGACGCGGATCTCGTCGTCGTCCCGCACGGCCTCCGCCGCCTCGTCGAGCCGCTCCTTCGCCCCGGCGAGTCTCTCCTCGTGCATGATGCGGTGCTTGCCCGCGGACTCCTGGGCCGCCCGTTTGCGGGCACCCATGACGACCTTCGGCTCGCGCTTCTGGTCCCACATCTTCTGCCCGTACCGCTTGCGGCGGGCCAACTTGACCTGCGCGTCCGCAAGTTCGCGTTTCTGTTTGCGCAGGTCCGCCTCGGCGACCCGTACCATGCGCCCGGCCGCCTCCTGTTCGACCGCGAGCGCCTCCTCGTAGGCCGTGTAGCTGCCGCCGTACCAGGTCACCTCTCCGGAGCGCAGATCGGCGATCTGGTCGACCAGTTCCAGCAGTTCGCGGTCGTGGCTGACCACGACCATGAGGCCCGGCCAGTTCCCGACGGCCGTGTACAGCCGCCTGCGGGCGTACAGGTCGAGGTTGTTGGTGGGTTCGTCGAGCAGCAGCACGTCGGGTCGGTCCAGCAGCAGCGCGGCCAGCCGCAGCAGCACCGACTCGCCGCCCGAGACCTCGCCGATGGTGCGGTCCAGCCCGATGCCTCCCAGGCCGAGTTCGCCGAGCGTGGCCAGGGCGCGCTCCTCCACGTCCCAGTCGTCGCCGACCGTCTCGAAGTGCGCCTCGGCCACGTCGCCCGCCTCGATGGCGTGCAGCGCGGCCCGCTGTGCGGCGATACCGAGCGCCTCGTCGACCCTCAGCGAGGTGTCGAGGGCGACGTTCTGCGACAGGTGCCCCACCTCGCCGGTGACGCGGACGGTGCCGCCGGTCGGCCGGAGTTCACCGGAGATCAGCTTCAGCAGGGTTGATTTCCCCGACCCGTTGACGCCGATGAGGCCGGTCCGGCCGGGGGCGAAGGCGACGTCGAGGGCCTCGAGGACGGGGGTGCCGTCGGGCCAGGTGAAGGACAGGGCGGTACAGGTGATGGCTGTGGACATGCGGGCCTCTGCGGTTGCGTGGTGCGGTCGGGGCAGACGCGTGTCGAGACACCGCGGGAGACGGCGACCGGGAGCCGGGCGGGGAGACGCGGGCATGAGGAAAGCCCTGTTCCGCAAGGACGGCTCGTACGCCGAGGTCGCACGCTGCGTACACACCCCACGGGTGTGACGCGGTGTCTCGGGACCTCAGACGAGCAACGTCCCTCTCCCCTCGACGGCAACAGAAGCCCGTCCACCGTACGAAGGGCCGAAGACGGCTGTCAACGCGTTTTCCGCGGGGTCCGCAGGGCCGCAGGACGCAAGGAGCGCCGGCCGGGCCGCCCGCTCAGCAGGCGTCGCGGATCAGCTCGGCGAGATCGCGGTCCAGGTCGAACTGGAGGTGCTCCAGGCCGGCCGGCACGAGTTCGCCGGCCGCCTCCAGGAACCGGCGTATCTCGCCCGAGCGGACATGCACGACGGCGGTTCCCTCCGGGGCGTGGAACTCCAGCACGGTCCGGTCGTAGCCGTACGGCCGCACGCGGACGTCACCGTGGCCCTCGGGCTCGTGCAGCCCCGCCGTGAGCAGCTCGCGGGCGAAGGTCCAGCAGACCTCGACGCCCTCCAGGGTGGCGGGAGCGGGAAAGGTCATGCGGACGGCGAACGGATCGCTCCGGTCGTAACGCAGAGTGGCGGGTATGCTCGCCATCCGCGGCGCGGCGGCGACGAGACGGGCCTCGACGGGCTGCTCGATGACGGTGGACAACGCCTTGCTCCCTCGTGACGGCTGGACGGCTTCCGGGCGGATAGGGCGGGCTACTCAAAGAGACGACGGAACCGGCCGATCCGTGCCCCCCGGTGCAGGGTGACCTACGTCACCGCTGCCCCGGACCGGACCGGTTCGCGGGCCGGGGAAGGAACGGACACGCCACGCGGAGCGGTCCGCGGTCCGGCAAGGGCTCGCAGGGGCCCACCGGCGACCGGTCGTCCGAAGGGGCCGGGCAACGGGGGCCGGGGCCGGGCGAAAAGGAACAAGGGCCGGCTCCGGCGGGCGCCCGGCGGCGGGTGGGGCGCGGCGGGCCGGGCCTCGGGCCCCGTCCCGACAGGCGAAGTCCCCCACCCCGTAGGCTCGTCGCCACCATGACGAGCGTACGCATCCCCGACGGCTGGCCCACGACCGAGGAAGCGGCCCGTGCCGTCCAGGACCGACTGCGCGGGCGGGTGGTGCTCGACGGGCCCGGCCCGCCGCCCGGGACGGGCCGGGTCACCGGTGTCGACGTCGCGTACGACGACGAGCGGGACCTCGTCGCCGCCGCGGCCGTCGTCCTGGACGCGGCGAGCCTCGAGGCCGTCGCCGAGGCCACGGCCGTCGGCCGGATCTCCTTCCCGTACGTGCCCGGCCTGCTGGCCTTCCGCGAGATCCCCACCGTGCTGGCCGCCCTCGACGCCCTGCCGTGTCCGCCCGGCCTGGTCGTCTGCGACGGCTACGGGCTCGCGCATCCCCGCCGCTTCGGCCTCGCCAGCCACCTGGGGGTCCTCACCGGCCTGCCGACGATCGGCGTCGCGAAGAACCCCTTCACCTTCACCTTCACGGCTCCGGCCACCCCGCGCGGCAGCACGGCCCCGCTGCTCGCCGGCGCCGAGGAGGTCGGCCGGGCCCTGCGCACCCGGGACTCCGTCAAACCGGTCTTCGTCTCGGTCGGCCATCGCGTCGGTCTCGCCAACGCCTGCGCCCACACCCTCGCGCTGACTCCCGCCCACCGCCTCCCGGAGACCACCCGCCGGGCGGACGCCCTGTGCCGCAGGGCCCTCCGGGAAGCAGCGGGCACGGGCTCCTAGACGGCTCCCTTCCGCTCGCCCCGGCCGTCCTGGCCCCTGCGGCCGTCCCGCTCGTCCCCCTCGCCCTGCTCGATGCGCCAACGGCCCACCTCGCGGTGCTCCGAGTCGTAGATCTCCGACCCGTCACCGGCCTTCATCGGGTAGTGCCGCAGGTTGCCGCCCCAGTACCGCAGGATCCGCCCCAGCTCACCCACGGGGTCCTTCGCCAACGCCTCGTCGTCCATGCCCACTTCGAGAAGAAATCGCATGCCTTCAAGCATTCCATTGAACTTCCCTTTGGCACTTGTGCGGAAGGCGCCGCCGAACGGTCCGGAGCCGGTGCCGAAAAGTCTCCACCCGGTGTCACCGGCCACCTCCGACCTGATCCGCCGGACAGGCCCGGCCGGCACCTGGGCCGGGCGGGGACGCGGACCGCGTCGTACAGTGGGCGGACGGTGGCCAAGCGCTTGCTCGCCCACTCCTGTGCTGAGTGGAACGTGTTCTTGGCGTCATCGAGGTGACATCGGTTGTGTCGGAGCTGGGGGTGCGATGGCGGAGGCACAGGTACCCGCACCCGCACGGTCGTCGGGGCAGGGGCCGCTGACCGGCGTGCGGGTGGTCGAGCTGGCCGGGATCGGCCCCGGACCGTTCGCCGCGATGCTCCTGGCCGATCTGGGCGCCGACGTCGTCCGCGTGGACCGCCCCGGCGGCCCCGGACTGGGCATCGACCCGGCGTACGACGTCACCAACCGCAACAAGCGCTCCGTCGTCGTCGATCTGAAGTCCCCCGACGGAGCAGGCCGCGTCCTCGACCTGGCCGAGCGTGCCGACATCCTCGTCGAGGGCTTCCGCCCCGGTGTCGCCGAGCGCCTGGGCGTCGGTCCCGGGGACTGCCACGCCCGCAACCCGCGCCTCGTCTACGGCCGGATGACCGGCTGGGGCCAGCAGGGCCCCCTCGCGGCCCGTGCGGGGCACGACATCGCGTACATCGCCCGCGCCGGCACCCTCGGCATGATCGGCAGCCCCGGCCGGCCGCCGGCCGTGCCGGCCAACCTGCTCGGCGACTACGCGGGCGGCTCCCTCTACCTCGTCGTCGGCGTCCTCGCCGCCCTGCACCACGCGCGCGCGGGCGGCACCGGGCAGGTCGTCGACGCGGCCGTCGTGGACGGCACCGCCCACCTGTCCGCCATGATCCACGGCATGCTCGCCGCCGGAGCCTGGCAGGACCGGCGCGGAGCCAACCTCCTCGACGGCGGCTGCCCGTACTACGGGACGTACGAGACGGCCGACGGCGGACACATGGCGGTGGGCGCGCTCGAACCGCAGTTCTACGACGAGTTCCTGCGGCTGCTCGGCATCGAGGACGAGGGCGGCGGGGACGAGGGCGAGGCCGGGCCCGCCGGGGCCCGCACCGACGTCACCCGGTGGCCCGCCCTGCGCGAGAGGGTCACCGCCCGCTTCAAGGAACGCACCCGCGAGGAGTGGACCGCCGCCTTCGACGGCTCCGACGCGTGCGTGGCCCCCGTCCTGTCGCTGCGCGAGGCCCCGCACGACCCGCACCTCGCCGCCCGCGGCACTTTCACCGACCACTCCGGCATCACCCAGCCCGCCCCGGCCCCGCGGTTCTCCGCCACCCCCACCAGCGTCCGCACCGGGCCCGCCCGGCCGGGCACCGGCACCGACGACGTGGCCCGCGACTGGGACGTACCCCGACTGCTGTCCGCGCTCCGACCTCCTCAGCGAAAGGCCACCTCGTGAGCATCGAAGCGTACGTGTACGACGCGATCCGCACCCCGCGCGGGCGCGGCAAGGCGAACGGCGCCCTGCACGGCACGAAGCCCGTCGACCTGGTGGTCGGGCTCATCCACGAGATCCGCGGCCGTTTCCCGGACCTCGACCCGGCCGCCGTCGACGACATCGTGCTCGGTGTCGTCAGTCCGGTCGGCGACCAGGGCTCCGACATCGCCCGGATCGCCGCCATCGCGGCCGGGCTGCCCGACACGGTGGCCGGCGTCCAGGAGAACCGCTTCTGCGCCTCCGGCCTCGAGGCCGTCAACCTGGCGGCCGCCAAGGTCCGTTCCGGCTGGGAGGACCTGGTCCTGGCCGGCGGAGTGGAGTCCATGTCGCGGGTGAAGATGGCCTCCGACGGCGGAGCCTGGTTCAACGACCCGATGACCAACCTCGCCACGAACTTCGCCCCCCAGGGCATCGGCGCCGACCTCATCGCCACCATCGAGGGCTTCTCGCGGCGGGACGTCGACGAGTACGCGGCCCTCTCCCAGGAGCGCGCCGCCACCGCCTGGAAGGAGAACCGCTTCGCACGGTCCGTCGTCCCGGTGAAGGACCGCAGCGGACTCGTCGTCCTCGACCACGACGAGCACCTGCGCCCCGGCACCACCGCCGACTCCCTCGCGGGGCTCAAGCCGTCCTTCGCGGACGTCGGCGAACTGGGCGGTTTCGACGCGGTGGCGCTGCAGAAGTACCACTGGGTGGAGAGGATCGACCACGTCCACCACGCGGGCAACTCCTCCGGCATCGTGGACGGCGCCTCCCTCGTCGCCGTCGGCACCAGGGAGGTCGGCGAGCGGTACGGGCTCACACCCCGCGCGCGGATCGTCTCCGCCGCCGTCTCCGGCTCCGAGCCCACCATCATGCTCACCGGCCCCGCCCCCGCCACCCGCAAGGCGCTCGCCAGGGCCGGGCTGACCATCGACGACATCGACCTCGTCGAGATCAACGAGGCGTTCGCGGCGGTCGTGCTGCGCTTCGTGAAGGACATGGGCCTGCCGCTGGACAAGGTCAACGTGAACGGCGGCGCCATCGCGCTCGGCCACCCGCTCGGCGCCACCGGTGCGATGATCCTCGGCACCCTCGTCGACGAACTGGAGCGTCAGGACAAGCGCTACGGCCTCGCCACGCTCTGCGTGGGCGGCGGCATGGGCATCGCCACCATCGTCGAGCGCCTCTGAGATCCCGGCGGACCCCGGACCTGGGACCCCGGACCCGAGCGACCGAGCGACTTCTACGGAGACCTTGTCATGACCGAAACCCACACCATCCGCTGGGAACAGGACGACAGCGGCGTCGTCACCCTCGTCCTCGACGACCCCCACCAGTCCGCGAACACCATGAACCGGGCGTTCCGCGACTCCCTCGCCGTGATCACCGACCGTCTGGAGGCGGAGAGGGACAGCATCCGCGGCGTCATCCTCACCTCCGCCAAGAAGACCTTCTTCGCCGGCGGCGACCTGCGCGACCTGATCAGGGTCACCCCCGAGACGGCGCAGGACCTGTTCGACGGCGGCATGGCGATCAAGCGCCAGATGCGCCGTATCGAGACCCTCGGCAAGCCGGTCGTCGCGGCAATCAACGGAGCGGCCCTCGGAGGCGGTTACGAACTCGCCCTCGCCTGCCACCACCGGATCGCCCTGGACGCGCCCGGCTCCAGGATCGGCTGCCCCGAGGTCACCCTCGGCCTGCTCCCCGGAGGGGGTGGCGTCGTCCGCACCGTCCGGTTGCTCGGCATCGCCGACGCCCTGCTCAAGGTGCTCCTCCAGGGCACCCAGTACAGCCCGCGGCGCGCCCGGGAGAACGGCCTCGTCGACGACGTGGCCGACACCCGCGAGGAACTGATCGCCAAGGCCCGTGCCTTCATCGACGCGAACCCCGAGTCCGCCCAGCCCTGGGACCGGCCCGGCCACCGCATCCCGGGCGGCACCCCGTCCCACCCCAAGTTCGCGGCCGACCTCCCCGCCTTCCCGGCCACCCTGCGCAAGCAGACGAACGGCGCCCCCTACCCGGCGCCACGCGGCATCCTCGCCGCCGCCGTCGAGGGCGCCCAGGTCGACTTCGAGACCGCCCAGGTGATCGAGGCCCGCTACTTCGTCGAACTGGCCGCCGGACAGACGTCGAAGAACATGATCCAGGCGTTCTTCTTCGATCTCCAGGCCGTCAACTCCGGCGCCAGCCGCCCCCAGGGCATCGAACCCCGCACGGTCCGCAAGGTCGCCGTGCTCGGCGCCGGGATGATGGGCGCCGGCATCGCCTACTCGTGCGCACGCGCGGGCATCGACGTCGTCCTCAAGGACGTCACCCCGCAAGCCGCCGCCAAGGGCAGGGCGTACTCCGAGAAGCTGTGCGCCAAGGCCGTCTCCCGGGGCCGGACGACCCGGGAGAAGGCCGACGCGCTCCTCGCGCGGATCACGCCCACCGCCGAGGCGCAGGACCTGGCCGGCTGTGACGCGGTCATCGAGGCCGTCTTCGAGGACACCGCCCTCAAGCACAAGGTGTTCCAGGAGATCCAGGACGTCGTCGAACCCGACGCGCTCCTGTGCTCCAACACCTCCACCCTCCCCATCACCGCCCTCGCCGAAGGCGTCGAACGCCAGGGCGACTTCATCGGGCTGCACTTCTTCTCGCCGGTCGACAAGATGCCGCTCGTCGAGATCATCAAGGGCGGGCGGACCGGCGACGAGGCACTCGCCCGCGCCTTCGACCTGGTCCGGCAGATCAAGAAGACCCCGATCGTCGTCAACGACTCACGCGGCTTCTTCACCTCCCGGGTCATCGGCCGCTTCCTCGACGAGGGCGTCGCCATGGTGGGCGAGGGCATCGAACCCGCCTCCGTCGAACAGGCCGCCGCCCAGGCGGGCTACCCCGCCAAGGTGCTCTCCCTCATGGACGAACTGACGCTCACCCTGCCGCGCAGGATCAGGGGCGAGTCCCGGCGGGCCGCCGAGGAGGCCGGCGGCACCTGGACCGAGCACCCCGCCGAGGCCGTCATCGACCGCATGGTCGACGAGTTCGGCCGCCCTGGCCGCGCCGGCGGCGCCGGCTTCTACGAGTACGGCGAGGACGGCAGGCGTGCCGCCCTGTGGCCCGGCCTGCGCGAACACTTCACCAAGCCGGGGTACGGGATCCCGTTCCGGGACATGCAGGAGCGGATGCTGTTCGCCGAGTCGGTGGACACCGTCCGGCTGCTGGAGGAGGGCGTGCTGACCTCGGTCGCCGACGCCAACATCGGCTCCGTCCTCGGCATCGGCTTCCCCGGCTGGACGGGTGGCGTGCTCCAGTACATCAACGGGTACGAGGGCGGGCTGCCCGGGTTCGTGGCCCGCGCGCGCGAACTCGCCGAGCGCTACGGCGAGCGGTTCGCGCCGCCGGCGCTGCTGGTGCGCAAGGCGGAGAAGGGGGAGCGGTTCACGGACGCCCGCTGACCCTCCGGTGCGGGCGGTGCCGGCGGCCGCCCGGCGGGGCGGGGGCATCCCGGCGGGGCGGGGGCATCAGTCCCCCGTCCCCGCCGGCTCCGCCGTCCCCGGTTCCTCCCCTCCCCTCCCCGCCGTCCAGCCACTCCCGCAGTTCCTCGCGCAGCGACCGCTGGGACGCCGTGAGCAACGCCTGCACCACCAGCGGACGCAGAGGGGCGGACAGCGAGCTCACCTCCCGCGGGTCCTGCTGCGCCGGCGCGTCCCGCAGCAGCCGCGACAGTTCCCGGGCGGCCGCGCGGGCATGCCCGGTGGGCGTCGCACGGGCCTCGAGGATCGTCTCCTGCGTCAGCGGTACGTCCGCACGTCCAGCAGTTCGACGCCGAGCCGCAGCAGCCCCGCGTCGACCCGGAAGTCCTCGCCGTCCCGCTCGACGACGCCCAGCGCCGCCGGCCGCCGCGTGCCCGCCCGGGGCGCGCGGTCCGGCACCGCGCCCCGCCGCGTTGCCGGAGAGGCCCGGTAGCTCCGCCACGAGGGCTCTCCGGCGCCTTGCGATGCACGGCACCGGACCACGCGGCCCGATCGGACGCTCACAGTGAAAGGACCTCTTGGCCCCGGGCCGGTCCGGACGGTCTCCGGGGAGCGGGACGTCCGGGTGGCCCACACGGTCGGCCGGCGCGGCGTGCCCCCCGGTCTCCCGGCTCCGCTCGCACGCCGACGGCCCGTCAGACGCCCCCTTCTGCACACGAGTTGACCGTTGTACCGTCCGCGCATGCCGATACGCACGCGCTTGACGACCTGGAGACCGCTCGTGACGGTGGCCCTGGCCGCCCTGACGTCCACGCTGCTCACCCCCACGACGGCGACCGCCGCGGCGGGCACCGCGCCGCGCGAGAGCCTGCCAGTCCACTCCTACGACGACGCGATCCGCGAGGCCGTCTGGGTGGACACCGGACTCGACGCCGACGCCGACGGGCGGACCGACCGGGTCGCCGTCGACATCGTCCGCCCCGCCGAACCCGCGCAGCGGGGCCAAAAGGTCCCCGTCATCATGGACGCCAGCCCGTACTACTCCTGCTGCGGGCGCGGCAACGAGAGCGAGCGCAAGACGTACGACGCGAACGGCGACGTCGTACGGATGCCGCTGTTCTACGACAACTACTTCGTGCCGCGCGGCTACGCCGTCGTCGGCGTCGACCTGGCCGGCACCAGCCGCTCCGACGGCTGTGTGGACGTCGGCGGCCGCTTCGACATCCAGTCCGCGAAGGCCGTCGTCGACTGGCTGAACGGCCGCGGCACCGCCTACACCACCCGCACCGGCGCCGAGCGGGCCGACGCCGGCTGGACCGACGGCCGCACCGGCATGATCGGCAAGAGCTGGGACGGCACCATCGCCAACGGTGTCGCCGCCACCGGCGTCGAGGGCCTCGAGACGATCGTGCCGATCGCCGCCATCTCCTCCTGGTACGACTACTACTTCAGCAAGGGCGCCCCGCTCTACGGCTCGGGCCCCGACTGGCTGTCGAACTACGTGGAGAGCCCGGAGGCCCGCGCCCGGTGCGGGGCCGTCCAGCGCGAGCTCGTCGACGGCGCCCCGCGCACCGGCGACCCGACGCCGTTGTGGACCGAACGCGACTACGTGCGCGCCGCGAAGAAGGTGAGGGCCAGCGTCTTCCTCGTACACGGCATGCAGGACCTCAACGTGCGGATGCAGCACGTCGGCCCGTGGTGGGACGCCCTCGCGAAGAACGGCGTCGACCGCAAGATCTGGCTCTCCCGGACCGGACACGTCGACCCGTTCGACTTCCGCCGCGCCGACTGGGTCGACACCCTGCACCGCTGGTTCGACCACGAGCTCCTCGGCCTCGACAACGGCATCGACCGCGAGCCCATGGCCGACATCGAGCGCGCGCCCGACCAGTGGGTGACCTCGGAGAGCTGGCCGCCGCGCGGTACCCGTGCCGCGACCCTGCGCCCCGCCCACGGCGCCGAGGACGGCGTCGGCACACTGGGCCTGCGCAAGGGCCGCGGCACCGAGACGTTCACCGACGACCCGAGCCTCGACGAGACCGACTGGGCGGCCGGTGTCGACACGTCGACACCGGAGAAGGCCGGTTTCGTCACCGCGCCGCTCTCCCGTGACCTGCGGGTGTCCGGCGCCTCCGAGGCCACCGTCACCGTGACCCCCAGCACCCCCACGGCACACCTGTCCGCCGTCCTCGTCGACCTCGGTCCCGACACCATCCGCGACTACGCCGACGCGGGCGAGGGCATCACCACCCGCACCGACCGCACCTGCTGGGGCGCGAGCACCGAGGGCGACAGCTCCTGCTACCGGGAGACCGAGGCCACGACCGCCGACGTCGGTCACACGATCGTCAGCCGGGGCTGGGCCGACCTGGGCAACCACGCCTCGAACGGCAAGGGCGCCCCGCTCGCCCCGGGCAAGCGCTACACCATCACCCTCGACCTGGCCGCCACCGACCACGTCGTCCCCGAGGGCCACCGTCTCGCCCTGATCGTCGCGGGCACGGACCGCGGCCTGATCGACCCCCCGGCGGACACCCCCACCCTCGCCGTGGACCTCGCCCGGACCTCCGTGCGCGTCCCGTTCACCGGCGGAACCGCCGCCTTCGCCCGCGCCACCGCGAACGCGCCCACCGGGTCCAAGACCGCTCTCGACGCCCCCGTCCGCGACGGCGTGCGTTCTCCGCACACCGTCCAGCGCGTTCCGGGAGGAGCAGGGGACACCTCCGGAACCGGATGATCCACGCGCCGCCGGTCACGTCCTCGCGCACGACCGGTCACCCACTCGGGCGGACGGTGATCCCCTCGATCACCGTCCGCCCGTCGGGTGACAGGAACGTGACCGCCGCGGAGGTGAATTTTGCGCCACAGGTGGTAGGGGCATGGCTGGAGGAGTGATCCTCCGGCCAATGGCTCGATGAAAGGTGCCGCCTGTGACGAAGGACCAGCACAGCGACAAGGAGCACAGGGCGGGACCGCTGCCAGGCTCGGAGGCGGGCCTGGCGGGCCGCGAGGGCCCGCGGACCGACCGGGCGGTGTTCGGTGTCACGGCGGTGCTCACCGTCGCGTTCGTCGTCTGGGGCGCCACCGCGACCGATTCCCTCGAGGACGTCTCGAGCAGCGCGCTCTCGGGTCTGATGCACAACGGCGGCTGGGCGTTCATGCTGGCCGCCTCCGGCTTCGTCGTCTTCGCCCTCTGGCTCGCGGCCAGCCGTTACGGCCGGATCCACCTCGGCGCCGAGGGCGAGGAACCCGAGTTCCGCACCGTGTCGTGGGTCGCGATGATGTTCAGCGCGGGCATGGGAATCGGCCTGATGTTCTACGGCGTCAGTGAGCCGCTGGCGCACTACGTCACGGCGCCGCCCGGCACCGACCCGGCCGACTCGGGCGAGCGCATGGAACTGGCCATGGCGACCACGCTCTTCCACTGGACGCTCCACCCGTGGGCGATCTACGCCGTGGTCGGCCTCGCCATCGCCTACAGCACCTTCCGCAGGCGCCGCCGGCAGACCATCAGCGCCGTCTTCACCCCGCTCATCGGATCGAAGCACGCCAACGGGAACACCGGGCGCGCGATCGACATCCTCGCCATCGTGGCGACCATCTTCGGCTCGGCGGCCTCCCTGGGGCTCGGCGCGCTGCAGATCGGCTCCGGCATGCAGGAGCTGGAGTGGATGGACGAGGTGAGCACGGGGCTGCTCGTCAGCATCATCGCGGTGCTCACGGCCGCGTTCGTCGCCTCCGCGGTGTCGGGCGTGGAGAAGGGCATCCAGTGGCTGTCCAACACCAACATGGTGCTCGCCCTGGTGCTCGCCCTGTTCGTGTTCGTGGTCGGTCCCGCGGTCCTCGTCCTCGACCTGCTGCCCACCTCGGTCTTCGGCTACCTGGGGGAACTGCCCCGGATGGCCGGCCGTACGGAGGCCAGCACCGGTGAGGGAGTGGCGGACTGGCTGGGCAGCTGGACCGTCTTCTACTGGGCGTGGTGGATCTCCTGGACGCCGTTCGTCGGCATGTTCATCGCCCGCATCAGCCGGGGCCGTACCGTCCGTCAGTTCATCGGCGGAGTCATCCTCGTGCCCAGCACGGTCAGCCTGATCTGGTTCGCGATCTTCGGCGGCTCCGCGATGAGGCTCCAGGAGCAGGGCCGGCTCGGTGACGAGTCGACGGCCGAGGGACAGCTGTTCGCCGTGCTCCAGGAGTACCCCCTCGCCACGGCGGCGAGCCTCCTGGTGATGATCCTCGTCGGCATCTTCTTCGTCTCCGGCGCCGACGCCGCCTCGGTCGTGATGGGCACGCTCTCGCAGAAGGGGGCGCTCGAACCGGGACGCATGGTGGTGGTCTTCTGGGGCGTGGTCACCGGAGCGGTCGCCGCGATCATGCTGCTGGTGGGCAGCGGCTCCGGCGACGCGCTGACCGGCCTGCAGAACATCACGATCCTCGCGGCGGCCCCGTTCGTCGTCGTGATGATCCTGATGTGCGTGGCGCTCATGCGCGACCTGCGCCGGGACCCGGTCATCGTGCGCAGGGAGGTGGGCTCCGAGGCGGTCGACCTGGCCGTCATCGCGGGTCACACGAAGTACGACGGGGAATTCGAACTCCGTATCGGGCCCGGGGCCGGTACGGACGTGGAGGGGGACCCGGTCGGCAAGCACTACGAGGCACCGGCCGAGCGCTGAGTGCCGGAAACCGATCCGGCCGTCGCCGCAAGCACCGGCCGGGCCGGCCGCCCCGGTTCCCGGGGGGCCGGCCCGGCCCGGCCGTTTCCGCGACCGCCACGCCGGCCCTCACCCCAGGGCGAGTTCCACCGCCTCCTGCGCGCAGCCCCAGGCCACGGTGACCCCCGCGCCGCCGTGGCCGTAGTTGTGCACCAGCGTCCGCCCGTCCGGGAGCGGCTCGCGTTCGATGCGGACGGTGTCCCGGGCGGGCCGCAGCCCCACCCGGTGCTCCAGGACCCGCGCCCCCGCGATCCGGGGCCGCAGCGCCACGCACCGCCGCACGATCGCCTCGGCCTGAGCGGGATCCGGCTCCAGGGACCAGTCGCCCTCCTGCGCCGTACCGCCCAGCACCAGCCGCCCCGGCTGCGGCAGGACGTACGCCGTCGTCCCGTCGGCGCCGGTGGAGACCGCCCAGGTACGGATCCCCGGGTTCTCCACCACGACCAGCTGCCCCCGCACCGGACGCACCGCGGGATCGGGCACCAGGCCGCGCGCACCCAGCCCCGAGCAGTTCACCACGACCGGGGCGTCCGCCCGAGCGAGGTCCGTCACCACGCGTTCCTCCACCACCCCGCCCGCGGCCACGAGCCGCTCCCGCAGCCAGGGCAGATGGGCCGACATGTCGACCAGCGGCAGCCGGGCCCACACACCCGGCCCCGACGGGTGCTCCTCGGCACTCGACACCCGCAGCCCCGGCAGCCGCGCGGCGGCCCAGGCGCCGACCTCGTCCAGCGTGGTCCCGCCCAGTACCCCTTCGACCATCCGTACGCCGGTGACCTCCGGCCGCGCCGCCAGCTTCTCGTACACGTCCAGCGAACGCAGCGCCCACACGTGCGCCGACGCCACCGGCTCGATCCGGTAGGGCCACCACAGAGCCCCGGCAACCGCCGAGGTGGTCCGCTCGACCGGGTCGCGCGTCCACAGCCCCACCCGCGCGCCCCGCTCGGCGAGGACGACGGCCGTCGTCAGCCCGACGACCCCGCCGCCGACCACACGGACATCGAAGACCGGTTCGGTTTCCATGCGGGGACGTTAGCGGAATATGTCATGCAGTGCCCAGGTCCGTCCCGCTGCGGGAATACTCACAGCATGTCTGCCGAGTACGCGACCTTCGGCCTGACACCGGCGACCCGTGCCGGTGGACTCCTCCCCGGCGGCGACCACCAGGTCCACCGGGACTTCGTCGACTTCGTCGTCGACGGACGCCCGCTGCTGTTCCGCCTCGGTGACCTCGACGCCGTCTCCCCGCTCGCCTCCGACGTCCCGCCGGCCATCTTCACCGCCCAGGCCCGCAGCCTGCTCCTCGAGACCGGGGCACCGCTGCCGTCCGGCCGGTACATCGTCTACGGCTGCCCCGAGTGCGAGGACCTCGGCTGCGGTGCGGTGACCGCCGTCATCGAGCGGGACGGCGAGGACTACATCTGGCGGGACTTCGCCTGGCAGACCGACGAACACGCCGACCTGGAACGCAACGGGTACCACGGCCTGGGCCCGTTCCGCTTCCGCGGCGCCGACTACCGCACGGCCCTCGCCGCCCTGCAGGCCGGCGGCGCCCCGGACACCCGCCGCCGCGTCCTGCTGATCGGCGCCCGCGTCGCCCTGCCGGCCAGGCTCGTCGCGGCCCTGCGCACCGCCGGCGTCGGCGCCGACATCGCCCACGACGCCGCCGGTGTCCCCGCCGACGAACTGCGCGGCTACGCCGCCGTCGTCTTCGACCGGTCGGCCGGCTCCGCCGAACGGGCCGCCGTGCGCGCCGCCTTCGCCGCCGCCGGCGTCGACGTGCCCTGCGTCGACGGCCACGCCCCGATCGTTCCGCTGCTCGTCGCCCAGACCGAGCACGCCCTGGACCGCAGCCCGCCCGGACAACGCCGCCTGACCGCGCTGACCGCCCCCGCCTCCCCGGCTCCGGCGCGTGCCGACGCGGAGGTCGAGGTCACCGCGTCGTGCCGGGTGCGGCTCACCGCGTACCGCCTCGACCGTCTCGCCCGCACCCACACCCGCGACGTCTTCGACGGCGTCCTGGAACCGGGCCGCCACCGCATCCCCCTGGATCCGAGGACGGTCAAGGGCGAGTCCTACCTGGTGGCCCGCACCGCCGGGGCGGTCCTGACGGCGGTGGTACGGCGGTGAACGCCGGGCGGCGGGCCGGGGCGGGAGCGCGCGAGGGGAGCTAGGATCGGCGGTCTGATGACTGCCACCCTCGTCGCCAAGAACCTCTCCGCCGGCCATGGCGACCGCTCCCTGTTCAGCGGCCTCGACCTCGTCGTCGCCCCCGGCGACGTGATCGGCCTGGTCGGTGCCAACGGCGCCGGCAAGTCCACCCTGCTGCGCCTGCTCGCCGGGCTCACCGCGCCGGAACAGGGCGAGCTGCGGCTCTCCCCGCCCACGGCGAGCGTCGGCCACCTCCCGCAGGAGCCGGAGCGCCGGCCCGGCGAGAGGGTCCGGGACTTCCTGGCCCGCCGCACCGGCGTCGCCGACGCCCAGCGGACGATGGACGAGGCGACCTCGGCCCTGGTCGACGGGGCGCCCGGCGCCGACGACGCGTACGCGGACTCCCTGGAGCGCTGGCTGGCCCTGGGCGGCGCCGACCTCGAGGAACGCGCCGAGGAGGTCAGCGCGTCGCTCGGGCTGACGGTCGGCCAGGACCAGCCGATGACCGCCCTGTCCGGCGGCCAGGCGGCCCGCGTCGGCCTCGCCTCCCTCCTCCTGTCCCGCTACGACGTCTTTCTCCTCGACGAGCCGACCAACGACCTCGACCTGGACGGACTGGAGCGCCTCGAACGCTTCGTCAAAGGTCTGCGCGCCGGCACGGTCGTGGTCAGCCACGACCGCGAGTTCCTCACGCGCACCGTCACCAAGGTCCTCGAACTCGACCTCGCCCAGCGGCAGATCAACCTCTACGGCGGCGGCTACGCGGCCTACCTGGAGGAACGGGAGGTGGCCCGCCGGCACGCCCGCGACGAGTACGAGGAGTACGCCGACAGGAGGTCCGCGCTCCAGGACCGTGCCCAGACACAGCGGTCCTGGATGGACAAGGGCGTGAAGAACGCGCGCCGCAAGGCGGGCAACGACAACGACAAGATCGGCCGCAAGTTCCGCAGCGAGGCCAGCGAGAAGCAGGCCGCCAAGGCCCGCCAGACCCAGCGCATGATCGAGCGTCTCGACGTGGTCGAGGAGCCGCGCAAGGAATGGGAGCTGCGCATGGAGATCGCCGCGGCCCCGCGCTCCGGCGCGGTGGTGGCGACGCTGCGGGACGCCGAGGTGCGGCGCGGCGACTTCGTGCTCGGGCCGGTCACCCTGCAGATCGACTGGGCGGACCGGGTCGCCGTCACGGGTGCCAACGGTGCCGGGAAGTCCACCCTGCTGGGCGCCCTGCTGGGCCGCGTCCCGGTCGACGCCGGGCACGCCGCGCTGGGTTCGGGCGTGCTGCTCGGCGAGGTCGACCAGGCCCGTGCGCTGTTCCACGGCACCGAGGCCCTGCTCGACGCCTTCCGCGCCGGGGTCCCGGACACCGAACCGGCCGAGATCCGCACCCTGCTGGCCAAGTTCGGCCTCAAGGCGGACCACGTGACGCGTCCGGCGGTCACCCTCTCACCGGGCGAACGCACCCGCGCCGCCCTCGCCCTCCTCCAGGGCCGTGGCGTCAACCTCCTCGTCCTCGACGAGCCGACCAACCACCTCGACCTGCCCGCCATCGAGCAGCTGGAGTCGGCCCTCGACTCCTACGAAGGAACCCTCCTTCTCGTCACCCACGACCGGCGCATGCTCGACGCGGTCCACGTCACCCGCCGCCTGGAAGTGGCCGACGGCAAGGTCACCGAAGTCTGACCGGGTACGGCCGAGGCCCGACCGGGCACCGACCGGGTGCGGTCCGGGCCCGACCCGGCGCCGGGCCGGACCGCCGCCGAACAGCCCGACGGCCCGGCCCCTCTCGCACGCAGCGGAGGAACCGGGCCGTCGGTCGACGCAGGGCTCAGGGTCTGTCCAGGGCCTGTCCGGCGGATGAGGCCGTAGGAGGGCGCCGACGCGATGGGGGTCCCTCGCTCGAGCGGAGCCGAGAGCCCGGGGGAGTCGGTAACCGACGACAACGCCGCAGACGAGCGTGCCGGACCCCACGTCTTCGGCATGATCCGCCGGACAGGGCCTAGCGCCTGCCCTTCTTCGGGTCGGCCAGCCCCGCCCGGCGCAGGGCGTCGGCCATCGCGCTGTTCGCCGGTGCGGGTGCCTGACGCGCCCCGCCGTTTCCGCGACCGCCGCCACCGCCCCCACCGCCCCCACCACGGCCCTGCCCCTGGCCCTGGCGCTGCTGCGGCGGGCGCCCGCCGCCGCGCTGCCGGCGCCCGCCGGGAGCCGCCTCGGTCTGCTCCGCCGCCACGTCGTCCAGCCGCAGGGTCAGCGAGATCCGCTTGCGCGGAATGTCGATGTCGAGAACCTTCACCTTGACGATGTCGCCCGGCTTCACCACGTCCCGCGGGTCCTTGACGAACGTCTTCGACAGGGCGGAGACGTGCACCAGGCCGTCCTGGTGGACGCCGATGTCGACGAACGCGCCGAAGGCCGCCACGTTCGTCACCACACCCTCCAGGATCATCCCGGAGGAGAGGTCGGAGATCTTCTCCACACCCTCCTTGAAGGCGGCGGTCCTGAAGGCCGGCCGCGGGTCGCGCCCCGGCTTCTCCAGCTCCTTGAGGATGTCCGAGACGGTCGGCAGACCGAACGTCTCGTCCACGAAGTCCTGCGGCCTCAGCGAGCGCAGCACCCCCGTGTTGCCGACCAGGGAGGCGACCTCCTCGCCGGACTTCTGCACCATGCGCCGGACCACCGGATAGGCCTCCGGGTGCACGCTGGAGGCGTCCAGCGGGTCGCCGCCGCGGATCCGCAGGAAGCCCGCGCACTGCTCGTACGCCTTGGGGCCGAGCCTGGGCACCTTCTTCAGCTCGCCGCGGGAGGCGAACGGCCCGTTGCTGTCCCGGTGGGACACGATGTTCTCGGCGAGTCCGGAGGTGATGCCGGAGACCCGGGCGAGCAGCGGCGCGGACGCCGTGTTGACGTCCACCCCCACGCCGTTCACACAGTCCTCCACCACCGCGTCCAGCGAACGCGACAGCTTCACCTCGGACAGGTCGTGCTGGTACTGGCCGACGCCGATCGACTTCGGGTCGATCTTCACCAGCTCCGCCAGCGGGTCCTGGAGCCGGCGCGCGATCGAGACCGCCCCGCGCAGCGACACGTCCATGTCGGGCAGCTCCTGCGAGGCGAACGCGGACGCCGAGTACACGGAGGCACCCGCCTCGGACACCATCACCTTCGTCAGCTTCAGCTCGGGGTGACGGGTGATGAGATCGCCGGCCAGCCTGTCGGTCTCGCGGGACGCCGTACCGTTGCCGATCGCGATCAGCTCGACGGCGTGCTCCTTCGCGAGCCGGGCCAGCCTGGCGATCGACTCGTCCCACCGGTTCGCCGGGACGTGCGGGTGGATCACGTCGGTGGCGACGACCTTGCCCGTCGCGTCCACCACGGCGACCTTCACCCCCGTACGGAAGCCGGGGTCGAGGCCGAGGGTCGCGCGGGTGCCGGCCGGAGCGGCGAGCAGCAGGTCGCGCAGATTCGCCGCGAACACCCGCACCGCCTCGTCCTCGGCCGCCGTGCGCAGCCTCAGCCGCAGGTCGATCCCGAGATGCACCAGGATGCGCGTGCGCCACGCCCAGCGGACCGTGTCCAGCAGCCACTTGTCGGCCGGGCGCCCCCGGTCGCCGATCCCGAACCGGTGGGCCACCGTGCCCTCGTACGAGGACGGGCCCTCCGTCGCCTCCTCCGGCTCCAGGACGAGGTCCAGGACCTCCTCCTTCTCGCCGCGCAGCATCGCCAGGATGCGGTGCGAGGGCAGCTCGGTGAACGGCTCGGCGAAGTCGAAGTAGTCGGAGAACTTGGCGCCCGCCTCCTCCTTGCCGTCACGCACCCTGGCGACGAGCCGCCCGCGCACCCACATGCGCTCCCGCAGTTCGCCGATCAGGTCGGCGTCCTCCGAGAACCGCTCGGTGAGGACGGCCCGCGCGCCGTCCAGGGCGGCCTGCGGATCGGCGACCCCCTTGTCGGCGTCCACGAACGCGGCGGCCGCGGCGAGGGGCTCGACGCCCGGATCACCGAGCAGCCCGTCCGCCAGCGGCTCGAGCCCCGCCTCGCGCGCGATCTGCGCCTTGGTCCGCCGCTTCGGCTTGTACGGCAGGTAGATGTCCTCCAGGCGCGCCTTGGTCTCCGCGCCCCGGATCCGTGCCTGAAGCTCCTCGGTGAGCTTGCCCTGCTCGCGCACCGAGTCCAGGATCGCCGTACGACGCTCCTCGAGTTCCCGCAGATAGCGCAGCCGCTCCTCGAGCGTGCGCAGCTGCGCGTCGTCGAGCATCTCGGTGGCTTCCTTGCGGTAGCGGGCGATGAAGGGCACCGTGGAACCGCCGTCGAGCAGTTCCACGGCGGCCCTGACCTGCCGCTCCTGTACGCCGAGCTCCTCGGCGATCCTGCCTTCGATGGACCCTTGGAGGGGTGTCGTCACGATCCCGTACCGCCTTCTTCGCTGAGGTTGCGCGGCAATTGTGGCAGGTGGTGCCGACAATCGGGGATCAGGACGGCGACTCGCGGGGCCCCGGCGCGCGCCGGGTCAGGCGCGCCGGCCCCGCCCCGCGGACGAGGCACCCCCGAACAGCCGGGCCAGCGCCCGGAACGGCAGGGTCACGACGGTGGCGGCGGCGCCGCCGATCTGACGCAGAACATCCGCGATGGCACGCACAACGATCTCCTCCTTCGGTTCCCCGTCCGCCCCGGGTCGGAGCGGACGGTCACCTACGGATACCTCGTCAACGCTTCACCATGCCTGTCCGTCGCGTACGCCGTGTCCTACCCGCGCCCCGGCGGAGTCCAGCCGAACCGGGGCGGCCTGCGTTCGAGGAAGGCGGCGACCCCCTCCGCCGTGTCGCCGTTGCCGCGTGCCTGACCGCTCCAGTGGCTGTCCCGGTCGGTGCGTCCGTTCGCGAACTCCTTCGCCGCCGCCTGCGTCAGCTGCGAACGCGAGGCCAGGACCGCGGTGAACTCCGCGACCCGCCGGTCCAGTCCGTCCACGGGCAGCACCTCGTCGACCAGCCCCGTACGCAGCGCCCGCGCGGTGTCGATCAGCTCACCGGAGAACAGCAGGTACTTGGCGGTGGCCGGCCCCACCAGCGACACCAGCCGCCGGGTGGAGGAGGCCGGGTAGACGATCCCGAGCCGGGCCGGGGTCACCCCGAAGACGGCCCCCTCCTGCGCGAACCGCAGGTCGCAGGCCGCCGCCAGCTGTGCCCCGCCGCCGACGCAGTGGCCCCGGACCGCCGCGAGCGTCGGTCCAGGGAACGCGGCGAGCGCCTCCTCGGCCGCCACGGCCAGCCGCTGTGCCTCCTGCGGCGAGCCCTTGAGCGTGGAGATGTCGGCCCCGGCGCAGAAGGTTTCGCCCTCGCCGGTGAGCACCAGCGCCCGCACCCCGGCGTCGTCCGCCAGCGTGTCGAGCAGCGGCGGCAGCGCGCGCCACATCGAGGTCGTCATGGCGTTGCGCTTCGCCGGATGGCGGATGACGACCGTGGCGACCGAGTCGGTGACACTGTGCGACAGCTGCGGCTCCATGCGCCGGATGCTATCCGCCCCGGTCGGGGCGCCGACCGGCAGGAGCGGGTGGGGCGTTACGCGACGCCGGGGCAGGGGAGAAGGGGAGAGAACGGACAACGAGGAGGCAGTCATGGCCAAATCCACCACACCGCGCGGCGAGGCGGCCAAACTGAAGAGCGGCTTCGGCCGGCTCGCCGCGCTCGGCGTGATCCTGGTCGCCGCCGGCCTCTTCGGTCTGGTCTACACCGGCGTCGCGACGCTGACCACGATGGTGCTGTTCGGCTGGCTGCTGCTGATCGGCGGTGCGGTCTCGCTGCTGCACGCGGTCCAGGCCCGGCACACCAGCTTCTTCTGGCTCGCCGTGATCGTCGCGGCGCTGAACGTCGCGGCCGGTGCGGTGGTCCTGCGCACACCGGAGGCGGCCGCCGAGGGGCTGACCATGTTCGCCGCACTGCTGTTCCTCACCGGCGGGCTGTTCCGCCTGGTGGGCAGCATGGTGGTCCGCGGGCCGCAGTTCGGTGTGACGCTCCTGCAGGGCGTCCTCGGCCTCCTCCTCGGCATCCTGGTCCTGGCCACCTGGCCGAGCAGCAGCCAGTACGTGATCGGCACCTTCCTCTCGCTCGCCCTGCTCTTCGACGGGCTCGGGCTGATCGCCACCGGCTACGGCGGGCGCAGGATCGTGAGCATGGTCTCCGACCAGCTGACGGGTCCGGAGAGCACGGGGCCCCATGCCGAACCCGTACAACCCGAATAGTTCACCGACACGACACAGGGCGAACAGGAACGGTGCCGCAAGCGACGATGGCATAAGCCAACGACCACAAACGCTCGATATCCGCTGACTTCTGTTCAGGGCTTCGGTGGGGTGCGCGCAGGTGCCAACACTCGACGTGTGGTGACAGTCGAGCGTGAGGGTGGCGACCGGACGATGGACGACCAGGGGCGCGGGCCCGGCCCACGCCCACAGGGCGGGGAGGGACCCGCCGGGGCGAAGAACGTAGCACCGCGACCGGCGCCACTGCCGTACGAAGGCGTCTGGCGGTTCACCGCCCCCGCCCTCGACGCCTCGGTCCCGCAGGCGCGCCACGCCGTACGGGACCTGCTGCTGCGCCAGGGGGTGCCGGTCGCCGACGAGGTGGTCCAGGGACTGTTGCTGATCGTGTCGGAACTGGTCACCAACGCCGTACGGCACGCGGCCCTGCTCTCCCCGGTGCTCGCCGTGGAGGTCGCCGTCGGAGCCGAGTGGGTCAGGGTGTCCGTGGAGGACAGCCACCCCTACCGCCCGACCGCCCTGGAGACCGACCACGGCCGCACCGGCGGCCGCGGACTGCTCCTGGTGCGCGAGATCGCCCGTGAGGCGAACGGCACGTGCGACGTCGAGCACACCGCGAGCGGCGGCAAGGTGGTCTGGGCCGCCCTGCCGCTCAAGTCCGCGCAGGCCTGACGGCCCGGACCGCACGGGCCCGGACAAGCCCGGCGCCCACGCCCGGCCTGCCCGGCGCGCACGCGGGTCCGCCACCGGCCCCGCGCACGGTCACCAGCCCGCCGACGGTCCCGTCAGCTCCCGGACCGCCGGGCGGACCGCGTCCAGCACGGTCATGAACCACGCCGAGAAGGTGTCCTCGGCATGCCGCCGGGCCAGCTCGTCCGGGGTCACGAACGCCGTGGACGCCACCTCCTCGTGATCCGCCCGCAGCGGCGCCTGCACCATGCCGACGAACAGGTGGTTGTACTCCTGCTCGACCAGACCGGAGGCCGGGTCCGGATGGTTGTAGCGCACCGTGCCCGCCTCGGCGAGCAGCGACGGGGACAGCCCCAGCTCCTCGAAGGTCCGCCGGGCCGCCGCCGCGAACGGCGCCTCACCGGGGTAGGGGTGCCCGCAGCACGTGTTGGACCACACGCCGGGGGAGTGGTACTTGCCCAGCGCCCGCTGCTGGATCAGCAACCGGCCCCGCTCGTCGAACAGGAACACCGAGAACGCCCGGTGCAACTGCCCCGGGGGCTGATGGGCGGCCAGCTTCTCCGCGGTACCGACCGTCACGCCGTCTTCGTCGACAAGCTCCAGCAGAATCGCCTCGGCGGCAGGGCCCGACGGGCTGTGCGTCGCGGTGGCAGGTGTGATCGGCATACCCATCCTTCACTCGGTCTTCGCGCCCCAAGTCTGCCGCACGAATCCGGCACTCCCGGCACTCCCGCACCGCCCGCATGTCCCGCGGGCGGTCCGGCCCGTGGCCGGCGCGGACCGGACACCGGAAGAGGGGCCCCGTGGACGACCTGCCCGGGCCGGCGGCGGGAGAACCGTGAAATCGTGAAATGCGGGGCGCCATGGACGAAAGGGCGCAGGCAGGGGGCGGAAGGATGCTTCCCCGGCGCATGAACACCACACTCACGCCCCAGCGGCGCCTCCCGCCCCGGCCGCCCCCGGCCGCCCCCGGCGCCCCGCCGCCACGTCGTCCCACGGCGGCGGGGACGGCGCCCACGGTCCGGTGCCGTCTCAGTGGCAGAGCCGCGCCTCGTGCTCCGCGTGACCGTGCGGTTCCAGCTGGAAGGTGCAGTGCTCCACGTCGAAGTGGTCGCCCAGGCAGCTCTGCAGCTCGTGCAGCATCTTCTCGTGCCCGATGGCGCTGAGCACCTCGGAGCTGACGACCACGTGTGCGGACAGTACCGGCATGCCCGAGGTGATGGTCCAGGCGTGCAGATCGTGCACGTCCTCGACGCCTTGCGTGTCCAGGATGTGCGCCCGGACCTGGGCCATGTCCACGCCCTTGGGCGCCGCCTCCAGCAGCACGTCCAGGGTCTCGCGCAGCAGCTTGAAGGTGCGGGGCACGATCAGTGCGGCGATCACGAGGGAGGCGATCGGGTCGGCGGCCATCCAGCCGGTCGCCACGACGACCAGCGCCGAGACGATCACCGCGACCGAGCCCAGCGCGTCGGCGGCCACCTCCAGGAACGCCCCGCGCACGTTCAGGCTCTCCTTCTGCCCGCTCATCAGCAGCGTCAGCGACACCATGTTGGCGACCAGACCGATCGCGCCGAAGACCAGCGTCAGCCCGCCCTCGGTGCCCGTCGGCGTGATGAACCGCTGGACCGCCTCGTACAGCACGTAGCCGCCCACCCCGAGCAGCAGCAGACAGTTCGCGAGCGCGGCGAGTATCTCCGCGCGGGCGTAGCCGAAGGTGCGGCGCTCGCTCGGCGGGCGGTTCGCGAAATGGATCGCCAGCAGCGCCATGCCGAGCCCCAGCGCGTCCGTCGCCATATGAGCCGCGTCGGCGACCAGGGCGAGCGAGTCGGCCAGCACACCGCCGATGATCTCGACCACCATGACGGCGAGCGTGATCGCCAGCGCCGCCCGCAGCCTGCCGCGGTACGCCGCGCTCGCCGTACCGCCGGCGGGCGCGCCGTGCGCGTGCCCGTGATCGTGCCCAGCCCCCATGGAAGCCGTTCCTCCCTGACTCGTCCGGAGCACAGTGAACTACGGGCCGGGGGTATCCGGCAACGCGGCACTGAACACCGTTGTCATGTGACCTGACCTGCGGAAACGGTACGCAGGTCAGACGTGTGCCAGAGGGAGGCGCGCCTCTCCCGGACGACCCGGCCGGCGCTGCGGACGAGCCGAAGGGGCGGGTGCCGTTCGACGTCGGGCCGTTCTCACCGTGCGCACGCGCCGGGGCGCAGGCGTGGCCCCCGTGGCGAGACCCACACGGCCCTGCCGTGCGCGGCCCCCGGCGCGGGGAGCGCGGAGTCCTCGCCGTCAGGACGCCCGGCGCAGGAGCGGGAGGGTCCTGAAGCCCGGGGCGGGAGGGGTGCCTGCCGCGCGAGGCCCGGCACGCGCTCCCGCCGCACCGCCCGAAAGCCCGGGCGCGCCCGGTGACGAGGGTTTCCGGACGGTGCGCCGAGAGGACGCCGGGAGCACGCTCCCCGAGCTCTCGGCTTCGCCCGAGCAAAGGGGTCCATGACGTCGCACGGCCGCCCGCCGGACGGCGACGCCACTTGCGCAGCGGGCCCCGGCAGCCCTCCCCGGCGATACGGTGAGGGCCCGGCCGTCCGGGATCTCCACCGGGCCGCCCGCGGACCTCACCCGCGGGCATCTCGCTGGTCGGAGGCTGAGACCCGGCTCCCCGGTGTCGGTCGTGGTCCGCCTCGTACGTGTCGTGCGGCACCCGTCCCGGCCGCCCGGCGCCGGGCGGAGCGGTTCCAAAACGATGCCCCGTATTCGCCCCAATGCCCCTTCTGGGTGCGCGGTTTGTGGGCCGGCCCCGCTATCCCCGATGATGATCGCGGCAGGGACGCAGGTGAAACCGCAACGATCCAACCGCCGAACGGGTGGTGAACGCGGGCTCAGGGGTATCCGCTAACCTCAGCCGACATGCCGCCCGGGGCCCCGTACGGCCGCCCCCACCATGTACACGACCGGCGTGGACACGTCGGCATTCCAGGGAGTGAGATTCGGTTGTCGACCGCCATCCTCACCGGCCAGCCGGTTCCGGGTTCGTCGCTCGAGGCGGACCTGCGTTCCCTCGGCTTCGACGTGCGGATCGCGTCCGGCACCGCGGAGGCCGGGGCCCTGCTCGCCGAGGTGCCCACCGGCCAGCGGGTCGCCGTCGTCGACGCCCGGTTCGTGGGCCATGAGCACGCGCTGCGTCTCGGCCTCACCGACCCCCGCTTCCCGCTCGCCGCGATCCCCGGTGCCGTCACCGCCCAGCCGACCGCCCGCCAGGCCCTGGTCCGTGCGATGGCCCGGGAGAGCACCGCGGTCTCCGAGCCCGCCGCCTCCCCCGTGCCCGGCGAGGCCGGTGGGACCGCGTCCGGCGGGACTTCGGCGCCCGCCGGAACCGCCCTCACCGGCACCCTCACCGACCGCATCGTCACCGCCCTGAGCGCCGACGGCAGCGATCCGCACCGCCCCGACCTCGGCAGCCTCGTCGCCACCGTGCCCGACGGCCCCCAGGCCCGCAACGAGGCCCGGCAGTCCGTCGCCGCCGTCGACGACGAGGCCGTCCGGCTGAAGTCGGCCGTCAAGGCCCGCGACGGCTTCTTCACCACCTACTGCATCAGCCCGTACTCCCGCTACATCGCCCGCTGGTGCGCCCGGCGCGGGCTGACCCCCAACCAGGTCACCACCGCCTCCCTGATCACCGCGCTCATAGCGGCCGCCTGTGCCGCCACCGGCACCCGCCCGGGCTTCGTCGCCGCCGGCGCCCTGCTCCTCGCCTCCTTCGTGCTGGACTGCACCGACGGCCAGCTCGCCCGCTACTCCCTGCAGTACTCCACCCTCGGCGCCTGGCTCGACGCCACCTTCGACCGCGCCAAGGAGTACGCCTACTACGCGGGCCTGGCCCTCGGCGCGGCCCGCGGCGGCGACGACGTGTGGGCCCTCGCCCTGGGCGCGATGGTCCTGCAGACCTGCCGGCACGTCGTGGACTTCTCCTTCAACGAGGCGAACGCCGACAGCACGGCCGCCACCGCCGGCACCAGCCCCACCGCCGCCCTCTCCGGCAGACTCGACAGCGTCGGCTGGACGGTCTGGGTGCGCCGCATGATCGTCCTCCCGATCGGTGAGCGCTGGGCGATGATCGCGGTCCTCACGGCCCTCACGACCCCCCGCATCACCTTCTGCGCCCTGCTGATCGGCTGCGCCTTCGCGGCGACGTACACCACGGCCGGCCGCGTCCTGCGCTCCCTGGCCCGTAAGGCCCGCAGGACCGACCGCGCGGCGCGCGCCCTCGCGGACCTCACCGACACCGGGCCGCTCGCCGAACGCCTCGCCCGGACGCTGAAGGCCCCCGCGCGACGCCTGCCCGGCTTCACCGCCCCTGCCGTCGCCCTGCTCGGTGGCGCCGCCGTCACCACCACGGCCGCGCTGACCGGCTTCGGCGGACCGTGGCCCGTCCTCGCCGCCCTCCTGTACGTCCTGACCTCAGCCCTGGCCGTCGCCCGCCCCCTCACGGGCCCCCTCGACTGGCTGGTCCCGCCGTTCCTGCGCGCAGCCGAGTACGGCACCGTCCTGGCACTGGCGGCGGGCGCCGGGGTGAACGGAGCGCTTCCGGCGGCCTACGGCCTGGTGGCCGCCGTCGCCTACCATCACTACGACACGGTCTACCGCATCCGCGGCGACGCGGGCGCGCCCCCGCCCTGGCTGGTGCGGGTGGTCGCGGGGCACGAAGGCCGCACCCTGGCGGTCGTCGTCCTGGCCGCCCTGCTCACCGCCCCGCAGTTCGCCGTCGCGCTCGCGGTGATCGCCGTGGCCGTGGCCCTGCTGGTGCTCTTCGAGAGCATCCGCTTCTGGGTGGCCGCCCACCGGGGCGGAGCACCCGCCGTACACGACGAAGGAGAACCCGCATGATCGGCCTCGTGCTGGCGGCCGGCGCCGGACGGCGTCTGCGCCCCTACACCGACACCCTGCCCAAGGCGCTGGTGCCGGTGGGGCCCGCGGGCATAGAGGGCGAACCGACGGTCCTGGACCTCACCCTCGGCAACTTCGCCGAGATCGGCCTGACCGAGGCCGCCGTCATCGTCGGCTACCGCAAGGAGGCCGTGTACGAGCGCCAGGCGGCCCTGGAGCGGAAGTACGGGCTCAAGCTCACCCTCATCGACAACGACAAGGCCGAGGAGTGGAACAACGCCTACTCCCTGTGGTGCGGCCGTGACGCACTCAAGGACGGTGTGATCCTCGCCAACGGCGACACCGTGCACCCGGTCTCCGTCGAGAGGACGCTGCTCGCCGCCCGCGGCGACGGCAAGAGGATCATCCTCGCCCTCGACACCGTGAAGTCCCTCGCGGACGAGGAGATGAAGGTCGTCGTCGACCCCCGCAAGGGCATGACGACGATCACCAAGCTGATGGACCCCGCCGAGGCCACCGGCGAGTACATCGGCGTCACCCTCATCGAGGGCGACGCCGCCCCCGCGCTGGCCGACGCGCTGAGGACCGTGTGGGAGACCGACCCGCAGCAGTTCTACGAGCACGGCTACCAGGAACTGGTGAACCGCGGCTTCCGGATCGACGTGGCGCCGATCGGCGACGTCGACTGGGTGGAGATCGACAACCACGACGATCTCGCCCGTGGACGGGAGATCGCATGCCAGTACTGACCCGGCTCATCCCCTCCCCGCTCGTCGTCGACATCCGCCCCGGTGCCCTCGACGACCTGGCCGGGGTCCTCGCCGACGAGCGCATCGCGCAGTCGGGCCGCCTCGCCGTCGCCGTCAGCGGCGGCTCCGGCGCCGGACTGCGCGAGCGGCTCTCCCCGTCGCTGCCCGGCGCCCCCGGGTACGAGGT
>NZ_JAPJDM010000017.1:200609-203508 GCF_026242095.1 Streptomyces sp. NEAU-W12
GGCACCCTCGACGACGCGGTCCGGCTGGCCGGCGCCATAAAGGCCGGCCACTACGACGCGATCGTCGGACTCGGCGGCGGCAAGATCATCGACTGCGCCAAGTTCGCCGCGGCACGCGTCGGCCTCCCCCTGGTCGCCGTACCGACGAACCTCGCGCACGACGGCCTGTGCTCGCCCGTCGCCACCCTCGACAACGACGCCGGCCGCGGCTCCTACGGCGTGCCGAACCCGATCGCGGTCGTCATCGACCTCGACATCATCCGGGACGCCCCGGTGCGCTTCGTACGCGCGGGGATCGGCGACGCCGTCTCCAACGTCTCCGCCATCGCGGACTGGGAGCTGGCCAACCGGGTCAAGGGCGAGCGGATCGACGGGCTCGCCGCCGCCATGGCCCGGCAGGCCGGCGAGTCCGTGCTGCGCCACCCCGGAGGCATCGGGGACAACGACTTCCTCCAGGTGCTCGCCGAGGCACTGGTCCTCAGCGGCATCGCCATGTCGGTGTCCGGCGACTCGCGGCCGTCCTCCGGGGCCTGCCACGAGATCAACCACGCCTTCGACCTGCTCTACCCCAAGCGGGCCGCCGCCCACGGAGAGCAGTGCGGCCTGGGCGCGGCCTTCGCCATGTACCTGCGCGGCGCGCACGACGAGTCGGCGTACATGGCCGGAGTACTGCGCCGGCACGGACTGCCGGTACTGCCTCAGGAGATCGGCTTCACGGCGGAGGAGTTCGTCAAAGTCGTCGAATTCGCCCCCGAGACCCGCCCCGGCCGCTTCACGATTCTCGAACATCTCGACCTGAAGACCGAACAGATCAAGGACGTCTACGCCGACTATGTCAAGGCCATCGGTAGCTGAACTCCGTCCGGTCGTCCACCCCGCGGGGGTGAAGGACCGGCGCAGCGGTGAGCACTGGATGGGACGCCTCTACATGCGTGAGGTGTCCCTGCGGGTGGACCGCTACCTGGTGAACACCAGGGTCACGCCCAACCAGCTCACGTATCTGATGACCGTCTTCGGCGTCCTCGCCGCCCCGGCCCTGCTGGTGCCGGGGATCACGGGCGCGGTCCTCGGCCTGGTCATGGTGCAGCTGTACCTGCTGCTCGACTGCGTGGACGGCGAGATCGCCCGCTGGAAGCAGCAGTTCTCGCTCAGCGGGGTCTACCTCGACCGGGTCGGCGCCTACCTGTGCGACGCGGCCGTCCTCGTCGGGTTCGGCCTGCGCGCCGCCGACCTGTGGGGCACCGGCCGCATCGACTGGCTCTGGGCCTTCCTCGGCACCCTGGCAGCCCTCGGCGCCATCCTGATCAAGGCCGAGACCGACCTGGTGGGCGTGGCCCGGCACCAGGGCGGACTCCCGCCGGTCAAGGAGGCCGCCGCCGAGCCGCGCTCCTCCGGCATGGCGCTGGCCCGCCGGGCCGCCGGAGCCCTGAAGTTCCACCGGCTGATCCTCGGCATGGAGGCGTCGCTGCTGATCGTGGTCCTCGCGATCGTCGACACAGCCCGGGGCGACCTGTTCTTCACCCGTCTGGGTGTCGCCGTCCTCGCCGGGACAGCCCTGCTGCAGACGCTGCTGCACCTGGTGTCCGTCCTCGCCTCCAGCAGGCTGAGGTGACCGCGATGGGGTCCTCCCTCAAGGTCGGCGCGGTGATCATCACCATGGGCAACCGCCCCGACGAGCTGCGTGCCCTGCTCGACTCGGTCGCCAAGCAGGACGGCGAACCGGTCCGGGCCGTCGTCGTCGGCAACGGCTCGCCCGTCCCGGAGGTCCCCGACGGCGTGCGCACCGTCGAGCTGCCGGAGAACCTCGGCATCCCCGGCGGCCGCAACGTCGGCATCGAGGCGTTCGGCCCGAACGGCCAGGACGTCGACATCCTGCTGTTCCTCGACGACGACGGCCTCCTGGCGCAGCACGACACGGCCGAGCTGTGCCGCCAGGCGTTCACCGCCGACCCGGAGCTCGGCATCATCAGCTTCCGCATCGCCGACCCGGACACCGGCAGCACCCAGCGCCGCCACGTGCCCCGGCTGCGCGCCGCCGACCCGATGCGCTCCTCGAGGGTGACCACCTTCCTCGGCGGCGCCAACGCCGTACGCACCCGGGTCTTCGCCGACGTCGGCTGCCTGCCCGACGCGTTCTTCTACGCACACGAGGAGACCGACCTGGCCTGGCGGGCGCTCGACGCCGGCTGGATGATCGACTACCGGTCCGACATGGTGCTGTACCACCCGACCACCGCCCCCTCGCGGCACGCGGTCTACCACCGCATGGTCGCCCGCAACCGCGTCTGGCTGGCCCGCCGCAACCTTCCCGCGCTCCTGGTCCCCCTCTACCTGGGCGCCTGGATGCTGCTCACCCTGCTCCGCAGGCCCTCGCGCCCGGCCCTCAAGGCCTGGTTCGGCGGCTTCCGGGAGGGCTGGACCACCCCCAGCGGTCCTCGCCGGCCCATGAAGTGGCGTACGGTGTGGCGGCTGACCCGGCTGGGCCGGCCCCCTGTCATCTGACAAGCTCGTGTCCGGGACCATCGGGGCCGCACCCAGGCCTCCCGGCGCATGCCCGGTCCGTACGGGCCGGGCATCTCGAAGAGGGAAAGCTTTCACCAGTGAGTGAGACAACGCACGACGGCCCGGTCACGGTCAGCGCGCCCGTGCCGCCCGACGACGGCCTCACGGCGGCCGAGCTCGCCGCCAAGTACGGACTGACGGTGAGTGGCGCCCGGCCGTCGCTCGTCGAGTACGTCCGGCTGCTCTGGGGACGCCGGCACTTCATCCTCACCTTCTCCCGGGCGAAGCTGACCGCGCAGTACAGCCAGGCCAGGCTCGGCCAGCTGTGGCAGGTGGCCACGCCGCTGCTGAACGCGGCCGTGTACTTCTTCATCTTCGGCCTGCTGCTGGGCGCCCG